>CAUZTZ010000021.1:0-23860 GCA_963582805.1 Alphaproteobacteria bacterium
GCCGGATGCGCCCCAGGCATTCATTTGCGGAATATTTTCCGGCGCCAGGGCGCGCAATTTCATGCCCTTGACGTCGCCGATCTTGGTAACAAGTTTGGTACGCGAAATAATCACCGGCGGTGTATTGGCCCAGAGGCCCAAAACTTTGACCCGCTTGTATTCGGTTTTCAGGAACTTGTCATAGACGCTCCACAGCTTTTTGGTGATTTCGCCGGCCGTAGTGCCGACGCCCGGCTGCCCGACAACAACCGTGCGCTGGAAGATGGTCGGGGTATAACCCTGAATGCCAAAGGAAATTTCGGCGACGTTGTCGATGACGCGCTTATATTGCTGCACCGGGCCCTTGCCCAATTGTCCGCTGGCGAAAAGCTTCGCGGTGGTTTCGCCGCCGGTTGCCTTACCGATGGCTTTAGCGAGATTGGTGAACACAACCCGGTTGAGGAAATGGGGCGGTCCCATGAAGGTAGCGATTTTCAGCTCCTTGGCGCCCGCCGGAGACAGCGGCGCGGTCATGGCAAACGTAAAGGCGGCAGCCAGGACAGCGGCAGAGGTCAACAGAGTGGTTTTCGTTGAAGGCATTAGTCATCTCCCATAATTTGATATTAAAACAAAATCTTTAACCGAAGATATTGTTGGACAATTTTTGTCAGGATTATTTTGTAAACTACCGTCCTCTAAGTTCCTTTCAATGTTCCTGTGGCCACAACATTGTGAAGTGGACCGGACTATTTGCCGCGCAAATAAATGATCCAATAAACCAGGGCGACAAAGACGCTGCCGCCGACGATATTGCCGAGGGTCACCGGCACAAGATTGCCGATAAATCCGCCGATTGTGACGCCGTCGGCGCCGGCCAGCCAGCCCGCCGGGATCAGATACATATTGGCGACGGAATGCTCGAAGCCGAGGGCGACAAAGGCTGAGATCGGAAAGATGATCGCCAATATCTTGCCGCTGACCGTGTGCGCAGCGAAGCACAGCCAGACCGCCATGCATACCAGCGCGTTGCAGAGCACGCCGCGAAAGAAGGCCTCGGCGAAGGGCAGCGCCACCTTGGCTTCGGCAATTGCAATGGCCGTCGTCGCCATCTGGCCATCGCCGGCGCTCATGATACCGGACAACGATACCATGACCGCCGCCGCCGCCGATCCGGCAAAATTGCCCACATAGACCAAGGCCCAGTTGCGCAGCAGCTTGGCGGTGGTCGTTTTCCTGCCGGCCCAGGCCATGGCGATCAGATTGTTGCCGGTGAACAATTCGGCGCCGGCGATCACCACCAGGATCAGACCGAGCGAGAAAGCCAGCCCGCCCAACGCCCTGGACGGCCCGAAGCCGAGGCCATGGCCGGTCATCACCATAGTGAAATACATGGCGCCGAAGGCGATAAAGGCGCCGGCCAGAACACTTAAAGCAATGGTCGGCAGGACCGCCATGTCCACCTTGGCGAGGCCGGCGCTTTCCACCCGCCGGGCGACCTCGGCGGGCGCATAGGCATCGACGTTGGTTTGATTACCGGCGGGATCGGATTGGCTCATGGCGGCTCCCCTTTAATGCGATTTGGACGCCAATATAGCCGAAATCCCTCAAATTGATTCCTATTTGTCCAGAATTGCTCTTGCCTGTTTGACCGCCAAGCGGGCGGGCTATACTGGGATTGCATGGCAACCAACGGCAATCGCAATCTGGCCGGTATCGGCTTTATGGTTCTTGGCATGCTCGGCATGGGCGGCGTCGACGCCTTTGGCAAATGGTTTGTCAGCGCTGATTATTCGCCGGTCCAGGTGATCGCCGTGCGCGGCTGGATGATTACCGTGATCATGCTGGTCTGGGCGCTGACCAGCGGCCGGGCCCACGAATTGACCACCCGGCGCCCCTTGGCCCATGGGGTGCGCATCTTGGTCAGCATGTGCGGGCCGCTGTTTATGTTTACCGCCCTCTCCTCTTTGCCCCTGGCCGACGTGACCGTGGTCATATTCGGATCGCCCTTCGTTGCCGCCGCCCTGGCAGTGCCCTTGTTCGGCGAGCGCGTCGGCCGCCACCGCTGGGCCGCCATCGCCGTAGGATTCGCCGGCGTCGCCATCGCCATGCGCCCGGGCAGCGAATTGTTCCGCCCGGAGATATTGTTTGCGGTGGCGGCGGGCATCTCCTTTGCCGCCATAAACCTGACCGCCCGCTGGTTGCGCGATACCGAAACCACCTTCCAGCTGGTGTTTTTCCTGATGGCCGGCATCGCCGTGATCGCCAGCTTAGGCCTGCCGTTTGTCTGGCGCCCGATGCCGCTTGCCGATTTGGTCCTGTTCGGAGGCATGGCGGCAGCAACCCTGTTCGGCTACATCTTCATGACCCGCGCCTTCGTCGTCGCGCCCGTCGGCGTGGTGGCGCCGTTCGAATATACGGTGCTGATATGGGCAGTGACCTGGGGGTTCGTGATCTGGGGCGAATTGCCGGGCGCGTTCGTCTGGACCGGCGCCGGGGTCATTGTCGCCAGCGGGCTCTATCTTCTACATCGGGAGGCAAAATCGGCGAAAATCGATCAGGCCGGCGCTTCGTGAAGCCAGCGGCGGATCACCATCAGCGATCTTTCCGGGTACCGGTCGATCAATATCGCCACCCGGCGCGCCAGCTTGGTTGCCAATTTTGCTTCGATTTGGGGAGCGGCGCTTGAAATTCGAATGCCGCGCATCGATGGCCGCATGGGCGCCGAATTTGCCGCCCGCGCTTTGCCCTGCGGTGATGGGCCGGGCGGCGGCGTTGCGCGGCCGTGCGGCGCCACCAAGGCCAGACGCGGCAGGACGGGCAGCACCACGGCGCCGAAAAACACAGCGGTAACGATGGCGATGGCGGCGCTTTCGATCATCGGCCAATGATAACAGATATGAGGCCGCTCAGATACCGATGCTTTCGGCCGCCGCGATGGTCCGGTATAGCCGCTCGATCACCGGCGCCTCCAGAATCTCGCCATCGATAACCACGAAGGCCTGGTCCTGGGCCTCGAACTTGGCGATCAGGTCCCGCGCCCGGGCGGCTTCTTGCAGTGTCGGGCTGAAGGTCTCGTTGATGGCGGCGATCTGCCTCGGATGGATCGCGGTCTTGCCGGTAAATCCAAGTGTCTTGGCCCGGGCAGCCTCGGCGCGCAAACCGGCTTCGTCGTCCAGCCCGAAAAACGGCATGTCCAAAAGATCGATGCCGGCGCTGGCCGCCGCATGCACCAGACGCCCCCTGGCATAGAGAAGCGCCTCCCAGCCGGGCTCGACGCGCAAGTCCGCCGCCATATCGAAGCCGCCGAATACCATCGAGGTCACCCGCGCATGGGCGCGGCCGATCTCGATAGCATGTTCCAGCGCCCCGTTGGTCTCCATCTGGATATGGATTTGCAGGCCGGCGTGATGGCTGGTGGCGTCGATGGCGCGCAAAATTTCGCCCACGCCCCGCACCTTGGGCAGAAGCATACCGTCCGGCGGCTGATCGGTTGCGGCCACCGATTCCAGATCGGCGCGGCCATGATCGGTGGCCAGGGAATTGATGCGCAAAAGCCGCTCCGGTCCCCTTTCCGGCCCGGCAAACAGGGCGATGGCCTGATGCCGCGCGGCCTCCTTGGCGTCACCGGCGACGGCGTCTTCCAGATCCACGCAGACCATATCGGCGCCGCTCTCCATGGCCTTTGGAAAGCGGTCGGCTCTGGACGCCGGGACATAGAGAAAGCTGCGGCGCGGGCGTAAAGTCTCATCCGGCATGGTTCAAGCGGCCTTTATCATCTACTTATGGAACTTCAGTTGAATAAATACCCATTCGGGAGACATCGACAATGCCGAATATGTTGGACGGCCTAATGGTCGTCGCATTGGAACAGGCCGTGGCGGCGCCCTATTGCTCGTCGCGGCTCGCCGATGCCGGCGCCCGCGTCATTAAGATCGAACGCGCCGGCGGCGATTTCGCGCGGCGTTACGATGATGTGGTCAAGGGCCAGAGCGCCTATTTCGTTTGGCTCAACAGGGGCAAACAATCGATCGAGCTGGACATCAAGGATCCGGACGACGGGTTGCTGTTGGCCCGCATGATCGCCAACGCCGACATCTTCATCCAGAATTTGGCGCCGGGCGCAGCGGCGCGGGCCGGCTTCGGCGCCGCCGAATTGCGCGCCCGCCATCCAAGGCTGATCACCTGCGACATCACCGGTTACGCGGCTGACGGCCCGTCCCGGGACATGAAGGCCTACGATATGCTGGTGCAGGCGGAAACCGGACTTGCCTCGATCACCGGCTCTCGCCAAGAACCGGGCCGGGTCGGCGTATCGGTGTGCGATATCGCTGCCGGCATGCACGCCTATGAGGCCATCCTGCTGGCCCTCATTCAGCGCGGCGCAACCGGCGAGGGCGCATCCTTAAGCTGCTCGTTATTCGACGGCATGGCCGATTGGATGGCGGTGCCGTTGCTGCATCACGATTACGGCGATGGCGCGCCGGGGCGGGTCGGCCTCCGCCACCCGTCGATCGCGCCCTATGCGTCCTACGCCACCAGCGATGGCGGGCAGATCGTGATTTCCATCCAGAACGAACGGGAATGGGCGCGCTTTGCCGACAAGATATTGGGGCGCCCGGAATTCGCCGAAACCGGCCCGTTCAAGGACAACAAATCCCGGGTCGCCAATGTGGCTGAGTTGGACCGCCTGATCGGCGAGCAGTTTGCCGCGGCGGACACCGGCTCCATGGCCGCCAAGCTGCTCAGGACCGGCATCGCCTTTGGCCGGGTAAACAATGTTGCCGGGCTGTCCGCGCACGGGGATTTACGGCGCGCCGAGCTGCAAACCCCAGCCGGCACGATACAAATCCCGGCGCCGCCGGCCCGCTTTGCAGGTGATGACGTGGGCGCGCTCGGCCCGGTTCCGGGCGCCGGCGAGCATAACGATCTCCTCCGCCTGGAATTTGCATGACTTAGAAGAAACGGCCATGCGGACCGATCGGACCGCATGGCCGGAATATTTCGGCGGCGCCCCTTAGCGCTGGAAGGTAACCACCACCCGCCGGTTCAAGCGTTCGCGCTTGTTGTCGGCGGTGGAGACCTGGGTCCGCGCTTCACCGAAGCTGTCGACTTTGATCTTGGAGGTTGGAATACCGGTTTTGATGAGCGCCGCGGCAACCGTTTGGGCGCGATGGCGGGACAGGCTGTCATTATGATCCCTCGATCCGGCTCGATCGGTGTGACCGCCAAGCATAATCGCGCTGGGCTTCGCGCCCAAATGAGCCGCGGCGATATCGAGAATGGAATTTTGCGCCGCCGCATTGATGGTGAACTTGTTGAAATCGAAATAGAAGGTGAACGGTCCGGGCATTTTGGCAGGCGCCGGTTTCGGAGCCGGCATCGGTTTCGGCTTTGGGGCGGCCTTGGCCATCACCGGGATTTTCAATTTGGCCATCGCCGCATTAAATTCGGCGCGGCAGCGGATGATGTCGTCGGGCTGGAAATTTTCTTCCTGTTCCTGCATCCAGCAATCAAACATCGCTTGTGCCCGTGCCGCCGCTTTGGGCGCGCGGCCCCGGCCGCCTTGATCCAACGCCTTCATCAGGCGCGCCCGCGCGCCGCTCAGCGCACCGACTTTGTTGGCCGGCAAGGCGCGCGCCGATATCATCTGCGGGCCAAAGTTTTGCGCTTCGGCGGCCATCTTGCCGCGCTTGGCGAAGAAGGTCATATCGCCGATATCAGATTCGGCATATTCCGACTTGGACAGGTCCACATATTCCTTTTGCAAGGCGCTTTGGAAGGGCGTGCCCTTGGACGGCATTTTGGCAACCCGCTCAAAATCCACATTGCCGGCGCAGGCGCTTAGCACGAACAAGGCGCTGCCCATGGTAATATAAGATTTCTTGAAATTCATTTTGTCCTCCGTTGTCCAGCGATTTGATCGGGAAACAGACACGCAAGCGCTTGTTTCCGGCTAAACCCCTCAAAGCACATTTGATTTTGCTTTTTTTGACCGCGAATTCGCCGCGCTGTTTACATGAATTTACAATTTTTAAATGTCGCCGCAATTTCCGTGCAACACCGCCAAGATTATTGTTCACCATGACGCAGTGGGGAACAAGGGATTTCCGAGCCATGGGTTTGAAAATACCACAAGTGCTTTATGTCGAGGATGACCAGGTCAATCGCTTGTTGATGACCGAAATATTCACCCAAGCCGATGACCTGCGCCTTATGGTGGCAGAAAATGGCGGCGAGGCGCTGGACATGGCCGCCAACAACGATATCGACCTGGTCATTACCGATATCCGGATGCCCGGACCGGACGGCTATGAAATTCTGGAAGCGCTCAAATCTTCGCCGAAGACCCAAAGCGTTCCGGTCATCGCCTTGAGCCCAGCGGCCATGCGCAGCGATCTGGAGCGTGGCCGCCAAGCCGGCTTCGCCGCCTATATCACCAAGCCCATGGATATCGGTGCGATGATCGAAACCGTCCGCGAATATTGCGCTTTGGCCGCTTACCAGCCATCCCGCCAGGCGAGCGTTTCCAAAGTGCCACCGGTAGGCTCATATTCCGCCGCCACCCATTTATCGTAGCCCATCGCATCGAGCGCGCCGAACAGGGCGTCATGGTCGATGCTGCCGGTGCCCGGCTCGCCGCGCCCGGGCACATCGGCAATTTGAATATTCCCGATCAAATCCAGATGCGCCTCGATGGTCGCCGCCATGTCGCCGGCGGAGGCGCAACCTTCCGTGACGTAGCAATGGTAGGCGTCATATTCGATGCCCAGATTGGGATGGCCGATCTCGTCGATCACCGCCTTCACCTCAGCGGTGGTGTTCAACAGCGAGTTGGGCCGAATATCGGGATTGAGGGCTTCGATAAGCACCGGAATTCCAATGCCGGCCATCGCCTCGGCGGCGATTTCCATATTTTCGGTGAACACCGGCAGGGCTTCGGATTTTGTGACCCCATCCGGCGGCGTATAGGCGGGCACCACCAGACCGGTGGGACGCAATTCGCCGCAATAGCGTTTCGCCGCTTCCAGATTTTCCAGGAACGCCGCCCGCTTGCCCGGCGCCGCCGCCACCAGGGGCCCCATCTTCACACCCTCGCCGACGGCGATATTGACCACCGACATGGCGACGCCGGCGGCATGCATGGCGTTTCGAACAGCGCCCGGATCCAGATCATAGATAAAAATATACTCGACGGCGCCGAAGCCCGCATCGGCGGCATCGCCAATGCGCGCCACCGGATCATCGTTTTCAGTAAACATCATGGTCAGGTTGGCTGAAAATTTGGGCATATGCCGCTCCTTGTAATTCCTCCAAGGGCTTGCCGCGCCCCCCAGCCATCCGGTCTAGTATGTCCGGGACCGATTTCAAAGGGAAAAGGATGAGACCATGGAAAAACAAATTATCGACGTGCCCAGAAAAATAGTCGAAGGCCGCCCGCAAACGCCGCTATCGCTTGCCGTCAAGGCCGGTGACTTTGTCTTCGTATCGGGCCAGCCGCCCACCGATTTCGCCACCGGAGAATTTGTTCAGGGCGATATCGAGGCGCAGACCCGCCAGTGCCTGGAAAACGTCAAAACCGTATTGGAAGCGGCCGGATCGAGTATGGAGAAGGTGGTCAAGGTACAGGTCTTGTGCGCCAACGCCGCCCATTTCCAGCGGGTGAACGCCATCTACAGGCAATATTTCACCGAAGATTTTCCGGCGCGCACGTTCGTTACCGTCGGCTCCTGGCCGGGCGGCTTTGATATCGAGATTGAATGTATTGCGATAGCGTGATGGCTTAAGTGGGCTTAGAAATCGGCATCGACAGCGCGGCAGAGGAAACGCATCAGGGGTGAGGCTGCCTTGAAGGTGGCCTCGACCTCGTCCAGAAACTTGGCCGAGCCGGCGATCTTGGGTTTTTCGTGGCGCATGGCAAAAAAGCTTTTGCGCTTGATGTCCGCGATTTGCGGATGATCGCCGTCGAAGCCTCTGGGTGGCCGCTTCAGGCTATCGCCGGCAATGCTGCCGAAGGTCTCTTTCAGCTTTTTGTTGGCCGTCACCCGGCGCCAGCCCGCGCTATCCTTGGCGATCGCTTCGCGCACCGCTTTCAATTGCGGCGCTGGCGGCATCCACATGCCGCCGCCGAAGATCACCTCGTCCGGCGCCAGATGAATATAGAAACCCGGCGCGTGGGCATCGCGCCCCAAATTGTGGCGGAACTGGCAAGCGGCGTGTTCCTTGTAGGGCCGCTTGTCCTTGGCAAAGCGCACATCCCGGTAGATGCGGAACATGGAGCCGCCGTGCGGCCTGGGATCGGCGGTAAAATGCTTGGACATGCGTTCCAGGCGCGGCGCCATGGCGGCGATCAGCCGGGAAATGGGCGCCACCACCTCGGCCCGGTAGCGCTCTTTATTGGCGTTGAACCAGAGGCGCTCGTTGTTGCCGGACAGCTCGGCAAAAAAATCAAAAAAGCCGGCGGGAAAGCCTTCAAATTCTTGGCTCATTCCATCATTCCTTAAACCAGGCCCGCCGTTTCGGTCCCTTCCAGGGGCGCAAAGCGGACGGCCAGAATTTCCCGCGTGCTCAGTTTACCGTCCGCGGTTTTTTCGGCGACCATCAATTGCTGCGCCTCGCCAAGGCCGGCCGGCAACACCATACGCCCGCCGGCTTTGAGCTGGCCGATCAGCGGCGGCGGGATCAATTCGGGCGCGGCGGCGACGATGATGCGGTCGAACGGCGCGTGTTCGGGCCAGCCGTTGGTGCCGTTGCCGACTTTGTAGGCGACGTTGGCACAGCCGAATTCCCGCAAACGCCGCTCCGCCTCCTCGGCCAATTCCTCGACAATCTCGACCGTGTAGACCTGGTGCGCAAGCTGGCTCAACAGCGCCGTGTGGTAGCCGAGCCCGGTGCCGATCTCCAAGACGCTCATGCCCGCTTCCAGCTCCAACAGCTCGGTCATCAAGGCGGTGATAAAGGGCTGCGAGATGGTTTTGTCCCAGCCGATGGGCAGCGGGCCGTCCGAATGGGCATGGTCGCGGACCTCGGCGGGCACGAAATCCTGGCGCGGCACCGCTTGCATGGCGCCCAGGACGCGGCCTCTGATGGCCGCCAGACCGGTGAATTCCCGCGTCGCCTGGGCGTGCGCGGCAACGATCTGAACCATCATGGTGCGCAAGCGCGCGTAATGTTCTTCAGCCATGGCCCCATTGCCGTTTATTCGGGTTGATCTCGATGCAACCTTGCCCTTAAATCAAAGTAATATCTAGCCGCTACGCAACTTGTTGATTGCTCTTGTACGACGGAGGATCGAATGGCCAAGGAATTTCGGCGCATCACATTTAACAAATTGGAAATGCGCGGTGCGCTTGAAACCAGTGCGGCAAGCTCCGGAGCCAAGCTGCCCGCTGGTGATGTGGTCTCGGTCAAGGCGAGCCGCGTCGATAACGCCTTTTTCTACGAGCTCAGCCTGTTCGATTATACCAAGCAAAAAGAAGGCTCGGTCAATCTGCCCGAGGAACAGGCGTTGGAGGCCTTGCTCAGCCATTCCATCGAAGCCGGCATCCCCTTACCAAGAGCGGCGCGCAAGGAAGTCCGCGAAATCGACGGCGCCTTGTGTCTGGATATGTTTATCGAATAAAAGCGCCCGCCCGGCCAAACCGGGCGGGCGCGGCAGATTGCCGCTATCAGCCGCCGTAGAAGACGTTGTCGCCAAGTTCCTTCATCTCGAGGATTGCTTCATCGGCGCGGCCTTCGGGCGCTACCGCCAGGTTGGCTTCGGTCACTTCGCCGATGACGATGTGGTGATCGCCGCGGGCGACAATTTCGGCAACGCTGCATTCGACGCTGGCGGGCGCCGAGTCCAGGATCGGCGCGCCATTGGCGCCTGCGTGATAGGCCTCGCCGCTAATCGTATTGCCGTCATTTTCGGCCGGCTTGAAAAATCCGAAGGCGGCGCCCTGCTGACCCTTGCCGAGCATGTTGAGCGCAAAGGCGCCGGTTTTCTTGACCAGCTCGTAGGCGCCGGAATCGGCCTTCACGCCGATCACCACCAGCGGCGGATCGAACGAGGTTTGCGTAACCCAGTTCACGGTGGCGGCGGCGACGTTGCCGTCGCTGTCTTCGGCGGTCAAAACATAAATCCTATAAGGGATCATTCTCAGCGCGGTTTTTTTGGCGTCATCGTCCTTAATCAACTCCCTCGATGATTTTCCAAAATGATTCCAGATTGCAGATCATTGGCTAACTTGGCGCGCCCCCCGGGGGGGGGGAGGGGGTCAACGGCTATTCGTCATAATCGATCAGGCTGGTGAACGGGATGTCTAGATTGTCGCGGCCATTCAGAAAATTCAGCTCCATAACGCAGGCGCCGCCGACAACCTCGGCGCCAACTTTTCGGAACAGGGCGACGGCCGCCGCCATGGTACCGCCGGTGGCCAGCAGATCATCCAACAGAACCACCTTCTGGCCCGGCTTGACCGCGTCTTCTTGAATTTCGATGACGTCGGTGCCGTATTCCAGCTCATATTCCAGCGAAATGGTCGGGCCGGGCAATTTGCCCTGTTTGCGCACCATGGTGAAGCCTAATCCCAGTTTCAGCGCCAGCGGCGCCGCCACCAGAAAGCCCCGGCTTTCGATACCGGCCAGGATATCGGGCTGATGGGCACTGACCGCCCTGGCCAGGCGGCCGGTGGTCACCTGCCAAGCATCGGCATCGGCCAGCAGGGGCGAGATGTCGTAAAACAATATCCCCTCGACCGGGAAATCGGGAATGCCGCGGATGTAATCCTTTAAGTCCATGAAATGCTCTCTAACCAATCATATCGATCGCACACAAGACGGCCGGCAACGCCTTCGCCGGCGGCCGGCCGTCTCAATTGCGCGCGCGCTTATTTGAGGGAGGCAAGATAGGCGATCACGTTTTCTCGGTCTTTCTTTTTCTTGAGCTTGAGGGACATGGACGTGCGCTTGCGGCCTTTGGCCTTCACATATTTTTTCGGATTGGTCAGGAATTTGGCAATCTCGGCTTCGTTCCAGGTCCAATCGGCGCCCTTCATGCCCTTATATTTTTTGTACCCGGCCGCGCTTCCGGCTTTGCGCCCAACGACCCCCAACAGGGACGGGCCGATTTTATGTTTACCGGCCTTCACGGTGTGGCAGGCCTTGCATTTATTGAAGACTTTTTTGCCCTTGGCCGCATCGCCGGCGGCGAGCGCCGAGCCGGCATACAGGCTGGTGGAAAGCACGAGGGCGGAAGCAAGCAGGTGCGCGATTTTCATGTTTTTCTCTCCGATGGTAAATTTTCTAACCAACCAAGCAGGCGCTGCGGCGCCGGTTGCCGCTTACTATAAATAGCGGCGCCGAAAACTCAAGTTATTGCCGCAATTTTGATGGCTTAAGGGGCGCCTGGCGAGGCGTGCTCAGCTCCCGCCAGATAGCCCGGTCTTCGGCAAACCCGTTCAGAGACTGGATCAGGCGGCGAAAGGTGGGATCGGCCTTGGCCAGCGACAGCGAAATTCGCTGCCAGGCGCCGCGCAATTTCAACACCAACGGGGCCGGCCAGCGCTCAACCCGCAATCCACCCCGGATCAGGGTTTTGAGGGCGGTGAATTGCAGATCTTCGATATCGGCAATGCCGGATTTCAGGTTTTCAGCGCAAACCGTTTCCAGTTGCGCCTTTGCCAGCCCATCAAGGGCATCCCAGCGTTTGCCATTGATCATCAGATCAACAAGCCCCGATTGCCGGCTCCAGCCCGGAAAATAGTAGAACTTCGCAACGCGGCCCAGGCCCAGCGCCAGATCATCCGCCGGGCCCGCGAACAGGGCGCCGGCAAGGGAATTATCGGCAAACCCGGCGGCAAGATCGGACGGCGCGGCGCGCTTGACGCTGGCGCCCAAGGCGCCGAGCACGCGGCCCGGCAATCCGGCGGCGGCCACGTTCCGGCCCAGCAGATCGCCGGCGGTTTGTACGGCATCGATGAACAATCCGCCGGTCGGGCCCTGGACGCCGCAGGCGATGGCATGAATGTTGAACGCCGCGTACAATTTTTCGTACTCAGCCCGCCCGCCGGCGTTTTCGAACCAGGCGAGGAAGGTCGCCAAATCAGGGCCGAACGGCACGCCGGCGAAAATCTCGAAGGAAGGCGATTTCCGGCCCCAATAGGCGGCGCTGGAATAGGCGGCATCGATGGTGCCGGACGCGACCGCATCGAAGGCATCCAGGGCTGCAACCAACTGCCCGGGCCCTTTAACCTGAATTTGAATACGGCCGCCGCTGATGCGCCCGATGGCCGCCACAATGGCGCCGGCGCCCAAATGGGGCAGATCCGCCGGATAGGCGCTGGCCAGACGCCAACGCACGTCTTCGGCGGGGCCGCCAGAGCCGGGCCTAAGCGCATCACTGGCCGCCCGCCGGTCCGATTGGGCCACCGCCAGCACCACGCCGGCCATCAGCCCGATGATCAATCCTAATACAAATCCGCGCATCCCGGTTTCCTCGGCGACGGCTACGCTGGCGGCGCCGCCGCGGCCCTATTCGGCGGCTGAACCGATGGTTTGGTCATCGGGCCCAAAGGCCGGCATAATTTTATCGGCGAAATTGCCAAGGGTTTCGGGCGTGCCGGTGGCCAGCATCAACACATATTCCACGCCGAATTCTCTCAGCTCCAAAAGCCGTTCGATCACCTGGTTGGGCTCGCCGATAATTGCCGCGTCATCAGGCGCCTGGCCGCTTTCGGCGTAGGATGCCGGCTGTTCGGGCAATCCCGGAAGGCGCCCGAAGCGGTCCATGGCGCCGACCCGATTGGCGCGGGCTTCCATGGCCTCGTCGGTTTCCCGCTTGGAACCGGTCATAACCACGGCGCGGGTCAGTCCCACCTGCATGGGATCGTAGGTGCGCCCGGCCGCTTCGCAAGCCGCGCGGAAATTCGCCACGCGCTCGCGGGTCAGATCGAAATCGCCATATTGATCCAGCAATAGATTGAAGCCGGCGCCCGCCACCCTGGCAATGGAGGCCGGCGTGCCGGCCCCGGTCCAGATCGGCGGATAGGGTTTTTGCACCGGTTCGGGCTCGACAATGATGTCCTCGAAATTCCAAAGATCGCTGTGATAGGAGAAACGCTCCTTGGATTGCCAGGCCTTGAACATGATCTCGAGGGCTTCTTCATAACGCGCCTGGGCGTCTTCCTTGGGGATGCAGAAACCCTTAAACTCGATATCCCGATAACCCTTGCCGACGCCGAAATCGAGGCGCCCGTCCGACAACAGATCCAGCGTCGCCACCTCCTCGGCGAGCAGCACCGGGTTGTGCCAGGGCAATACGGTGACGGCGGTGCCGAGCCGGATATTACTGGTCTTGGCGGCCAGATAGGTCAACAGGTTGAGCGACGCGGAAACCTGGCCGATGCCGGAAAAATGATGCTCGACAATAAAAATGCCGGCATAGCCAAAGCGGTCGGCGGCCTGCACATAGTCGATAAATTTGCCGTAGGACGCGCTGTCGGCGGTTTCGCCCCGGCGCACGGCGCCTCCGAACAAACCAAACTTCATGCCGGTAATCCCCCTAGAGCGCTTGTGGCGGGCAGTATTCCAAAGTGGACGGAACCTGTCCAACGGGAACTTGGCGTTCGGGCTGCAATTGGTTCAGGGCGTGCCGGCGAAATCTTCCTGGCGGAGATCAGTACGCGCGGCGATCATCTCCAGCAATCCGGCCCCGTCCTTGGCCTTGACCAGATCCCGGGACAGCTCCTTGTAGCGCCCGCGAAACTGGCCGCGGGCGTTGATCGGGCAGACCATCAGGCAAATCTTGCAGCCGAACAATTTGTGGAAATAAGGCTCGCAGGCGGGCGTATCCACATGCCAGCGGAGGACGCCGTTGACCTCTTTCTTGTCTGGCTTGATGGCATCGCCGGGACAAAAACGGGTGCACAACTGGCAATTGGCGCACACCTCGTCGAGGCCGAAATCACCGGGACCATCGGCTACCAGCGGCATATCAGTGGTCACGCATCCCAACCGGAATGACGAGCCCAGCTTCGGCGATATCATCGAGCCGTGCTTGCCCAACTCGCCGATACCGGCCAAATAGGCCAGCGCCGGCATCGGCACATCGCCTTCGTTGGGCTGCATACGAGCACTGTAACCAAACGACGCGATGCGGTGGGCGATGCGAATGCCAAGCTCGTCGAGAAGATGATAGACCCGGTGCACTTCGGCCTGGGAATTGGGGCCGATGTCGGCCATATAGTCATATTCCATGGTCATGCCGAAAACGATGGCGCGCGAATGGCCCAGATCGCCGGCCTGGGTGAAGACCATTTCCGCCGGCACCTCGGCGACGCCCACATCGTCGGCGCCCATTTCCTCCACCAGCTGCTTGAATTCCCGGCTCAATGTTTCGAAATCATCGATCTCGGCCCGGTTCGGATTGACCGGCGGTTCGCGGTCCGGCAACAGGATATTGTTGCGGATAAAGACGCTGCGCCGGGCCGATGGCGGCATGCGCTTGGAAAATTTCGCCGCCCGGTCCCGGTCGGTGCCGCCAACCCGGTTACGGGTCGGGCGCGTCGCGGAGGTGAGGTCCATGGTGCCCATATTATTCATACTCCTTCTATTGACGAGGAGCGTAGCCGATCAATAGCCCCCGTCAAGCCAGGAACAGGCTCACCGCGATGACCGCGCCGATGACGCCGGCCACGTCGGCCGAGAGGCCGGCGATCAGGGCATGGCGGATGCGGCGCACCTGGACGGCGCCAAAATAAACGGCGAGCACGTAAAATGTGGTCTCGGTGGAGCCTTGAAAAGTGCTCACCAGATAGCCGGCGTAACTGTCCGGCCCGATCGCCTGATCGTTGATGATCGAGGCCAGGATGCCATAGGCGCCGGACCCGGATAGCGGGCGCAGCAGCGCCATGGGCAAAGCCTCGGCGGGCAGCCCTAAGGGCTCGGTCAGGAGCGACAAGGGCCGGATCAGCATCTCCATGGCGCCCGACGCCCGGAACATGCCGACCGCCACCAGGATGGCGACCAGATAGGGAATGATGCGCAAAGCAACCTGGAAGCCGTCCTTGGCCCCCTCGACAAAAGATTCATAGACCCGCACCCGGCGCGCAAAACCAAAGCCGAGCAGGCAAACCAACAGCCCGGGTATGATCCACGGTGCAATTGGACGGCCGTAAATTACGGTCATCGGGATCAGCCCCAAAATGCCCGCCAGCACCAGATAGGACACCCAGGCCGGATAGGATTGATCGGCGCCTGCGGTGTCCAGATCGTCATTGGCGGCGGCGCCTGTATCCAAGTCATCGCCGGCAATGGCAGCCGCCGCCACATCCGCCGCCGGCGCGGCGTCTTCGGGGTTCGCCAGCCAGAAGCGCTGGCAGAGCTTGGCGACGATGATAGCAATGGCGGTGGAGCAGACGGTGGCAAACAGGGTGGTCGGGACAATGCCAGCCGGATCGGTTGATCCGGCGGCAGCCCGGAGCGCGATCACCCCGGTCGGCAACAAGGTGACCGACGAGGTGTTGATGGCCAGGAACAGAACCATGGCGTTGGTGGCGGTGCCCTTGACCGGGTTCAGCTTGTCCAGTTCCTGCATGGCGCGGATGCCGAACGGCGTCGCCGCGTTGCCGAGGCCAAGCACATTGGCCGACATGTTGAGGATCATGGCGCCCATGGCCGGATGGTCGGGCGGCACGTCGGGAAACAGGCGCTGCATCAAGGGGCGCACCAGCCGGGCGATGATGACCAGCAAGCCGCCTGCCTCGGCCACCTTCATCAGCCCCAGAAACAAGGCCATCACGCCGATCAGCCCCAAGGCCAACGTGACCGAGCTTTCCGCCGAATTGATGACGGCGGCAGCCAATATTTCCATGGGCGATTTGCCGTCGCCGGCCGGCAGCGCCCAATTGATCTGGCGCACCCCGGCGGTCACGAAGGCAATGGCGACGATGGCAAAGAAGATGATGTTCATGGCGCGCGCTCACCCAAAGACCGAATTCGTAAATCCGGTCTAGCGCGAGTCGCGCGCCGATGCTACCTCGGCTTTTAGTAGCGGCCCTTGGGCGCCGCCGGATCTTCCATCTTGAAGCCCATGGCGTCTTCGTAGGCTTCCTTGACCTCGTCCGGCTGGCCGAATTGGAACGGGAAGAACTTGGACGACACGCGCCTGGGGGCGCCCGATGGATCGGCTTCGGCCAATTCCTTTTCGGTAAAGCCGTTGATGAAATTCTCCTTGCCAACAATGGGCAGATCGATGCGTTTGTTGACCGCCTCGTCGCGAACAATGGCCTTGGGATCGGAATTGGCGTTCTTTTCGAGGGCGTCCATATCGTCGAAGAAGCGCTTGCGGATCATGGCGATGCCCTTGTCGCTGCGCCCCAAATGTTCCTCGGAGCGTTCGGCGAAGGTGCCCTGGCCGACCCAGGCGATGATATCCTGGTTCATGATATGGCTGGATATCCAGCGCCCGGTTTTCTCGTCCTTGATCGGGCTTACCCAATGGGGGATGCGCTTTTGCACGTAAGGTTCGCGCTCCTTCGGCACCCGGTTGAAGAACCAGCCGACGCTGAGTGTGTTCTCGTCATCGACCGGCACCCGCCATTCGAAGTGGCCGCCGGTGAACAAGGCATAGGGCCAAAGACAAACCCGCCCGACGGTCCACAGGGGATTGTTCTTATCGGCGCCTTCGCGCACTCGGTGGTAGGTGAAGCCATGCTCGAACTCGCCGAAATCCACCTCCAGATGTTTGGCCGATTTGGGCCCCAAGTCGCCTTTCAGGCGCTTGCCCCAATTGTCGTGCATCCATTCGAAATGGACCGGATCGATGGAATTTTCCTGGCACTGGAACCAATTGCAGTCGACATCGGAAAAGACGATCTGGGCAAAGCCGTGTTCCCAGTTGAAGGGTTCGTAATTAGGCAGCAACGGTGCCGGGTCGGGCCCCATATAAGCCCAGAGAAGCCCCGCCATGGCCTGCACCTTGTAGGCCTTGATTTTGACCTGCCCACGCAATTTGCTCTCGGGATCGATGGTATCTTCATAAGGCTGGTGAATGCAGTTGCCGTCTTGGTCCCACAGCCAGCCATGGTAATTGCAGCGCAGCCCGCATTCCTCGACATAACCGTAGGACAGATCGGCGCGGCGGTGCGGGCAGTGACGGTCGACGAGCCCGTAGGTGCCGCTCAAATCCTTGTAAAGGGTCAAATCCTCGCCCAAAAGCCGGATCGGCTTGGTACTCGTGTCTTCCAACTGGGTCTCGGCGGCGAACGGGTGCCAATAGCGGCGCAGCAATTCGCCCATGGGTTTTCCCGGGCCCACTTCCATTAATTTGCGGTTTCTGGCTTCTTCAAGCATTGGAGCTTCCTTCAGTTACGTCTCGGGCGCATTCCCCTGGCGGCGGAATATTTACCACACCAGACCCGCTCTATAGCAACCCAATTTTAAAATTGAAATTCCCGGCCAACTCTCAACCTTGACCAGGCTGGCCGGGACCGACAAGGTTCGCCGGCAATTAACATTTGGGACCTTATCCATGCGCTATCTGCAACGGGGTTTGATCGAGCACAACAAAGACAAGGCGGCGCAGGGCTACACCCTTTATGTTCCGCAGTTTCATCGCCACGCTTTGTTGATCGATATGGACGGCCAAGTGGTGCATCAATGGGACCTGCCGGGCCAGCCGGGCAATTACGGCTACCTGTTGGAGAACGGCAATCTTTTGGCCGCCACCTGGTCCGGTGGCGGCCCGGACGGATTTTCCGCCAAGGGCGGGCTGATCCAGGAATTCGATTGGGTCGGCAACGTGGTCTTCGAATACCGCGATGAATTTCAGCATCACGATTTCCGCCGTTGCCCGAACGGCAACACCGTCTATCTGGGCTGGGAAGTGTTGCCCGATGAAGCCGCCGCCGGCGTCAAGGGCGGCCAGCCGGGCACCGAGACCGAGGCCGGCATGTGGGGCGATTATGTCCGCGAAGTGGACGCCGACGGTAATACCGCGTGGCAATGGCACGCCTATGATCATTTGGATTTCGGCGTCTATCCGCTGCATCCGCAAAGCACCCGGCGCGAATACGCCCACGCCAATACGGTGCGGCCCTTGGAAGACGGCAACGTGCTGGTTTGTTACCGCCATATCGACGTTTTGGCGGTGATCGAGCGCGATACCGGCAAATATGCCTGGGAGCGTCACGACGCCGATTGGGGCGGCCCCCACGATGCGCAAATCCTGGACAACGGCAACATGATGGTCTTCGCCAACCGGGGCGGACGGGTTCCACGCGGCTCCAAAATCATCGAGTTCGATATGCAATCAGGCGACACGGTCTGGGAATATAAGGGCAATCCGACGCACAGTTTCGACAGCCACTATATCAGCGGCTGCCAGCGCCTGTGGAATGGCAATACGCTGATCTGCGAGGGACTGTGGGGGCGCATATTCGAAGTCACCGAAGCCGGCGAGCTGGTCTGGGAATTCATCAACCCGATTACCATTGCCCGCGAAATGGGGCCGACGGCGGGCGATGTGAGCACCGTATTCCGCGCCTACCGCTATGCCCCGGACGGCCCCGAAATTCAGGGCCGGCTGTCCTAGGGCATGCCCTAACCGTGCCGCTCTAATCCGGCGGCGGCGCGCCCGGCAATGGGCCGCGCCCAGAACCAGATCAAGACCGCCATTAGGGCGCCGGCGCCGAGGGTGATCTGCAAGCCGGTCTCCGATGCGATAAATCCCATCGCCAAGGCGCCCACCGAAGGCAGGCCGAACGACGCCGCCAGATACAGGCTCAGCACCCGCGCCCGGTATTCCGGCTCCACCACGTTCTGCACCAGGGCCTGGGAGGAGATGCCGCCGGCCAACAGGAAAAAACCGACCGCGACGATGGCGGCAACGCCGATCCAGAATATTTGGGTCGCCGCGAAAGCCAAAAGCGCGATGGCGGTCACCAGAAAGGCCCACACCGTCATCCGGGTTAGCCCGGCGGTTTCGCCGCGCCGGGCCAGCCACAGCCCCGAGATAGCGGCGCCGAAGCCCATGGACGACAACAGCGTCGACAATCCACCCGGCCCGCGCCCGAACACCTCCACCGCAAAGCCGGGCAACAGCTCGATCACCGGGCGGATCAGGAACGCCGTGCCTAAGATCATGATCATGATGATGCGGATGCCGGGATGGAAGGCCATGTAACGCAAGGCGTCCCAAATCTCGGCAAACATATGGCGGTGCACTTGCCCGGCCCTTGGATTGGGCACTTCGGGTATCCGAATGAGGACAAGAACAAAGATCGCGTAGCTGATCGCATTGAAGGCAATGGCGGTCGCCACGTTGGTCCATATAATCAGCCCGCCGGCGATGGCCGGGCCGATCAGGCGGGCCAGATTGAAGGTCGCGGTGTTGAGGGCGATGGCCGCCGAAAGATCCTCGCGCGGCACCAGATTGTTGATGATGGTGATGCGCGCCGGCCCCGAGCCCGCCTCCAAGGTGCCGATCAATGCCGACAGAACTATGATGACGATGATGTTGATTTGATCGATGACGATCAGCCCGGCAAACAAGGCCGCCGTGATGCCTGATACGAAGGCGGTGAAACGCATCAGCCGCACCAGACCGATACGATCGGCGAAGACGCCGGCGAAGATGGGGATGACCGCCGTCGGGAACAAATCGGCGAAGGCGACGACGCCAAGCCAGGCTTCCGATTCGGTCAGCTCCCAGGTGAGCCAGCCGACGGCGACCCGGTGCGCCCAGCGCCCGGCATTGGAAACGGCGTTGCCGGCCCAGAAATTCCGGTAGACCGGCGTGGCGAGCGCCCGGGCAATGCCGCCAAAAAGGAACGAAATATTCATCGGGTACAAACGCCAACTGGATACGGATCGCCCGAAATTTACCCCGCCGGCGGCGGTGCAACAAACTTTAAAACCCCGGGCGGCGGCGGGCTCCGGTTTTGATTGCCCCTGGCCTGTCATCGTGGCTTAATCGGGGCAACAAATACCATCATCTTCCATTTCAGGGGTAGGGATATCATCATGGATGCGAGCACAAAAACCGGCGAGACGGTCGCCGAAGCCTATCTTACCGCCCTCTATGATCAGGGCATTCGCCACGTCTTCGCCAACGGCGGCACCGACTTTGCGCCGATCATCGAAGCCTTGGTGCAATCCAGCGATGCCGGACGCCAGATACCCGACTTCATCACCGTGCCCCATGAAAATGTCGCCATGGGGATGGCGTCGGGCTACTACAACGTCACCGGAACGCCCGCCGCCGTCATGGTCCATGTGACCGTCGGCACCGCCAATGCGCTGTGCGGGATCATGAATTCCTACCGGGGCCGTATTCCCATCCTGCTGGCCGCCGGGCGCACGCCGCTGACCGAAACCGGCCATGCGGGGTCCCGCGATATCGGCATCCATTGGGCCCAGGAAACCTTCGACCAGGCCTCGATGATACGCGATTTCGTCAAATGGGATTACGAGCTGCGCGCCGGACAGCCGGTCGGCACCATCGTCGGGCGCGCCCTCGACATCGCCATGACCGAGCCCAAGGGGCCGGTGTATCTGACCCTGCCGCGCGAAGTTCTGGGCGGCGAAAACGTGGATGCGGGACCGAGGCGCCGGGACCGGGAATTGGGCGCAACGCCGCCGGCGCCGTCCATGGATGCCCTCGAGCGGGCCGCCGATATGATCGCCGCCGCGGAACGCCCGCTGATCGTCGGCGGCTATGCGGACGGCTCGCCCGATGCCTTTTTCGCCCTTGCCGAGCTGGCCGAAACCCACGCCATTCCGGTGGCGCCGGGCATGGGCTCGACTTTGCCGTCATCAAGCCCGATGAACCTCGGCATGGTCAGCGCCGCTTTGTTCGACTGGGCCGATTGCATCATCGTGCTGGATGCGCCGGTTCCGTGGATTCCCCATACGGCGGCGCCGAAGCCGGATGCCACGCAAATCCATATCGGCTCCGATCCCATGTTCTCCACCTATCCGTTCCGGGGCTTCGAGATGGATTTGTCCATTACCGGCACGGCGGCGGAAACCTTGCCGCTCTTGAACCAGGTGTTGACCGCCAAGCTGGCCAAGAAATCCGCCGCCATCGACAAAAGGCGAGCAGAAATTCTCCAGATGCGGCAAAAGGCGGTCGCGGGCCGCGCCAAAATCCTGGAACAGGCCATGAGCGCCACACCCATCCATCCCGCCTGGGTGGCCAAATGCATCAACGACGTCAAATCCGCCGACGCCATCATCGCCAACGAGTTGGGCGTGCCCGGCGGCTTTCTTGATATCGATCAGCCCGGCTGCCTGTTGGGCGGCGGCGGCAGCGCCGGCGGGCTCGGCTCTTCCATCGGCGCCGGGCTCGGCGCCAAGCTGGGCGCGCCGGAGCGCCAAGTGATCACCGCCGTTGGCGATGGCTCGTACATGTTCAACGTACCCTCGGCCTGCCATTTCGTGGCCCGCGCCGAGAACTTGGCGACCCTCACCATCATCAACAACAATTCCGAATGGTATGCGGTGCGCCGCGCGACCACCGCCATGTACCCCGATGGCCGCGCCGCCAAGTCCAACACCTTGCCGGTGGTCAATCTGACGCCGTCGCCGAATTACGAGAAGATCGTGGAATCGGTGGATGGTTATGGCGAAAAGGTGGAAGACCCGGCCAAACTGCCGGCCGCCATGGAACGGGCCTTGCAGGCGGTCGAAGACGGCAACCCGGCGGTCTTGAACGTGATGACCCAGGCGGGCGGGCGCTAAGACGCGCCCCTACTCCGCCGGCAGGTTCCTGCGGTCTGGATTCCCGATAATTCGAGATACGGAATTGTGTGATATTCGGTACCGGGCGATGTCCGCTTTCGGCACAACAGCGGACATAATTTTTGCCTACCGCAAGGTCTGCTTTTTGCCAGAAGCGGTCATCAGCCATCTGGCATTCCGGCAATTTTTAGGCCTTCGATCAATTCGTCTCGGAATGAGCCGCGCCAATCCTCAATGACGTCATAAAGGTTTGGATACGCTTCTAGGAGTTCCTCAAGCCCCGTGCGCGCGTCGGCGTCCCGACCCAGTTTGGCCAGCGCAGCGACCCGTACCGCCAATACTGCCCAGGGCATGGCCGTTTGCGACCGCTTTGATTTGGTTGTCCACTCGATTGCCGCTTCATAGTCCTTATTTCCAAAGTACTGATACGCCGATTGATACATTAGCCGGCCCATGTTGAGGTCTCGAGGAGACAACCGAGTGGCCGTCAAATTGTGATCGATTGCTTCGGCGTAACGACCAGCACTGGCCAAAACGAATGCATGCTCCATATGAGCGATGGCTGAAGTTGGATTAAGAGATAGCCCATGCGATGTGGTCGAAATTGCTTCGTCGAATTCGCCATCGGACCATACCGCCTTGACGCACAGGGCATTGCCAAGACTCAAATAACCCGCGGGTTCGTCGGCATCAATTCTTATGGCCTTGTACCCGGCCTCAATCGCCTCATCGAGCATGTCGAAAGACATTGTGCGCCTTGTCAACGTAGATATGGCGTTCGCGAGGCCAGCATGGGCGCTCGCCATATCGGGCGACAGCGTGACTGATTTCCGTAACAGGTCCACCGCGATTTCCGCATCACCTTCGGAGCTTCGATTGTGGTGAAACATGCCGCGTTGATACAGGTCCCAAGCATCCAGATTATCCGGATGCTTGGCGAACGCCCGTTCCATTTCGGCACGGGACAATTCCGGCTGGATGGCGCCAATCACGGTTTCGGTGATTTCGTCCTGCACGGCGAAGATATCCTCAAGGTCGCGATCGTACCGGTCCGCCCAAAGATGTTTGCCTGAATCCCCGTCAATTAATTGGGCGGTAATGCGAACCTTGTTTCCTGCCTTGCGTACGCTCCCTTCCAGTACATATTGCGCGTCTAGGTCCTTGGCAACGTCGCGGATATCAGGCGATTGCCCTTTATAGGAAAAGCTCGAATTTCGAGCCACCACATGAAGTTGGCTGATGGCAGACAACCCTGTAATGATGTCTTCGGCAATGCCGTCGGAAAAATATTCCTGTTCTGGATCGCCAGAAAGATTATTAAAGGGCAAAACGGCGATAGATGTTTTACCTCGTGCTGGCTGCTCCACCGACGCAGCTTTCTGATCCAGTAATATGCGATAGGCGCGAATGGGCAGAGCGATATTTTTGACTTGCTGGTCGCCCATATCCTCAATCGCTACATCAATGCGGTGGCGCACTTGGTCGGCGACAAGGCCGGAAAGGCAAATACCTCCCGGCTCTGCAAGGGCTTCCAGGCGGGCGGCGATATTCACGTCGTCGCCATAAATCTCGTTGCCGTCGATCATCACTTCGCCAGAATGAATCCCAATGCGGAAAAGGAGTTGCCTGTCGTCGGCAACGCCATCGTTCTCGGAGGCAATCTTCTCTTGAGCATCAATGGCTGTGGTGACGCATTCGACAACGCTGCCAAACTCGGCAAGGACCGCATCGCCAGCATAGTGATTGACGCGCCCGCCGTGGCTTTCGATAGCCCTGGTAAGTAGAGCCAAACCGGTGCGCAATGCCTCGTGCGTACCGACTTCGTCCGCTCCGGTAAGACGCGAATAACCAGCCACATCGGCATAAAGTATGGCCGCAAGCTTGCGTTGGATTGGTTGATCGCCCATTTGCCTCCCCGAAGGCCGGATTGTGGGCGTCATTCTAGAGCAAGTTGCGCCGGTGGCAATCCGTTACGTAAATAGGTAACGATGTCCGGTATGGGTCAAATGCCGCCGTTCAGCACAAACCGCCGCAATGTCCGCTTGCCGGGGGCCGCCTCAACCGGTCGACGCAACACATGCGTTAAATCTCTCTGCCGGCGTTTCAAACTCCAGCGTTTTGCGTGGCCGTTCGTTTAGCTGGCGTGCCACCTTGTTCAATT
>CAUZTZ010000022.1:0-23320 GCA_963582805.1 Alphaproteobacteria bacterium
GAATAGCCGGCCACGTCCGCATAAAGGATCGCCGCCAGCTTGCGTTGTATGGCTTGATCGCTCATTTGCCTCCCCCGAGGCTTTGATTGTTGGCGTCATACTAGGGACGGCGGCGGGTTTCGGCCAGCCTCAAGAAAGGTTGCTGGACGGCTCCGTGGGGAATGGATATGGCTTTGGGCATGGACGCAAATACCAAGCGCTATTATTGGGCGGTGGGGCTCACATTGCTGGCCGCCGTCTGCTATGCGCTGAATTCCAATTTGGCGGCGATCTCATACACCCATGGCGCCGATCCGCTTTCGGTGCTGACGACGCGCAGTATGGTCGGCGCATTGGGATTGTTCCTGGTGCTCAAAATAAGAAAAGTTTCTCTGCAATTGCCGGTGCGGGAGATGCTGGCGGCGGCCGGTCTGGGCGCCGTTTTGACCTTGGCCTCTTATTTGACCCTGAGCGCCTTTCAATTCATTCCGGTCGCTTTGGCGATCCTTATTTTTTATCTGTTTCCCCTGTTGACCGCCATCGGCGCCTGGGCGTTTTACCGGCAACCGCTGAGCCCGCTATTCATCGCCATGGCGATCCTTGCCCTGGTTGGGCTGGCCCTCGCCCTTAAATCAGGCGGCGGCGGTCTCGATATCAAGGGGGTCTTGCTGGCGGGCGCAAGCGCCGTTGTTGTGGCGGTGTTTATGTTGCTCAACGGCAAGCTGGTCCAGGGCAGGGATTCGCGCCCCTACTCGCTGATCATATTGTGCTCGGCGGCGGCGTTGTTCGTGATTGCCAGTCTGATCTCCGGTGATTTTTTAGTGCCCGGCTCGGCGCTTGGTTTGGCGGCCTATTTCGGCGTCGCCGCCGCCCATTCCATCGCCTTCATCGTGTGTTTCATCGCCGTCTCGATGATTGGTCCGGTACCGGTTTCGCTGTTTTTGAATTTCGAGCCGGTGGCCACCATCATATTGGGCGCCCTCATGCTCGGCCAGGTATTGACCCCGCCGCAGCTTGCCGGCGCTGCCATCGTCATCGCCGCCGTCATCATCGCCGGGCGCCAGAAAATGGCCAAAGCGGCAACCGAATAATTGCAAAATACCATGGAAGCGGTTTAAAAGCGTCATGGAATTTTCCCAATTCTTCGATCACAACATGGCCATTGCCGCCGCCTTCGCGGTGGTCTCGGCCATGCTGCGCGGCTTCACCGGTTTTGGCGCCAACCTGATCTGGGGGCCGGTGCTGATCTTCCTGTGGGGGCCGGTGGAAGCCGTGGCGATCATGGGATTGGCCGGCATTTCGGCGTCGTTGCAGGGCTGCATCCCGGAAATCCGCAAAGCCGACTGGCCGGAGATCACACCGATTATCATCGCCGCCGCCATCGGCGGGCCGTTGGGCGTGGTCACGCTGATGCATCTGGAGCCAGACATGGTGCGCCGTTCCATCGGCGGGTTCATATTGATAATCGCCGTGATCCTGGCCACCGGCTGGCAGTATCGCGGCAACCGGGGGTTGACGCCAAAGGTCATCACCGGCGGCCTCGGCGGCGGGCTGGCCGGTTTCGCCGGTATCGGCGGGCCGATCTGCGTCTTGTACTTCATGGCGGCGCCGGGCCCGGCCGAGGTGCAGCGCGCCAACAACATGATCTCGGTGTCGGTGCTGGTGCCGATGGTGCTGGTCAGCCTGGGTGTCTCCGGCGGCATCGGCATTGAAACGCTGATCCGCGCGGCGATCCTGTTTGTGCCTTACTCTTTCGGCATGTGGCTCGGAGCCCGTTTGTTTCACATGATCCCGAAAGAATTGTTCCGGCGCGCGGTGCTCGGATTGCTGATGATCATCGGCGTCGCCGTGATGGCGGCTTAAACGCCATCCAGCCCGAAGGCGGCGGCTCCGTAGGCGGTTCCCGAACGGTCCCAGTTTTGCGAGATATGGGTGGAGACGGCGCGCATGTCGCGAAACTTGCGCTGGGCGAAGTGGCTGTCGAACATGCCCTTGGCGCCGGCGGCGGCGAACAATCGGTCGACGGCGCCCTGGCAAAGGCGGGTGGCATAGCCGTGATCGCGCCGGGCGCGGGCCCGTTCCATCACCGTCATGGGGCGCGCTTCGCTCATGGCTTTCATGGCGGCGGCGCAGTCGCGCATGACCAACAGGCGCGCCGCGTCAATCTCGGCGGCGGCTTCGGCGATATGCATCTGCATGGTTGGATATTCGGCGATCCGAACGCCCTGGGATTGGGCGCCGGTAATGTGTCCGACGGAGCGTGCCAGCAGGCTTTCGGCGATGCCAAGGCCGGTGGCGGTAAACAAAAACGGCACCGTGGGCAGATGCGCCAGGCGGTAGAGGGGCCGGGTTTCGGCGTCGCCGCCGGTCCTGGCCCGCCCTTCGGCGCCGGCATTGGCTTCCGGCATGGTCAGCATCCGGTGTTCGGGCACGATGGAGGATTGGACGGTGACGTTCTTCGAGCCGGTGCCTTGCATGCCGAGCACCTGCCAATTGTCCTCGATCACGATATCGCTGCGCGGCACGATGAAAAAGGCATGCACCTGGCCGCCGCCGCTTACGGGCATGAAGCTGCCGAGGATAAACCAGTCGGCGTGATCGCAGCCGCTGACGAAATCCCATTTGCCGGATACAAGCCAGCCATCCCCCGACCGCTCCACCATGCCGGTGGGGTGGTAGCCCGCCGATATCAGCGCGGCTGGGTTTTCGCCCCAGATATCGTCGGCGGCTTGGCCCGAAAACATGCCGGTGAGGATCGAATGATCCGTATAGACGGACGCCACCCAGGCGGTAGAGCCGCAGCCCTGGGCCAGCGCCGCGATCACTTCGGCGGCCGCGTCCAGGGGTAACTCGGCGCCGCCGTACTTTCTCGGCTGGCAAAGACGGGTAAAGCCGCAGCTGCGCAATTCATCGATGGTTTCGCCAAGCATCTGGCCGGCCGCTTCGGTTGCGGCGGCGCGTTCGTCCAGGCTTGGCGCCAAAGCGGTGGCCTGATCGAGAAGCGCTTGGGCGCGCAATGTTTGGTTTTCAATTTCGAGGGCGTTCATTGCATTGGTGATCCCAGCCGGAATATTCCAAGACCATATTCAGAATTAGGGCAAAGTCCATAGCATTGAATTGCCAGCTACCCCGCCGCCGGTGTAATCAGGGTAGACATCGGCTTTGGATTGTTTCAATTATGGATTTTGACCGGCGCCTGGCGCTAACCGCGCTGGCCCGCATTCTCGGCAAACAACGGCATCTGGAAGACGCGATGGCGGAGGCCGAGGCGGCGCTGGGCGCTGATATCGAGCCCAGAGACCGGGCCTTCGCCCATAATCTGGTGGCCACCACCTTGCGCCGCCTGGGCCAGATCGATGCGTTGATCGACGCGCTCCTGGACCGGCCGATGCCGGCGAAGGCGCTGGGCGCCCGCAATATTTTGAGGCTCGGCGGCGCCCAGTTGATGTTTCTGGGGACCCCCGCCCACGCAGTTGTCGATACCGCCGTCAACTTGGCCGCAGGCGCCGGTCAGGGGCCTTACAAAAAACTGATCAATGCGGTGCTGCGCCGGGCGGCCAGCGAAGGCGCAAAAATCATCGCCGGCCAGGACGCCGGGCGCCTCAATACCCCCGATTGGCTGTGGCAAAGCTGGAGCCAGGCTTACGGAAATGAGACGGCGGCGAACATCGCCGAGGCTCATTTGCAGGTCCCGGACACCGATCTGACGGTCAAATCCGATGCGGTTGGGTGGGCCGAAAAACTGGGCGGCACAGTATTGCCGGGCGGCTCGGTGCGGCTAACCGGCTCGGTGCGCGCGGCCGCTCTGGCGGGATATTCGGAGGGCGCATGGTGGGTGCAGGACGCCGCCGCCAGCCTGCCGGCGCGTCTGTTCGGCGACGTTGCCGGGCTGCGCATCGCCGATCTTTGCGCGGCGCCCGGCGGCAAGACGGCGCAACTGGCCCACGCCGGCGCCCATGTGACCGCCATCGACCGCTCCCATAAACGTCTGGCGCGGCTGGCCGAAAATCTGACCCGGCTTGGCCTTGAAGCTGATCTGGTCTGCGCCGACGCGTTCGATTGGCGCCCGGACGCGCCCTTGGACGCGGTGCTTTTGGATGCGCCCTGCAGCGCCACCGGCACCATCCGCCGCCATCCCGATATCCAGCGCACAAGGGTGCCCGAAGAGGTGAGCCACGCGGCGGCAGTGCAGGCCAAGCTGGCGGCGCACGCGGCGGAACTTTTGGCCCCCGGCGGCGTGCTGGTTTTCGCCACCTGTTCGCTGGACCGGCAAGAGGGTCCCGAAGTGACCGCGAACCTGTTAGCATCCGATGACCGGCTGCGCCGGGCGCCGATTTCCGCCACCGAAATCGGCGGCTTGGCCGAGGCGATCACGGCGGACGGCGATTTGCGCAGTCTGCCGTGCCATCTTGGTGCGCTGGGCGGTATGGACGGGTTTTATGCGGCGCGCCTTATTCGTGAGTGATTAACCAATTGTTCGCCAATTTTGTTTAGCTAGACTGGAGGGATAAACAAAGATGATCGGGGAGAGTGTTTTGCTCTCTGAACTCCAGGGAATAGAGGACCGGCCGGGCCTCATGGGCGCGCTTATGCGCTTTGGCTATGGCAGTCCGTTGTACCGCTATACGCTGATCGGACGCTCACCGGACCGGCTGCTCGGCACGCCGCCAGAGATTATTCTGGGCTCGGCCGCCGCCGGTCAGGCGATCTTGGCCGGGCATCTTTCCTTTGCCGGCGAGCGCCGCGAGATTTCGGATATGGGCGCCGCCCCCGCCAATGCCGGCGAGGCGTGGCTTTGCCACCTCAACGGCTTTGCCTGGCTGGGCGATTTGCGCGCCGTCGGCTCGGACGAGGCGCGGCGCCACGCCAGGCGCCTGATCGAAAGCTGGATCCGCGGCCATGGTCATTGGTCGGCGCTACCGTGGCGGCCCGATGTGACTGCCCAGCGGCTGATCAACTGGCTCACCCATTTCGGTTTTTTCGCCGCCGATGGGGAAGACGCGTTTCGCCTGACCCTTTATGCGGAACTGGCCCGCCAGGGGCGCCATCTGGCCCGCAATATCACCAAGGCGGTATCGTCGTCGAAGCGCATCACGTCCTTGAAGGGGCTCATCTATTGCGGCGTGTCGCTGCCCGGCTGCGATAAATATCTCAATCAGGGCCTCCGCCAGATGAACATCGAGCTGCGCCGCCAGATTTTGCCCGACGGCGGCCATATCTCGCGCAACCCGTCGGTTCAGCTGCAATTGCTGAGCGATCTGATCGCCGTCACCGAAACCCTCGCCGCCGCCCATTTGGAGCAGCCGGTCTGGCTCAAAGACGCGGTGCGCCTGATGGCGCCGATGCTGCGCTCGATGCGGCTTGGCGATGGCGGGCTGGCGCTCTTTAATGGCGGCGCCATGGAAGACGCCGATCTCATCGATCAGATATTGAGCAAGTCGAACATGCGCGTGCGCACCATTTCCTCGGCCCCTCATTCCGGCTTTCAGCGCCTGAGCGCCGGGCGCTCGACGGTGATCATGGATGCCGGCAACATGCCTGGCCGCGACGCCAACCGCTGGGGCCATGCCGGCGCCCTGTCGTTCGAGATGAGCGCCGGCAAGGAACGATTGATCGTCAATTGCGGCGGCGGCGGCCTCGGCGGCGAATGGCGCCAGGCCCTGCGCTCGACGGCGGCCCATTCGACGGTGGTGATCGGCGATCTCAACTCGGCGCCGGTCAATCTGGACGGCGGTAGCGCCCGCAAGCCCCGCCAGGTCACCTCGTCCCGGCGCGAGCTTGACGGCAACACCATTATCGAAGCGGTGTCCGAAGGCTACGAGCAAACCCTCGGCCTCACCCACCGGCGCTTGTTGATGCTGGAGCCGGACGGCGCCGAATTACAGGGCGAGGATCAGATTTACGGCAAGCCCGGCATTGCCTTCGATGCCCGCTTTCATCTGCACCCCAACATTCAGGCGACGGTGATCCAGGACGGCCACGGGGTTCTGATAAAGCCGCACCGGGGCAAGGGTTGGAAGTTCAGCGCCGGCGCCTATTCCCTTTGCCTCGAAGACAGCGTCTATTTCGATGCGCCGCAACGGCGCCGGCGCTGCCAGCAGATTGTCCTTTCCGGGCTTACCGAAGCCAGCGGCACCACCGTCAAATGGCGCCTGGCGCGGCTTTGATCCAATGAACCTCGCGCAACTGATTGCCCGCCTCGAAGACCGTTCCGCCAGGATCGGCGTCATCGGCATCGGCTATGTGGGTCTGCCGCTGGCCCTCACATTCGCCAGCGAGGGCTTCCAAGTCACCGGCTTCGATGTGGATTCCGGCAAGGTCGGCGCGGTGATGGCCGGGCGCAGCTATTTGAGCCATATTCCGGGCAGCGATATCGCGGCGGCCATGGACCAAGGGCGCTTGCGCGCAACCACCGATTTCGCCGGCCTTCGGGACATGGACGCGATCATCCTTTGCGTGCCGACGCCCTTAGGGCCGGAACGCGAGCCGGATCTGAAATATGTGACCGACACCGCCGAAACCATCGCCGGACATTTGCGCGCCGGGCAGTTGGTGATCTTGGAATCCACCACCTATCCCGGCACCAGCCGCGAGGTGCTGAAGCCGATCCTGGAGGCAGGCGGCCTCAAATCCGGCGCCGATTTCCTGCTCGCCTATTCGCCCGAGCGGGAAGACCCGGGCAATGCCGAGTTCCGCACCTCGTTGATCCCCAAGGTGGTCGGCGGCGACGGCGAGGATGCTTTGGCCGCCGCGGTCGCGCTTTACGATCAGATCGTTGTCGAAACCATACCGGTCTCCACTTTGGAGGTGGCCGAAGCGGTGAAGCTGACCGAAAACATATTCCGCGCCGTCAATATCGCCCTGGTCAACGAGATGAAGGTGGTCTACGAGAAAATGGGCATCGATGTGTGGGAAGTGATCGACGCTGCCAAGACCAAGCCGTTCGGCTATATGCCGTTTTATCCCGGTCCCGGCCTTGGCGGCCATTGCATTCCCATCGATCCGTTTTATCTGACTTGGGCTGCGCGCCAGGTGGGCGCCGAAACCCGTTTCATCGAGCTGGCCGGCGAGATCAATACCGCCATGCCCGGCCACGTCGTATCGGTGCTCGGCGATGCTTTGGCCGATGCGGGCAAGACCCTGGACGGCGCGGCCGTGCTTTGCGTCGGCCTCTCCTACAAGAAAAACGTCAACGATATCCGCGAAAGCCCGGCGCTGATCTTGATCGAGATGCTGGAAGCGGGGCACGCAAAAGTCGATTACCACGACCCGTTCGTGCCCGAGATTCCTCAAACCCGTGACCATGCGGGGCTGGCCGGGCGGCGCTCGGTGGAACTGACCGGTGATGTGCTGGCCGATTTCGATGCGGCGCTGATCGTCACCGACCACGATGCCATTGATTTCGAAGCCCTGGTGGCGGCCTCAAAACTGGTGATCGATACCAGAGGCGCGACGCGCACCATGACCAGGCATCGGGACCGCATCCGGAGCGCCTAAAGGCTTTTCATTTCCTTGTTTACGGCGGCGGCGGAATCGGGTTAAGCCGTAATGACGGGGGGTTAATCCTTAAAACAGGGGCAGCATCATGGAAGCCATAGCGCGTTACTTCGATATCGAAGCCAAGGGCTCAAGCATCCGCACCGAAATTCTCGCCGGACTGGCCACGTTTTTGACCATGGCCTATATCATCGTCGTCAATCCATCGATCTTGTCCAAGGCAGGCATGGATTTCGGTTCCGTGTTCGTGGCTACCATCCTGGCCGCCGCCGTCGGCACGCTGATCATGGGGCTCTGGGCGAAGTGGCCGGTGGCGATGGCGCCGGGCATGGGCCTCAACGCCTTCTTTGCCTTCGGCGTGGTGCTCGGCATGAAGCAGACCTGGGAGGTGGCGCTGGGGGCCGTGTTCCTCGCCGGCATTATCTTCTTCATCCTCAGCCTCACCGGCCTTCGCCAATGGATCATCAATTCAATCCCGCGCTCCTTGAAATTTGGTATCGGCGCCGGAATCGGCTTTTTCCTGGCCATCATCGGCTTAAAAAACGCCGGCGTGGTGGTCGATCACCCGGCGACCCTGGTCGGCCTCGGCGATCTTTCCAGCGCGCCGGTATTGCTGGCCGGGCTCGGCTTTGCCGGCATGGTGGCGCTCGACCGCATGAAAGTACCGGGCGCCATTGTTATTTCGATCCTGGTGGTCTCGATCATCGCCTGGATATTCGGCATCGCCGGTTTCAGCGGCTTCGTTGGACCAGTGCCGTCGATGGCGCCCACCTTCTTGCAGCTGGATATCGCCGGCGCCATGTCGTTGGCCTTGCTGGGCGTGGTATTCGCCTTCCTGTTCGTGGATTTCTTCGATACCGCCGGAACGCTGACAAGCGTCGCCAACGTCGCCGGCAAGGTGGACGCGGACGGCAACATCGAAGGCATCGGGCGCGCCGTTATTTCGGACTCGGTGGCCACCGTCGCCGGTTCCGTATTCGGCACCTCCAACACCACCAGCTACATCGAAAGCGGCGCCGGCATTAAAGAAGGCGGACGCACCGGTCTGACGGCGGTCACCACGGCGGTGTTGTTTTTGCTATGCCTCGGCTTCGCGCCGTTGGCGCAGAGCATTCCCGGTTTCGCAACGGCGCCGGCGCTGGTGTTCGTCGCCGCCTATTTTGCGCGCAATCTGAAAGACCTGGATTGGGATGACGTTTCCGAATACGCGCCGGCGGTTCTGGCGGCGGTATTGATGCCGCTCACGTTTTCCATCGCCAACGGCATCGCCATCGGCTTTGTCTCCTACGCGGTGATCAAGCTGTTAAGCGGCCGCTTTGCCGATTTAAACCCGGCCATCCTTCTGGTTGCTGTCTTGGGCGCTGCGCATTACGCCTTCGGCGCTTGAGCCTAATTCAAGTCCGGGCCACTTAAGTCCTGGCCATGGGCGCGGTGTAGGTAAGGTCCGTATCCCACGGGAAAAAGATCCACACCGTTTGCGCCACCTCGTGCACGAAGGTGTCCACATAGGGCATGCCGTCCGGCTTGGCGTAGACCGTGGCCACATGGCTTTCTGGCAATAGCTCCTTGGCGGCGCGCATGGTGGTGCCGGTATCGACCAGATCGTCCACCAAAAGCCAGCCCTTGCCGGCGTCGGCCACCGCTTCGCCCGGCGATTTAATAAGCGTAATCTCGCTCTGGTCTTTTTCGTCGTAGGAGGCGATGCACAGGGTGTCCACATAACGGATTTCCATTTCCCGCGCTAAGATAGTGGCCGGCACCAGCCCACCCCTGGATATGGCGACGATGCCGCGCCAACGTCCTTTGTCGAGCGAAGACCCGGCGTCGATCAGCCGGTTGACCAGCGCCTTGGTATCCCGGTGCACTTCGGCCCAGGTAACGATATGTTCTTGCCCGTCCGCCATGATATCCACCAACCGGTTTATTTCGGTGGCGCGATTGTACCAAGCGCTTACATGCGAACAAGGAATTCCGTTTTGAATGGGGCTGAGAAAACGTCTAGTCTCTGCACCATGTCCCAGAAAAGCATTATGAAGTCTTATCCCTCTATTCCTGATCTCAGGTCCGGCGCCAGGCGCCGATTGCCGCGCTTCGCCTACGATTATTTGGATGGCGGCGCCGGCGACGAGGGCGGGCTGGCTTATAACCGGGCGGCCTTCGGCAAGGTTCAGTTCGTGCCCGAATACTTGGAACAAAGGCGCGCGCCGGAAACCGCCACCGAAATGTTCGGGCGCTCCTACGCCATGCCGTTTGGCGTGGCGCCGGTGGGATTGTCGGGGCTGATCTGGCCGCGCGCCGCCGAATATCTCGCCGCCGCCGCGAAGGCCGCCAACATGCCCTTTTGCCTGAGCGCCATGGCCACCACGAGCATCGAGGCAATCGGTGCTATCGGCGGCGAACACGCCTGGTTCCAGCTTTACCCGCTGGCCGATCACGGTCACGAAAAGGAACTTCTCGACCGGGCCAAGGCGGCGGGGTTTGGTGCGCTTTTGGTCACCGTCGATACGCCGACCACGCGGCGCGGCTTGCGCGAGATCAAAAACGGCATGACGGTGCCGCCGAAATTGTCCCTGAACAACATGGCGCGCATCGCCCTCAATCCTTCCTGGGCGCTGGCGACGTTGGCCGCCGGGCCGCCCAGGTTTGAAAGTCTGTTGCCCTATTTTCCGCCCGGCGCCAATTACGCATCGGTTTCTGAAATGATCAGCGGCTTGCTGGCGCGCATGATCGGCTGGCCCGAGATCGAAGCTTTGCGCAAACATTGGGACGGCCCGATGATCGTCAAGGGGCTCTTGAGCGCGTCCGACGCCGAACATTGCGCGCGCCTCGGCATCGATGCGGTGCAGCTGTCCAACCATGGCGGCCGCCAGTCGGAATCTCTGGTGCACCCCCTGGATATGATCGATGGCGTCCGCGCCCGCATTGGCGATGAATTAAAACTGTTCGTGGATTCCGGCGCCCGCTCCGGCCTCGACGTGGCGCGGGCCATGGCCCGGGGCGCCGATTTCGTGTTCCTCGGGCGCGCTTTCATGTATGGGGTTGCCGCCCTCGGCGCGCCCGGCGCGGCCCACGCGGCGGAATTATTGGGCCTGGAGCTGGTCCAGATTTTGGGCCAGATCGGCTGCCCGGACATTGCATCGCTGCCCGGCTTCCTGCACACGCACGGTAACCGCGAATAGTCGCAAAGCTCCAAGGCTGTTTGATTTTCCAAAGCAATCCGGCCCGCCAATTTCGAAATCAAACGCGCCTCAATAAAGATATTAAATACCTTTTACGTAATATGTAATAGGTATTATTCCCTTCGAGGCACGCGCATCGTTCAATGTCCAGGCGCATCGCTCGTTGTCCACGCGCATCGTTCAATGTCTAGGCGCATCGCCCATTGCCCGGGATGGGGCCTGTATTTATTGCCATTTCAAATATTAGCGCATCGGAGAGCAAGACCGGAGGTCCGCCGCAAAGGATGGGAATTACGGCCTTAGCCGGCCTGTTTGATGGCGCCGATTAGATCGACCAGCACATTTTCGGCGTTGTCCTTGGCAATCTGGCAGGTGCCGACGCCTTCGTGGCCGCCGCCGCCCTGCTCCAACATCAAAAGTCCGATATTGGCGTTCGATCCCCGGTTGAGGATCGATTTTCCCACCGCCAGCAATATCTTGTCATCGCTATCGCCGGGCAGCACATTGATGGAAACCTGGGCGCTCGGATAAATGCCGTACAGCAAGAACCGGTTGCACACATAGATCGGGTCTTCTTCGCGCAGATCAGCAACCACCACATTGCCGTCGATGGTGGCACAGCGCCGGATCTGCATTTCCGCCAGCTCTTCATGTTCCTGGAACACGCGGAGGCGTTCCTCAACTTCCGCAATGGCCAGAATTTCCTCCACCGGATGATGCCGGCAATAGACCATCATATCGCGCATAAACTCGTCATTGGAGGTGGAGAAATTATCCAGCCTGGAAAGCCCGGTGCGCGGATCGATGAGAAAATTCAACAGCGCCCAGCCGGCCGGCGCCAGAATATCACGCTCCGAATAGCGCGCCGCGTCAGCCTTATCGACGGCATCCATCATTTCCGTGGAAATCTTGGGAAAGGCGTTTTCGCCGCCGTAATATTGATAGACAACGCGCGCCGCCGATGGCGCGTTGGGATCGATGATGTGGTTCTTGTGCGCGCCCACGCGCACCGTTCCGCTGACATGGTGGTCAAAGCAAAGATGCACGCCATCCACATAGGGAAGGTTGGTGGTGATATCGCGCGGCGTGATATCAACCCGGCCCTGCTGCACATCACGGGGCTCGGCGAACCGGATATCCTGGTCCACGATATCCAACTCGATCAACAGGCCGCCGGCGACAACGCCGTCAAAATCCGCCCGCGTTACCAGTCGAAACTTGTCTTCACCCATGTATAACGCTCCGAATACACCACAAGTCGTTAAATATGGTGCTCCCGGACCGAATATCAAGCCCAAACCGGTGGATTCCCGTGGCCTTTTTTACGGCGAATTTGCGCGCGGTTTTTGCCCGGTCCCAAGCGGTTCGATTTGCCGCGCCCGTGCTTCGGCTTCTGCGGCTTTTTCGGGCTCGCCCAGAACCCGGTAGGCGCGCGCCAGACGGCGCCATCCGGCGGCGTCTCCGGGCTCGGCTTCCAGCTTGGCGGCCAAGCGGGCGACCATGGCGCGGATGAATTTCGCCCGCTCCGCTGCCGACATTTTGGAGACCGCTTCCACGTCTTCGCGGCTGGGACCACCGCTTGGCACCGTCGCTGGCGGATGGGCCGGCGCCAGTCCGGGCCGCACCCGGCCCAAATCGATGCCGCCGGCCTTGGCGGCGTTGGCGATCTGGCGGCGGACGCCCGCCAGATAGGGCGCGCCGGGGCGCGAGATTGCTACCAAATCAGTCCAGGTTTGTACCGCCGGGCCATGCTCGCCGGCCTGAAAATGCGCCAGACCCTGGTAAAAGAGCGCTTTCTCCAGCCGCGGATCGGCCTTCAGCGCGGCCTCCAGCGCCGCCCGGGATTCCGCTGCGAAGCGCTGCCCGGCGTTCATGAACATCGCCTCGGCCAGGGCGGCGTGCATTTCGGCGTCGGCAGGCGCCAGCCGGGCGGCCTGGCGGAAGGCGTGGGCGGCCTGGGCGTAATCGGCGAGCCGCATGGATGAGCGGCCGAGCAGATTCCAGCCCTCCAGCCGCTGCGGCGATTGCTGCATGCGTTTGGCCAGGCTATCGACGATTTTTTTCAGGCTGGCGGTCTCGGGATCAACAACGGGGCCGCGCATCGCATGGGGAAGGTCCGCCTCGGCGGGCGCACCCAGCCAGCCATATATGGAAAACGAGAATATCGGCACCAAAACGGCGATGCCGATAGCGAGGGCCAGACTGGCCGCTTGCGGCGCCCCGGCGGGCGCCCCGTCGCCCGGCACGGCCTCTTCGGCGGCCACCGCCAGGCGCCGGGATATCTCTTCGCCCAAGACATCGGCTTCGTCTTGATCGATCAGGCCGAGGGCGCGGTCCGCGGCAATCTCGGCGGCCTGGCTGGCATAGACGCCGGCCTCGTGGCCGCCCCGGGCCGGGCGGCGGCGGAACAAGGGCAGGATCAGCACAAACAGCACCACCAGCGAGGCCAGGCCAGCCAATATCCAGATGGTCATGAGGCGCTGTCTTTATGGTTGCCGGCGGCGCCGCCCGGCAATGGCAATTTCTTCTGCCGGCGGAAATAGACGGCGATGCCGAACATCCCGATCAACGCAAAGGCCACCGGCCCCAGCCACAAGACCGCCGTCGCCAACTTTACCGGCGGATTCAAAAGCACATAATCGCCGTAGCGGGACTGGATGTAATCGACAACACCCTGGTCGGAATCGCCGGCCACCAGGCGTTCGCGCACCAACAAGCGCAAGTCGCGGGCCAACTGGGCGTCAGAATCGTCGATCGACTGGTTCTGGCAGACAATGCAGCGAAGGCCCTTGGATATGTGGCGGGCGCGGGTTTCCAGCACCTTGTCCTTTAATATCTCAGCGGGATTGACGGCCAACGATGGCGGCGCCCAAAGCAGAGACGCGGCGAGCATGATTGCGGATAGGGCGGCGCGCATTATTGGCGAACCAGTTTTTGCACAATGGGCAACAACGTCGCCTTCCAATTGGCTGCGTTGATGACGCCGATATGTTTGTAGCGGATAATGCCGGCCTTATCGACGATGAAGCTTTCCGGCGCGCCCGAAACGCCGAAGGCGATGGCGCCCCGGCTTTTCGGATCGTCGCCCACCAGCAAATAGGGATTGCCCTGGCGCTTCAGCCAGCGCGGGCCCGAGGTGCGGTCCGTTTCCCGCCAATCGATGCCGTAGATGGGAAGCACCTTGTCTTTGGTCAGTTGCATCAGGAACGGATGCTCGGCCAGGCACGCATAGCACCAGGAGCCGAAGATATTGACCAGCGACACCTTGCCCACGAGGTCCTTGTTGGAAAAGCCGCGCGCATAGCCTTGCAGCGGGCTAAGCGAAAACTCCGGCACCGGCTGGTCGATCAACACCGACGGGATGCGGCTGGGATCGCGCCCGAGGCCGAGGGTGAACCAGATGGCCAGCACGCCGAGCACCAGGATCGGGGTCAGGAAGGCTAGCCGTTTGATCACGCCCGCCCGCCCATCAGGCTTCGGCGCCGGCGCCTTTGGGCACCGGCTGCTTCGATGCCGCGCCGATGCGGTAGCGCCGGTCGGTCAGGCTGACGCCGGCGCCCAGCATCATGATCAGCGCGCCGGCCCACATCCAGGGCACCAGGGGATTGAAATAGAGCCGGGTGATATAGCCGCCCTTGCCGTCGGGATCGCCGATCACCGCATAAAGATCGCCGAAGAATGTCGGCTCGATGGCAGCCTCGGTGGTTGGCTGGCGCGATACCGTGTAGGTGCGTTTCTCCGGGCTAAGGTCTATCTCAAAGCCGCCGCGTTTGACCTGGAAGGTGCCGGACAACGCCTGATAGTTGGGGCCCTGGATGGTTTTGGCGCCTTTCAATGTGAATTCATAGCCGCTCACCGTCACCGTGTCGCCGGGGCGCATGATCTGGATGCTTTCGCTGCGCCACGCGCTCGACGCGGTCATGCCGGCGATGGCGATGGCCAGCCCGCCATGGGCCAAGGTCATGCCCCAGGTGGCGCGCGGCTGGCGCAAAATCCGCCGCCAGGTGGCGCTGATATCGGCCTCGAACAGGCGCACCCGCGACGCGAACTCATAAAGGGTCGCCAGGCTAAGCCAGGCCGCCAAGCCCATGCCGAACGATGCCAGCGCGCTGGCCCGGTCGAACAACAGCCAAAAGCCGAAGCCCACCAAGGCGGCGATCAAAAAGACGAATTTGAGGCGGGCAAGCGCTTTCGCCCCGTCGCTCTGCTTCCATTGCAGGAGCGGCGCGACGCCCATCATCAGGATCGCCGGGATCATCATCGGGATAAAGACGGTATTGAAATAGGGCGCCCCCACCGACACCTTGCCAAGTTCCAGCACATCCAAAAACAACGGATAAAGGGTGCCGAGCAATACCGATGCGGTGGCCACGGTGAGCAGGAAATTGTTGATCACCAGCCCGCCTTCTCGGGAAATCGGATCGAAGCGGCCTTGGCCAATAAGGCTTGGGCCGCGCCAGGCATAGAGCGCAAATGCGGCGCCGACGGTGATCACCAGGAAGGCCAGGATGAAGACGCCGCGCGATGGATCGGACGCGAAGGCGTGCACCGACGTCAACACGCCCGAGCGCACCAGGAAGGTGCCCAGCATGGAGAGCGCAAAAGCGATGATCGCCAGGAACACGGTCCAGGCTTTGAGGGCGTCGCGCTTTTCCGAGACAATGGCTGAATGTAGAAGCGCGGTTGCCGCCAGCCAGGGCATGAAGCTGGCGTTCTCCACCGGATCCCAAAACCACCAGCCGCCCCAGCCCAATTCGTAATAGGCCCACCAGGAGCCAAGCGCGATGCCGCCGGTCAGGAATCCCCAGGCGGCCAGCGTCCAGGGCCGCACCCAACGCGCCCAGGCGGCATCGATGCGGCCTTCGATAAGAGCGGCGACGGCGAACGAAAAGGTCGTCGACAGCCCCACATAGCCGAGATAGAGAAGCGGCGGATGAAAGGCCAGGCCCGGGTCCTGGAGCAGCGGGTTGAGGCCGGCGCCGTCGATGGGCGCCGGGTTCAGTCGCGCGAACGGGTTCGAGGTAAACAGGATAAACGCCAAGATGCCGACGCCGATCAGCGCCTGCACGCCAAGCACCCGCGCCTTGAGGCTGGGCCGCAGGTTGCCGCCGAAAAACGCCACCGCGCCGCCATAGAGAGCGAGGATCAGCGCCCACATGAGCATCGAGCCTTCATGGTTGCCCCAGACGCCGGACACCTTGTAGAGCATGGGCTTCAGGGTATGGGAATTGTTGACGACAATGGCCACCGAGAAATCCGAAGTGACGAACGCATGGGTCAGGGCCGCGAACGACAAGGCCACCAGCGTCGCCTGCAAAAGCGCCGCCGGCGCCGCCATTGCGGACAAGCCTTCGTTATGCCGCCACGGCCCGGCGAGGCCGGCAAAGGCCTGCACGAAGGCCACCGCCATGGCCATGACTAGCGCAAAATGTCCAAGCTCGGATATCATGGTTTTGGTGTTCCTTCGCCTTTCCCCGGCCCGGAAGGACCGCCTTTCCCCAGCCCGGAAGGGCTGCCTTTCCATTGTCCGGATTTTTTGATGGCGTCGGCGACCTCGGCGGGCATGTAGGTTTCATCGTGCTTGGCCAGCACGTCGGTTGCCTGGAAGATGCCGTCCCGGAAATGACCCTCGGCGACGATGCCTTGGCCCTCGCGGAACAGGTCCGGCAGGATGCCGCGGAAATTAACCTGCACCGAATTGGCAAGATCGGTCACCGTGAAACGGATATTGGCGTCGGCAATTTTTTTGACGCTGCCTTTTTCTACCAGCCCGCCGATCCGCAGCCGCTGTTCGCCGCTGATCACCTTGGTCTTTAAATCGGTTGGGCTGTGGAAAAACACCAGATTGTCCTGAAAAGCGGTCAGCACCAGCGCCACGGCGCCTGCCAGAAGAAGAAAGCCGAGCGATATAAAGGCCAGTCTTTGATGTTTGGGTTTCATGGGCTAGGCCTCTTCGCTTTCGCCCTGGCGGCGCATGCTTTCCAGTTCGGCGTCCGAACGCTTCAGCCGGGCGCGGCTTTGCCAGAGGATGGCGATCAGCACCAGCGCCGACAAGCCATAAGACGGCCAGATAAACGCGCCGTAACCGCCCATGTCGATGAATGCGATCAAATCCATGCCCTCAAGCCTCCGTCTGGCGAAGGCGCCGCGCCTGGATGCGGGCGTCGTTGAACTCAGCGCGGACGCGCACGAACATCACCCAAAAATAAAACGCCGTATAACCCACCGCCATTAGCAGAAGCGGCGTCAGCATCGAGGAATGGATCGCCGGTCCGCCGAACTTCACGACGCTGGCCGGCTGATGCAATGTGTTCCACCAATCCACCGAGAACTTGATGATCGGCACATTGACGGCGCCGACGATGGCCAGGATGGCGGCGGCGCGCATCCCCCGGCCACGGTCATCAAAGGCGCTCTCCAAGGCTATATAGCCGAGATAGAGAAACAATAGGATCAGCACCGATGTCAGGCGCGCATCCCACACCCACCACGTGCCCCACATGGGCTTGCCCCAGAGCGATCCGGTGGCCAGCGCCAGAAACGTAAAGGCGGCGCCGATCGGGGCGGTGGCGCGGGCCACCACGAAGGCGGTCAGATGGCGCCAGATCAGGCCAACGGCGCTGGCAATCGCCAAGGCCGAATAACAGAACATGGCCATCCAGGAGGCGGGCACATGCACGTACATGATGCGCACCGTCTCGCTTTGCTGATAATCGGCCGGCGAGACAATAAGCGCAAAATAAAGCCCGGCGGCCAGGCAAAGGACGCTGACCCCAGCGGCCCAGGGCTGCAGGGCGCTGATAAGCTTCAAAAATCGGGTCGGGTTTGCAAACCGGTGCATGGCATCTGTTTTAATTCGGATGAGCGCCTATATCTAGCGCCCTCGCGATGAATTGACATTGATTTCTATCATTTGGCCTATTCCGCGGCCTGGCGCAAGGCGGCGGCTCCGGCCCAGGGCGCCAACGCCGCCGCGCCCAACAACAATCCGCCCAATACCAGCAATTGCGCCTTGAACGGCAATCCGATGAGGCTGGCATCGACCGCCGAGACGCCGAAGATCAGCACCGGGATAAACAGCGGCAACACCAGCAGCGATAGCAATACGCCCGAACGCCGGGCGCCCAGGCTTAACGCCGCGCCGACGCCGCCGATCAGGCTTAGGCTCGGCGTGCCGAGGGCCAGGGCGGCCAACAGGACTGCAAAGCCCTCGCCCCGCATATTCAGAAAAACGCCGAGCAACGGCGCCGCGATAATCAGCGGCAATCCGGTGGTCAGCCAATGGGCGGCGGCCTTGGCGAGAAACTGCAATTCCAGCGGCAGCGGCGACAGCACCAGCAGTTCCAGCGATCCGTCCTCGTGGTCGCTCTGGTACAAGCGGTCCATGGACAGCATCGCCGCCAGCAAGGCCGCCACCCAGATGACGCCGGCGGCGACGCGGGCCAAGATGGCCGGCTCCGGGCCGACGCCCAACGGAAACAACACCACCACCAGCACGAAAAACACGATGACCATCATGCTGTCGGCGCCTTGGCGCAGGGCCAGACGGATATCGCGGGCAATCAGGGCGGCCATCGGGGATTTGGGGGATTTGGATGGGCTCATAGAACTGCGTCCCCCAAATCCAGAGCCGCGCCCACAAAGGCGCCCATATCGAGGCGCTCACCGTCCGCCGGATCGCGCCCGTGCGAGGCCATCACGACGCTGCCGCCGCCCGCCCGGTGGCGCCTGATTTCCGCTTCCAGTATTTCTTCCGACGCTTTGTCCAGGGACGCCGCCGGCTCGTCCAGCAGCCACAAAGCCGCCGGGATCGCCGCCAGCCGCGCCAAATTGAGCCGCCGGCGCTGGCCCGCCGACAGAAAACGCGCCGGCAGATCGGCCATTTTTGCCAGACCGAAACGCTCAAGGCCTAACCAAGCATCGCCGCCGCCGGCCATGGCGCACCAGAATTGCAGGTTTTCGGCGGCGCTAAGCGCCCCTTTGATGGCGTCCGCATGGCCCACATATAAGAGCCGCGCCCGGTGCCCGTCCCGGTCCTGCGCAAGCGCCACGCCGTCCCACGAAATCTGGCCCTCGATCACCGGCAGCAATCCGGCCATGACGCGCAGCAGGGTTGATTTGCCCGAACCGTTGGGGCCAACCAGATGCAGCAGGCCGCCGCCGTCTACGGCAAAATCCAGGCCGCGAAAAACGATCCTTTGCCCCCGGTAACTGCCGAGGCCGCTGCCGATAAATTGGCCCATAAATCCCTCAAAGCGACTTAGTTTGCGCGGCCAGCCTAGCCCAAGCCAATTTTAATGAAAAGCGGGCAGGAAAAAGCGGCCGGGAAGTCAGGGGGGGTGCTTCCCGGCCGAAGGTGTTTGGCTTTGTCTGCCAATAGGGGGGTAAGAGAGTACTGGTCTCTTAATCAGGAGGCCTGATCCCCGCCATATAAGCTTGGGAATGCGGCGAAAATATGCCCCAATTGAATTCATATTGTGCCGAGCCCATATCTACAGACAGACATAGTGAGTGCGGGGCTGGAAAGGCGAAGGCCGATAGTGTAGGCAAGAGCCGCAACACGTTGAAAATGCAGGAGACTCCCATGGCCGAGGTCGGACAGGACAGCTTGAAAACGCGGGCGACATTGAGCGCGGGCGGCAAAAGTTACGATTATTACAGCCTTGATGCGGCCTCCAAGGGCGGCCTCGGCGATTTATCGCGGCTGCCGTACTCATTAAAAGTCCTGCTCGAAAATCTGCTGCGCTATGAAGACGGCGTCAGCGTCTCCACCGATGACATCAAGGCCCTGGCCGAGCGCCGCCCCAACCACGAGATCGCCTTTCGCCCGGGCCGCGTCTTGTTGCAGGACTTCACCGGCGTGCCGGCGGTGGTCGATCTCGCCGCCATGCGCGAAGCGATGAACGATCTCGGCGGCGATCCCCGCAAAATCAATCCGCAAAGCCCGGTCGATCTGGTCATCGATCATTCCGTGATGATCGACAAGTTCGGCACCAAAGCCGCCTTCGATGCCAATGTGGAGATGGAGTTCGAGCGCAATCAGGAGCGCTATGAATTTCTGCGCTGGGGCTCGGAGGCTTTCGACAATTTCCGCGTGGTGCCGCCGGGCACCGGCATTTGCCATCAGGTCAATCTGGAGTTCCTCGCGCAAACCATCTGGACGTCGGACGTGGACGGCACGGACGTGGCCTATCCCGACACCGTGGTCGGCACCGACAGCCACACCACCATGATCAACGGCCTGGCGGTATTGGGCTGGGGCGTCGGCGGCATCGAAGCCGAAGCCGCCATGCTCGGCCAGCCGGTGTCCATGCTGATCCCCGACGTGGTCGGCTTCAAGATGACCGGTAAATTGCGCGAAGGCACCACGGCCACCGATCTGGTGCTCACCGTGGTGCAAATGCTGCGCGCCAGGGGCGTGGTCGGCAAGTTTGTGGAATTCTTTGGCCCGGCGCTCGATACCCTGTCGCTTCCGGACCGCGCCACCCTGGCCAACATGGCCCCCGAATACGGCGCCACCTGCGGCTTTTTCCCGGTCGATGCAGAGACCATCCGGTTCTTGAAATTCACCTCCCGGGATGCAGATCGCATCGCCCTTGTCGAAGCCTACGCCAAGGCACAAGGCATGTGGCGCGACGACACCACCCCGGATCCGGAATTCACCGATACCCTGGAGCTGGATATTTCCACCGTCGAGCCATCCATTTCGGGCCCGAAGCGGCCCCAGGACCGCATCCCCTTGTCGGACGCGGCGCCTGCGTTCCAAAAGGCTTTGGACGACGTGGGCAAGGGCTCCGGCCCGATCGAAGCCGCCGGCGCCGATTATTCGGTGCAGGACGGCGACGTGGTCATCGCCGCCATCACCTCTTGCACCAATACCTCCAATCCATCGGTTTTGCTGGCCGCCGGTCTGTTGGCGCGCAACGCGGTGGCCAAGGGATTGCGGCCCAAGCCGTGGGTCAAAACCTCGCTGGCGCCGGGCAGCCAGGTGGTCACCGATTACCTCAAAGAGGCCGGCGTGCTTGGTGATTTGGAGACCCTTGGCTTCCATGTGGTTGGTTACGGCTGCACCACCTGCATCGGCAATTCCGGGCCCTTGCCGGAACCGGTGGCGAATGCCATCGATGAGGGCGATCTGACGGTCTGCTCGGTTTTGTCCGGCAATCGCAATTTCGAGGGCCGCATCCACGCCCAGATCAAGACCAACTATCTGGCCTCGCCGCCGCTGGTGGTTGCCTACGCCATCGCCGGTTCCATGACCCGGGATCTCTATAACGATCCCCTCGGCAAGGATGCCGATGGCGAATTGGTCTATTTGAAGGATATCTGGCCGACCAATGCGGAAATCCAGGACGCGGTGGCCAGCCACATTACCCCTGAAATGTTCGCCAAGCGCTATGGCGACGAGGTTTGGGCCGGCCCGCAGCAATGGCAGGATATCAAGTCGGCGGGCGAGCTGACCTATGGCTGGCAGGAACATTCCACCTACGTCAAATATCCCAGCTTCTTCGACGGCATGACCCAGGAGGCCGGTGATTTCGCCGACGTGGAAGGCGCCAGGGAATTGGCCATCTTAGGGGATTCGGTGACCACCGATCACATCTCCCCAGCCGGCGCAATTCAGGAAAGCGGCCCCGCCGGCATCTATTTGACCGAGCGTCAGGTGCGCCCGTCGGCGTTCAATTCCTACGGCTCCCGGCGCGGCAATCACGAGGTCATGATGCGCGGCACCTTCGCCAATATCCGCATCCGCAACGAAATGGCGCCCGGCACCGAAGGCGGCGTCACGCTGCACCAGCCGTCCGGCGAGCAAATGCCGATCTATGACGCGGCCATGAAATACGCCGCCGAGGATACGCCCCTGGTGATCATCGGCGGCAAGGAATACGGCAACGGCTCGTCCCGGGACTGGGCCGCCAAAGGCACGCGCCTGCTCGGCGTCAAGGCGGTCATTGTCGAAAGCTTTGAGCGCATTCACCGCTCCAATCTGGTCGGCATGGGCATCTTGCCGCTACAGTTCAAGGACGGCGCCACGCGCCAGACTTTGGGCCTGGACGGTACCGAGATTTTCGATATCACCGGCATAAAAGACGGCATTGATCCGCGCATGGATGTGGCCTGCCGAATTACCCGGGCCGATGGATCGTCCGAGGACATTGCGCTCCTTTGCCGCATCGATACCGCCGATGAAGTCGAATATTACCGCCACGGCGGCATCCTCCAATATGTGCTCCGCCGTCTGAAGGCCGCCTGACCGCCTTTGCGCCGGCGGGCGGTCCTAAGTCACGAAGCCATCACCGCCATTTGATTGGCGGTGGGCCCGGCCATGGACTAATTTTACAGCAATGAAAACGAAACAAATATTTCCAGGGTTAGCGGCTCTGCTGCTGGTATGGCTGACGGTTTCAGCCCTGCCTGGCGCTGCCGATGCCGGCCAGAAAGGCCAAAGCGGGCTGACGGTGGTTGAGCTTTATACCAGCCAAGGCTGCTCTTCCTGCCCGCCGGCCGACTTCCTGCTTGGTCAATTGGCGCGCCAAAGCGGCATTTTGGCGCTGTCGTTTCACGTGGATTATTGGGATTATATCGGCTGGAAGGACCCCTATGGATCGGCGGACAATACGCGCCGCCAGCGGGACTATAAGAAAACCTTCAACCGATCCTATGTGTATACGCCGCAGATGGTGGTCGGCGGCATGTTCGAAGTGACCAGCTCCGACATTGCCGCGGTCAAAGATGGCATTCGCCAGGCCGGTCTGGCGCCGAATGTGCCGATCGGCCTTGTCCGCGATGATTCCGGGGATTTGAATATTTCGGTCAGCGGCTCGGCGAGGCCGGCGCAATTGGCGATTTGGCTGGCTTTGTTCGAACTGACCACCGAGACCCGCGTCCGCCGCGGCGAAAACCGGGGCCGGACTATCATCAATCACAACGTGGTGCGCACATTCAAAAAAATCGGCGACTGGACCGGTGCGCCCAAGACGCTGACCGTTGCGGCCGCCGAATTGAAGCAACACAAAGGCCGCGGCTGTGCGGTGTTTTTGCAGAGCGAACTGAAAGGACCGATCCTGGGCGCGGCGGCGATCATATTGGAACCCCAGCGGTAGTCCCGATATTCGCGCCGGGCATTATTGCCTGGGCGCAGGGGATTGCCCGACTTGCGGCTTGGTGTAAACCAAGCCGCATTTTTTTAATTTGCGGGCTGAGTTTAACCTCTAGCCCGCTTGGGGTTGGCATGGTCGGCCAAGCGGGCGCCCCCATTACCGCTCCTACCACCTCAAGAAAGTTTAACCACAGAGACAGTGAGACGGTGAGAAGAAGAAAGGGGATTCAACACAGAGATCACAGAGGTCACAGAGAAGAGAAAAAAGAATGCGCTGCGCGCGGCCTTGAATTCCCTTTCAGAGTTTTAGAGTTTCGGGACTCCCATCCCACTGCCCCGCGTCATGCCCCGACTTGATCGGGGCATCCAGAGCGGCTTGGAAGGCGTTGCGATTAAATTTGCGAAGTGCCCGGCGTCCCTGGATCACCCGGTCAAGCCGGGTGATGACGGTATGTTAGAGTTTTAAAGTTTCGGGACATATGTGGACGACCCCCTTTGTGCAAGGGTGATTTCGGGTTCCGGTTTAGATTGCGTGCAGTCATATGTCCGGCCTGTTTGCGCGGCG
>CAUZTZ010000023.1:0-23263 GCA_963582805.1 Alphaproteobacteria bacterium
AGCCATGAGCCCCGGCGCGATCGGCTTCAAGTTTCCCGATCTCGGCGCCATGCAGGTTTGCGACACCACCCTGATCCGGGTGATGGAGCGGCCCATATCGGGTTGGGGCAAGCTGGTCAAAAACCTGGAAGACCGGGTTCTTGCTGCGCTGTTTTTAGGCCTGGCGCTGCCGGTGATGGGGCTGATCGCGGCGGCCATCAAGTTGGAAAGCCCGGGCGCCGTTTTTTTCAAGCAGCGCCGCCAGGGGTTCCACAACGACGAGTTCGTGATCTACAAATTCCGCTCCATGCGCACCGATGCCGCGGACGGCGATATCGTTCATCAGGCCACCCGGGACGATCCCCGCATCACCCGCGTCGGGCGTTTTCTTCGGCGCTCTAGCCTGGATGAATTGCCGCAGCTTTTCAATGTGGTGAAGGGCGAAATGTCGCTGATCGGCCCGCGCCCGCACGCGGTGCAGCACAATCTGCAATTCGCCGCCATCATCGATCAATATCTCGGCCGCCATAAGGTAAAGCCCGGCATCACCGGCTGGGCCCAGGTCAACGGCTTGCGCGGCGAGACCGACACGCCGGAAAAAATGCGCCGCCGGGTTCAGGCCGATCTTTATTACATCGACAACTGGTCGTTTATTTTGGACATCAAGATCATCTTGATGACCGTCTGGGTTTGCGCCGGCGGGCGCAATGCCTACTGAGCGGCTTCGGCTAACGTTCGAATATCATATCCAGCAGGCTGTCCTTGACGAACAAGACATCGCGCTCGATGGCAAGGGTGGATGCCTGGCGGCCGAATTCCTGAAACCCGATGGGAAACAAATTGGCCGGGCGCAGCAATTCGGCGACCCGCGAAAACGATGGCTGGCGGTTCTTGTATTCAACGGCGAACGAGGTTTCACAGAGCACCACATCCACCTGGGCCAGCAGCGCCGCCGCGCCTTCAAGGGCCTCTTCCTCGTGCCCCTGGACGTCGATTTTGAGGACCGTTTTGCGCCCCGGATCAATTTCGAGTGCGAACGAATCGAGGGTCTCGATAGTCACTTCTTCGCTGCCGGTGATGGATTTCTCGCGCAACTGGCCGATGTGATCTTCGAACTCCTCGAACGAGGCAAAGGTGCTTTCCTCGCCGAGATTGATGGTCAGGCGCCCGCTTTTGTTCGATAGGGCGCAGTTGAATAGCTGGCTGCCGGGGCGCTCGCCGTAGCGGGCCTGCAACTGAGCGAAGGTCGCCGGCACCGGCTCGAACGCGGTCAAGGCGGTGTTTGGAAAAATCGAAATAAAGCCCTCCGACCAGGAGCCGTCATTGGCGCCCACATCGATCAGATGGAGCGGCTCATCGGGGGCAAGGAAGCGGAGAAAATTGATCCAATCCTCGGTTGATGTGGGGCGGCGGAGGGTTTGCAGCCAAAGCCGGCGCGGAAACGCCTTGTTCTGGCGCCGGATGAGCGCCAGTTCATTCAACATTTGCAGCCGGAATTCAACGGCGTGGGCGTAGTGCCATAATTGGTAAAACATTATAAACTTATGAAAATTTAAGGATTCGGTAACCACATACAGAGCACCTATTATAAAGGTAAATAATAACCATAAGAAATATTGCGAGTACTATTTTGTGTGCTGTGCGTGCGTTCGGCAGGCGCCGCCGCACCGCGGCTGAGGTAACGTTTTGGCGACGATTTCATTTGGTTTTAAAACCCTGGCAAGGATACTCGCGGTACAGCCGCGCGACTGTCCATATTGCGGCGCTTCGGACACCGAATTTCTGGGGCGCAAGAAGATATTGCTGGAGCTTCGCCGCTGCCCCGAATGCCTCTTGATGTTCCGCTATCCGAAAGAAGACGCCGCCTCGAACCTGGAATTCTACCAGCAAGAATATTCCGAGGGCATGACCACGGAGATGCCGGGCGAAACCGAGATTGGCCGGCTCATGGAGACCAATTTCGCCGGCACCGAGCGCGATTTGTCGCTAAATGTGGGGCTGGTCGAGCGTCACGCCGGCACCGGCCGGCTGCTGGATTACGGCTGTTCCTGGGGCTACGGGTTGCATCAGTTCCGCGCCGCCGGTTTCGATGCCGTCGGGTTCGAAATATCGCAGCCGCGCGGCGGCTATGGGCGGGGCAAAATGGGGCTCGAAATTCTCGGCGATTTCAAGGCGCTGGAGGCTTTGCCCGCCAGCTCTTTCGATGTCATCCATACCAGCCATGTTTTGGAACATGTGCCGGATTTGAAATACGCCCTGACCACCTTCCAGCGCCTGCTTAAAGACGATGGCGCCTTGTTCATATTTGTTCCCAACGCCGGCGGCAGGGATGCCCGCGAGATGGGGTTCAAATGGGGGCACCACATATCGGAAAAACATGTCTCGGCGCTGGATGCAGATTTTTTCGCCCGCAACCTGCCCGGTTATGGATTTTCCCTGAATTTCAGCAGCTATCCGCACGACGCGCCGCCGGCGCCGGTTGGCGATGGCGGCGTCCCAAAGCTGGACGGCATCGAGCTTTTGGTGATCGCCAAGCGCGCGCCCGAGGCGGAAGGGCCGGCGCTTGCATCCAGTGGCAGTTGAGCCGCCCAGGATTACTTTGGCGCCATTGCCAGGGCCAAGAGAATGACAGGTTCCTTGCGGACACGCTTCCTCAAAGGCCTGGCCGCCAACACCGCCGGTCAGGCGGCCAACCTGGCGATCCAGATTTTAAGCGTTCCGTTGTTTCTGTTTTTCTGGGGAGCCGATCTTTACGGCGAATGGCTGATCCTGTTTGCCATGCCGGCGTACCTCGCGCTCTCGGATCTGGGGTTCGCTACCACCGCCATGCACCGAATGGCGATGCTTGTCTCGAACGGCAAGCGCGACGAGGCGTTGAGCGTTTTTCAGACCGCCTGGACAATGGTCACCGCCGTCTCGGGCGCGATCATGATCGCCGTTGCCGTCGCCGCGATCTTCATGCCGGTGGGCGATTGGTTTCAGCTTAGCCGCTTGGGCGGCTCCCCGGCCGCCGTTATCCTGATTCTCCTCGGCCTCCAATTCCTGACCACGCTGCAAACGTCGATATTTTACGCCGGCTTTTATTGCGATGGGCAATATGGGCTCGGCAGCCTCTATCAGACCGGCATCCGGGTGTTCGAATTTGCGCTGCTGGCGGGCGCCGTCGCTGCCGGGTTGGGGCCTGAAGCCGCCGCCGCCGCCTTCCTCGCCGGGCGCCTGATCGGCACCGTCGCCATGGGCCGCCAGATGCGCAAAAATCTGCCCTGGCTGCGCGCCGGATATCGCCACGCCGATTGGAACCTGTTTCGCGAAATGCTGCGCCCGTCCCTGGCCTTCATGGGATTTCCGCTCGGCAATGCCCTTGGTATCCAAGGCGTGGTTCTGGTCCTCGGCGCCAGTCTGGGGCCGGGCGCGGTGGTGGTATTCGCCACCTTGCGCACCCTGACCCGGGTCGTCATCCAGGCCACCAACGCCCTTAGCATTTCCGTGCGCCCGGAAATATCGCGCGCCTATGGGGCCGAAGATTTCGATCTGTTGCGCATCCTATACCGGCGTCTCAGCCAAGCCTCCACCTGGATCGGGCTGGTATCCTTCGTGGTCCTGTTTTTTGCCGGCCCGTTGATCATGTCGGCCTGGACCGGCGGGCGCATCGGGGCGCCGAACCCGTTGTTTTTGTTGCTTCTGGCGGTGGTTCTGGTCAATTCCTGGTGGTGGGGCAGTTTGAGCCTGTTATACGCGTCCAACCGCCACGAAGGATTGTCGCTGGCCTATATCGCGGCCAACCTGGCGGCTATCTTGCTGGTGCAGCCGTTGGCCGGGTTGTTCGGCGTTGCCGGGGCGGCGGCTTCGTTGCTGGTATCGGAGATTGCCATTGCCATTTACACAATTGTCCGCGCCAACGCGCTGATCGATGAATCGCCGGCGGCCTATATCGGTATCTCGCTCAGCCCGCCGCTCTATCTGATCGGCCAGATACGCGAATTGGCCGCCGCCGCCCGACAGCGGCTCGGCCGGGGCCGGGGGGAATAGCCGGATGGTCGTCATCTCCAACGGTTTCGGCCGTTTCCACATGTCCTGGGCGGCGGAAGAAGCGCACCGGCGCGGCAACCTGGACGCCTACATCACCGGCGCCTATCCGAGCCCAAGCGCCAAAAGATTGCTGGCGGCGACCGGCTTGGCGGGCAATCGGCGCATACAGCGATTGCTGGCGCGCCAGGGCACCTATCCGGATGATCTGGTTTCGGCGTCGTTCCGCAGCGAAGCGGTGATGCAGGCGGCGGTCGCGCTCCGCCAGAAACATAGCCTCTTCAAGACCCTGACCGATGTGATGAACCGCGCCGCCATGCGCGGCTACGGCAAGTGGGCAGGGCGTATTGTGGCCGGCCTTGATCGGGCGCCCGGCGTTTACCATTACCGGGCCGGTTTCGGCGGCGCCTCGGTGCAAGCGGCCAAGGCGCGGGGCATGGCGCTGCTCTGTGATCATTCCATCGCCCACCCGCGCTTGTTGGATTATTTCATCGCCAATCAGGGCGCCTGGCCGGCAAAAGGCGAGGGCGGCGATATCGATCTTCTTTGGCGCCATATCCTAGACGATATCGGCCAGGGCGAGCACGTGCTGGTGAACTCCGATTTCGTCAAGGAAACCTTCCTGCATTTCGGCTGGGATGCAGAGCGGGTTCACGTAATCTATCTTGGCGTCGACAATGATTTTGTCGCCGGCATACCGGCCGCGTCGGGCGATGACGGCGCCGCGCCGCTACTCAGTTTCGCCGGCAATTTCGGCCCGCGAAAAGGCGCCGACATAATGGCCGCCGCCTTGGGCACAATCGGCGATGTGCCCTGGCGCCTGGAATTGATCGGCCCCATCGAGGCCGAAACCCGGCGCGCCCAGGCCGCGTTCCTGAGCGACGAGCGGGTGCGGGCCCTCGGCGTGGTGCCGCGCGATATCCTGGCAGAGCGATTGGTGGCGTCCGATATCTTTGTCTTTCCGTCCTTCGCCGAAGGATCGGCCCGGGTTTTGTTCGAGGCAATGGCATCGGGCTGCTACATCATCACCACCAAAAACGCCGGCGGGATCGCCCGGGACGGCATTCACGGCGCTGTGGTGCCGCCGGGCGACGCAGCCGCAACCGGAGCGGCCATTAAGACGGCCCTCAATAATCTGCCGAAAACCCGGGAAATCGGCGCCAAAAACGCCCAATTGGTGGCCAAATCCTATAGCCAGGCCGATTATGGTAAAAATCTGGCTGAATTATACGCAAAGTTGATCGCCGATAAGGGCTAAACCCTGGAAAACGCTCATTAAATCCCCATATGTGTTGAAGAATTCGGCCACGGGATTTCTTGATTGTGAGCTATCGCAGTAACCATTTCACCGCGCCCGCATATGATGCGGATATTGCGGACTATGCCTACCATCCGGCGCCGGACCCATGCGTGCTGCCGCTCATCCCGCGCGACCGGGACCGCAATATCCTTCTCGACGCCGCCGCGCTCCTGATACCGGCCACATCGTTTCTGGAGCTGGAGCTGGTGGGGCGCATTTTCGCGACCGAGCTGTTGCTTGGCGCGGCGCTGCCGATCCTGTTGTTGCTGCGCGGCCGCCTTCTGATGCGCAAGCTGCCCTTGCTGATCTTCACCATGGGCCTCATCTGGCTGGTGGCGCAGATTGCCACCGACTTGATTGTCGAGTCCACGTTTCGCGACTATGCCCGCGGCTGGGCGAAAATCGGCTTCACCTTGCTGAATTTCATGTCCATCTATCTATTGCTCGCCGGTTCCAGGCGCCGGGTTGTCTTGTTCGCCGCCGGCCTTGGCATCGGCATCATCCTGTTGTTCATCTTCAACCCGCCGCCGTTCGGCCTGACCCAGCCGTGGAAATTCGGCCTCGGCTTCGCGCTGGTCTATCTGGTCGCGGCGGCGTTGCAGCAGCGCACATTGGCGCGCGTTCCCTATCTGGCGCCACTTGTATTCGCCGCCATCGGCCTGTTTTTCATGAGCCAGGGATTCCGCAGCGGCGGCGGCGTTGCCTTCATTACGGCGGCCTATCTGTTGTATGGGGGTAATGGGCCCAAATACCGTTTCCCATCGCCGGTGAAAATTCTGTTCATCATCGGCTTTGGCGCGCTGGCGGTATTTATCCTTCTGGAAAGTTACGAGGCGATGGTCGAAGCCGGCTGGTTCGGCGTACAGGCAAAGCTCATCCTACGCCAGCAAGCGCTCAGCAATATGGGTATACTGCTTGGCGGGCGCAGTGAGATCCTTATCGCCAGCCAGGCGATTATGGAATCGCCGTTGCTCGGTCACGGCTCCTGGGCAAAAAGCGAATATTATTCCTACCTGATGGCGCTGTTGAAGTTCGGCGCCAATGGCGGTGAAATACCATTTCTCAAAAACGATCTGATCCCCACCCATTCGGTCATCTTCGGCGCCTGGGTGGAATCAGGAATCCTCGGCGCCATGTTCTGGGCGATGATTTTGGGCATCGTCTTCCGGGTTATGATCCGGCTGTCGGTGAGTGACGATCCGCTGATGCCGCTGATCACCTTCATGGGCTTTTTGATGTTCTGGGACATTTTGTTTTCGCCCTTCGGCGCCGACCGCCGTTTCGTGCTCGCCTATTTCATCACCGTGATGGTTCTCGCCCATTCCGCCCTTTACCGGTCATCGGATGTGGACGAATGGGCCGACGACGCGGCGGCCATGGACCAAGAAGACCTCTATGCGCCCAAGAGCGATTGGGACCGGCGGCGCAATTTCCAATTCGAATATCACCGGCATTAATCTGGAACCCCCATGATCATATCCATCGTCACATTATCCTATAATCAGGCCGAGTTTCTGGAGCGGGCCATTCGTTCGGTGGTCGAGCAGGACTATGCCGATATCGAATATATCGTCGTCGATCCCGGCTCCACCGACGGCAGCCGCGAGATAATCGAGCGTTACCGGGACCGCATCAGCACCGTAATTCTGGATCCCGATGATGGCCCCGCCGACGGCCTCAACAATGGTTTTGCCGCCGCCACCGGCGATATCTTTGCCTATATCAATGCCGACGATGCGCTGCTGCCGGGCGCTTTGCAGGCGGTTGCCGATTATTTCCGTGCCCGCCCCGATACCGATGTGGTCACCGGCCACGGCTTTATCGTCGATGGCGAGGGTCATGTTTTGAGGCGTTTCCTATCGGCGCCGTTTTCCTTGTGGCGCTTTGCTTACGGCCACTTGGTGGTCATCCAGCAATCGACGTTTTTCCGCAAATGGGCGTTCGAAACCGCCGGCGGCTTCAACACCGAAAACCGCACCAGCTGGGACGCCGAATTGCTCCTCGAAATGGCGATGGCTGGCGGCAAGGTGCGCCTCGCCGACGGCTACTGGTCATATTTCACCCTGCATCCCAATTCCATCACCGGCAGCCAGCGCATGGCCGCGGAAAGCAAGGTCAATCACCGCCGCTATTTCGAGCGGGTCCTGGGCCGCGAGCCGCGGCCCCTGGATGCATTATTGCGGCGCGTTGCCTGGGCCGGCCGCTGGCTGGCCGATCCGGCGCGGGCCATATCCATGTTTCACGACAAAGTCGCCGGCCCACCGCCGCTGCCCGATACCGATTGGCTGTAAGCTATGCCCCTGCGCCCCACCAACGCCAGCACTGATTGCCCGGTGATCGCCGAGACGCCCGACGACGCGTCCTGTTTTTTCGGCTTTCACGATGTCAGTCCGTGGAACCCGGCGGACGATTGTCTGGTGGTGTTGCGCGCGCCCGAGATGCAAGCCGGCCTGCCCGGCGGCGACGCGGTTGCCGAGGTTTGCCTGTGGCGCCCCGGTCCCGGCACGATCGAGCCCATCGGCGCCACCCGCGCCTGGAATTGGCAGCAGGGCGCCCGCGCCCAATGGCTGCCTGGCGGCAACCGGCTGATCTATAACGCCATGACCATGGATGGGAACACAGGGACCGTCGGCGCGGTTCTTTACGACGTTGACAGTGGATCCGAGGCGGCGTTGCCCGGACCTATCGGCGCATTGAGCCCGGACGGCGCCACCTCCATCGCCCCCGACTATGGGCGGCTGGCCCGCTACTGGCCGGCCTATGGCTATGGCGGATCGCGCGCCCCTGCTTCGATCGAGAGCCAAGCGCCCGCCGATGACGGTTTGTGGCAAATGGACTTGGCCAGCGGCGCGCGGACTTTGTTTGTTTCTGTCGGGGACGCGGTTGCCGTCGGCAGCGCGTCGCCCACGAATGCCGATCATTTCCTGAGCCACGCAAGCTTTTCACCGTCCGGGAAAAGAGTGGCGTTCCTGCACCGCTATTTCACCCGCGACGGCGGCTTTTATACGCGCATGATCGTTTGCAACAATGATGGCGCCCACCTGCGCATCCTTGCCGAGGAAAAAGTCAGCCACTTCGATTGGTTTGGCGACGAGAGTATCGCCGTTTGGACGCGCCCCGGCGGCGGCCGGCTGGCGGCGGCGCGGCGCTCGGGCCTGCTGGCCAATCCATTGCTGAAGCCGCTGGTGAACGTGGCGCGCAAACTAAAACCCGGCCTCAAGCAGGCGATGCTGCGGGAATTTTATTTTATGATCCCGGTGGATGATCCCAAGGCCCGCCGGCCCATCGGCCAGGGCCAGTTGGAGCAGGATGGCCATCCGATGTTCTCAAAGGACCGGCGCTGGATGCTGACCGACACCTATGCCAACAGCGATGGATTGCAGACCTTGATCCTGTTCGACATGAAGGCTGGCGCGCGCATCGATATCGGCCACTTCAACCATAACCCCGGCAGCACCGACAGCGACCTGAAATGCGATCTGCATCCGCGCTGGAACCGGGCCGGCACCCAGGTCTGCATCGATGCGGCCCGGGGTGGCACCCGCCAATGCCTGATCGTTGATGTAACGAAAGTAGCCGGCGCGGCGGCCCTGGACGAAGCCGCATGAGCGCCCTTGAAAATATTACGGAGGCTGGTGCGCGCCCCTTGCGGCTAGCCATGGTGGCGCAATTTCCGGTGCATTATCACCTGACCCTTTACCGGCATCTGGCCAAGGATCCGGCCACCGATCTGGATGTTCTATTCATGCAGAAGGCGTGGTCCGAAGACGGCGTCGATCCCGACGTCAAGGAAGTGGTCAAATGGGGCGTTGATAGTTTCGGCGGCTATCCATGGAAGATATTCCGCAATTTCAGCCCCGTCCGGAACGGCGGCGGGTTTTGGAAATTTATCAATCCTGGGCTCATCTGGCGGGTGATGACGGGTCCCTACGATGCGGTCTATGTCCACGGCCACAATCATTTCTCCCATGTGATGTGCATGATCGCGGCGCGCCTCGGCGGCAAAAAACTGATCTTGCGCAACATTGCCTATAATTTGGGCGAGCGGTCGTGGGCGAAGCGAGCAGTTCGCCGGGTTATTTATGGCGCGCTCTACAGGCTGCCCAGCGTTTGCCTTTATATCGGGCGCAACAACAAGGATTACTATCGCGATTTCGGCGTTGATGAGGCGCGCCTTTGGCACGCGCCGCACGTGGTCGATAACGCCTTCTTCGCAACCGAATTGGCCCGGCTGCAGGGGCGGCGGGACGCCATCAAGGCTTCCTTCGGCATTCAGGCAGACCAAAAAGTGGCCTTGTTCTGCGCCAAGTTCATGGCAAAGAAACAGCCCTTGCGCGCCGTCGAGGCGTTCAACAAGGCCGGCCTCGGCGAAGATTGGGTGCTGCTGATGGTCGGCGAAGGCCCATTGAAAGGCGCCATCAAGGAAAAAATCGCGGCCGGGAATTTTCCCCGCATCCTGTTCACCGGGTTTCTCGACCAAAGCCGGGTGTCGGAAGCCTACGCCATATCGGAAATGATGATCCTGCCGTCGTCGCATCAGGAAACCTGGGGGCTGGTGGTCAACGAGGCGCTCAATTTCGGCCTCGCCATCATCGCCAGCGACCGGGTCGGCTGCGTGCCGGAACTGGTCGCGGGCAAGACCGGCGTGGTCTTTCCGTTCTCCGACACCGAAGCCCTGGCCGCCGCCATTTCCAGATTGGCGCGCGATCCGGAATTCCTCGGCGCCTGCCGGGCAAGCGCCGCCGACGTGATCAAAGGCTGGGACGTTCATGCCTATGGCCGCGCCCTCAACCGGGCGCTTAGGGATCTGCCCTCATGACGGCGGCGACAAATTTCCTATCGCAGGTGCGGCACCGCTATCATCCGTTCCACCGGCTGAAGAAGAACCGGTTTATTTCGGGCCAGGTGATCCCGCGCCTGGATGTGCATCTTTGGCGGCGCCTGCACGGCATCGATTGGCCGGTGCGTCTCCGCCTGATGCGCCACTTGTCCTATGTGATCGACAACCGCACCGTCGAGCCGGGCATCGCCGCCTTGTTCGAAGCCGTCTGCGCGTGCGCCAAGCCCGATATGTTCTGGGACGTGGGCGCCAATATCGGGCTTTATAGCTGGCTGGTGCTGTCCCGGCGCGCAGGCGCCAAGGCCGTGTTGTTTGAGCCGGACCCGGAAAACCTGACCATGATCCGCGCCACCAAGGCGCGCTCAGACATCGGCCGCGCCGAGATTGTCGCCGCCGCCGCCGCCGATACCGACGGCACGCTGGCGTTTATCCTCGATCAGGTGTCGGGCTTCACCGGCGGGCTCGACATGGGCCAGGAGACTTATGTGGGCGCCCATTACGGCATCGATCAGCGGCGCATCCAGGTGCCGGCGCTGCCCCTCGATACTTGCCTCGAAGACCGCCCGGCGCCGGATTTCGTCAAGATCGACGTGGAGGGGGCAGAGCATCTGGTGTTTGCCGGTGCGCAGCGTCTTCTGGCCGAGGTGCGCCCGGTGCTCATATTCGAGTGTGCGCCGGAGAATTTTGCGGCCCTGACCGGGCGCCTCACCGATCTGGATTACAGCCTGTACTCGGCCGAGGCGCCGGATACCGTCGTCGATGGCGCCGCCAATATTCTGGCCTTGCCGAGGGGCGGTAAGCTCGCGCCCGGCCCTTTGATGGTCGCCTGGCGGGCCCGTTTGAAAGCCTGGAGCGGTTGATGAACATCCTTCATGTCATTGCGTCCCTGGCCCAGGAAACCGGCGGCCCCGCCAAGGCGGTTCTGGAAATGGCCGAGGCGGTCGCGGCGCGCGGCCACAATGTCACCGTGTTCTCAACCGATTTTGGCGGCGTGCCCGATAGGCTGGGCCGGCTGCGCGCCGCCGGCGTTACGGTTCGCGTTTTTCCGGTGGAGGCGCCGCGCATCTGGAAACGCTCGCCCCAATTGGCGGCGGCGCTGGCCGATGCGATCCCGGACATGGACGCGGTGCATATTCATTCGCTCTATCTTTATCACGATTGGGTGGCCGGCGGGCTCTGCCGCCGCTATGGCGTGCCCTACATCGTGCGCCCCCATGGCAGCCTGGATCCGTTTCTTTACAAGCGTCACCGGTTCCGGAAATCGGTTATGGATATGTGGTTCCAGAACCGCATGTTGCGCGATGCCGCGGCCGTGCATTTCACCACCGAAGAAGAGTACCAGCTTGCCCTTCCCTATATTTCGGGCGCGCCCGGCGCCGTGGTCGCCAACGGCATCAACTTCGCCGATTATGCCGATGTGCCGGCGCACGGTCTCTTGCGCCGGCGTTATCCGCAATTGGCCAACAGCCGCATTGTCTTGTTTCTGAGCCGGCTGAATTTCAAAAAAGGCCTCGACGTGCTGATCCCGGCCTTTGCCGAGGTGGCGCGGGAGACGGACGATCTGCGTCTGGTTCTGGCCGGGCCCGACGACGGCATGGAAAGCCGCGCTCGCGCCTGGGCCCGGGAATACGGCGTCGAAGACAAGACGGTGTTTACCGGCATGCTGACCGGACCTGAAATCCAGGGAGCCTACCGGGACGCGGAAATGTTCGCGCTGCCGTCCTATTCCGAAAATTTCGGCATCGCCGTTGTCGAAGCCATGGCCATGGGCGTTCCGGTGCTGATATCCGATAGGGTCAATATCTGGCGCGAAGTGGCTGGCGCCGGCGCCGGACTGGTATCGGCCCCCGATGTGGGTGCCTTCGCCGATTTGATCCGCCAAGCCGCGGCGCCCGATTTCGATCTGGCCGGAATGAGCGCAAAGGCGCGCGAGCTTGCCCGAACCCGTTTCGATTGGTCCCAGATCGGCGGCAGCCTGGAAGCGCTCTACCGCTCGGTCTCTGAAACGCTTGCCGAAGCCGCTTGAAATATCTTTTGCCGCCGGGTCCATGGGCGGTTAAACACAGCCCATGTGCGGATTGGCGGCCATATTTTCATACGGGCGGGACCGGCGCCCGGTAGACGCGGGCGAGCTGGCGCGCATCAACGCCCATATGATCCATCGTGGCCCCGACGGCGACGGCGCCTGGATGGCCGAAGACGGGCTGACCGGGCTCGCCCACCGGCGCCTGGCAATCATCGATCCCGGACCCGGCGGCGCCCAGCCCATGCGCCTGGACGGCGATGATGGCAGCCCGCGTCTGGTCATCACCTATAACGGCGAGATTTATAATTTTCGGGAATTGCGGCAAGAGCTTATCGATGCGGGGCGCCAAATGCGCACCAATTCCGATACCGAGGTTTTGCTGCATCTCTATGACATTCACGGCCCGGACATGATGCAGCGCCTGCGCGGCATGTTCGCGCTGGCCATCTGGGAGGTGGCCGCCCGGGCGCTGTTCCTGGCCCGCGATCCGTTCGGCATCAAGCCGCTCTATTACGCCGACGACGGCGAAACCATCCGCGTCGCCTCTCAGGTAAAAGCGCTGCGGGCCGGCGGCGCTATTGCCGATGACCCTGATCCCGCGGGTCACGCCGGGTTTTTCCTGCTCGGCTACGTGCCCGAGCCGCACACCATGTACAGCGCAATCAAATCCTTGCCGGCGGGAACATCCATGCGCATTGAAGCCGGCGCCCGGCCCCGCATGCAGCAATATTTCCGGCTCCAGGATCAATATGCCGGACACCAGGCGGCCCTTGCACCGGGCGAAATCGCTGAACGGCTGCGCGCCGCGTTGTCTGACAGCATTCGCCACCACCTGGTTGCCGATGTGCCGGTGGGCGTTTTTCTTTCGGCGGGGCTAGATTCGGCCACCATCACGGCCCTGGCCGCCGAAGTTGCCGGCGCGTCCCTTGACACCATGACGCTTCGCTTCGGCGAAATGGCCGGCACGCCCGGCGATGAAGCAACCCTGGCCGAACAGATCGCCGGCCACTATCAGACCCGCCATCAGACCCGGACCGTTTCCGGGGCCGAATTTCAGGATCATATCGACAACGTACTGGCCGCCATGGACCAGCCATCGGTGGACGGCGTCAACACTTACTTCGTCGCCAAGGAGGCTGCGGCGCTGGGCCTGAAAGTGGCGCTGTCCGGCGTCGGCGGCGATGAGTTGTTCGGCGGCTATCAATCCTTCTCTCAGATACCGGCTTATGTGGGCGCGTTGGGCTGGATACCGGGCTCCAAAGCCATCGGCGCGGCTTTAAGAATGTTGAGCGCGCCCGTCGTCGGCCGTCTGACCTCGCCAAAATATGCCAGTGTGCTCGAATATGCGGGCGGCTATGGCAGCGCTTACTTGCTCAGGCGCGGGCTCTATTTGCCTTGGGAGTTACCCCAGGTGATGGATTCCGATATGGCCCGCGATGGCCTCCGCGCCCTCAATCTTGTGGAGCGATTGGAGGAAGGCGTCGCCGGCATCGGCGCGCCGACGGACAAGGTATCGGCCCTGGAAATGGGCTGGTATATGCAGAACCAGCTTTTGCGCGACGCCGATTGGGCGGGCATGGCCCATTCCCTGGAAATTCGGACGCCGTTGGTTGATGCCACCTTGTTTGGGTCCGTCGGCGGCATCGGCGCCTCCAAGCGGCAGATGGCGGAATCCCCGCACAAACCCCTGCCGGACGCCATTCTGAATCGGGCCAAGACCGGCTTCACCGTTCCCATTCGGGAATGGCTGAGCGGCGAAGGCGGTGTGGCGCACGCGAGCGAGCGGGGGCTCCGGGGTTGGGCGCAATTCCTCTATGAACACGCACCGTCGGCGTGATTAGCGCTCGAACAGGAAATCCGCCTGCACCGGGCCCAACGATTTGTCGGTCACGCGGTTAAACTCGCCGGTCTGGCGGAACCCTTGGGCTTTGAGATACGCGATCACCGCCGGCGCCAGGCTCTGGCCTTCATAAAGTTCCAGGTAGGAGCATTCCACATAGGCCCAGCGAAAATGCGGCAACAATTCCTTGCACCCTTCGAGGGCTTCCAGCTCGAACCCCTGCACATCGATTTTAAGCAGCGCCGGGCGGATGATGGCGCCCGCTTCGATAGAGGCGCCCAAGGTTGCGGCGCGGATGGTCGCGGTCTCCAGTAACTCGGTCCCCGGAAACAGGCTGCTTTGCAACTTGGATATGGGCAGCAGCGACGAGGAATCGTCGCGCTTCGATATATGTATCTGGGTTTCCGCCTCTTCGGGCCCGATGGCTTCTTCGACCAGGCGGATATTGCGCATCCCTGCAAAAACGCGCCGGTAGCAGGCAGCCGGTTCGGCCAGCGGCTCGAACCAAATAATATCGGCGTTTGGAAACCGGTCGGCGCAAAACAGCGCGAACTGGCCTCGGTTGGCGCCGATATCGACGATCATTGCCGGGCTCAATAATTTCAAGGCCGCGTCATGTTCGATGGACGCGCCGACGCCGTGCCTGAGGCCGCGCCGCCAGACCGGCGAGGTCATCAGGCGCAGGAACTTGAGCGAGCGGCGAAGCCAGCGGCGCATGGCTCAGCGGTCCAGCTCTTGGCGGTATTTTTCGGCCAATGGCGAATCCTCGCCGGCCAGTTCTTCCAGCTTCAATTCGATCTGAAACTCATAGACGGCGCGCAAAATACAATAGCGAAGGCCCCATTTGCCATCGAGAAAGCCAAGCTTTACCACATACATCCAGACAAAGACGAACAACGGCCGGAACGGCAGCCAGCGATAGGCAAATTGCTTCAGGCGGCGACGGCGCTCCGGGCCGCCCTCGGCGATGCGCGCCCCATCGGCGGCACTGGCGCCTTTCAAATAGCGGTGCGCTTCCACCGATTCCAGGCTGGAATAGGTGTTGTGGCGGTCGATATAACGCTCGATCCCTTTGTAGTCGTAATGGACGAACGGCGATTTCAAGTGGCCCACCGGTCCGTCCACCACCATATGCTCGTGCACAATGCGCCGCTCGTAGCGGGCGCGGCCCCGGCGCACCAGGCGCAACTGCCAATCGGGATACATGCCCGCATGGCGGATCCATTTGCCGCCGAATATGTTCTTGCGGGCGATGAAGAAACCGTGGCGGGCGCCCGGATCATCAATGGCGGCGGCGATTTCCGCGGCCAGTTCCGGCGTCACCCGCTCGTCCGCATCGACGATCAGCACCCAATCATTTTGAAAGCCGATATTATCCAAGGCCCAATTTTTGTGGTCGGAGAAATTATCGAATTCGCGGGCGACGATGGCGGCGCCCTTTTCGCCGGCGATGTCCGTGGTGGCATCGGTGGAGTTGGAATCGAACACGATCACTTCGCCGGCCCAGGCAACTGCATCCAGGCAGGCACCGATATTACGCGCCTCGTTGCGAGTGGGGATCAAGACCGATACCGGCGTTTTTTCGGATGCGTTCATGGGAATCTTAAAATTATAGGTGGATCGGGCGTAAAGTCTCACTATGTTCTATTTAGATGGGTGTGTTTGCGCCCATTCACACCCCATAACCGAAAAAAATTGCAGCCTGACAATAGTTTACATGAAAATGCGCGTACTCGTATATGGATTAAACTCAAGTCCGGAGCCGATCGGCGTCGGCAAGTATACCGGCGAGATGACCGCTTGGCTGGCCGCCAACGGGTGCCAGGTGCGCGTGGTGACCGCCTATCCTTATTATCCGGGATGGAAACGATACGCCGGCTATCGGGGCTGGCGCTATTGCAAGGCAATCGAAGACGGCGTGACCGTGGTGCGCTGCCCGCTCTATGTGCCGGCAAGGCCAAGCGGGGCGAAGCGCATGGCGCATCTGTTCTCATTCGCCGTTTTCAGCCTGCCCGCCGTGCTGTGGCAGGCCCTGACCTGGCGGCCCGATGCGGTCATCGCCATCGCACCCACTTTGTTTGCGGCTCCCGGTGCGGCCCTCGCCGGATGGATGGGCGGCGCCCGCACCTGGCTGCATATCCAGGATTTCGAAGTGGACGCGGCGTTCGAGCTGGGCCTCCTGGAAGGCGGCTGGCTGCGGCGTTTTGCGCTTGGGCTGGAGCGCTGGCTGCTTGGCCGGTTCACCCATGTATCCTCGATCTCCGAAAATATGTGCCGCCGCCTCGCCGAAAAGGGTGTTGCCGAAGACCGCATTCGCTTCCTGCCCAACTGGGTCGACACCAACGTGATCCGCCCGCTGGAGGACGCCGCCGCCATCCGCGCCGAGTTCGGTGTGCCGGCGGAGCCGCTGGTGGCCCTGTACGCCGGCAATATGAACGCCAAGCAGGGCATCGAAACCATCATCGAGGCGGCCCGGTTGATGCCCCCCGATGCCAATGTGCGCTTCGTGATCGCCGGCGACGGTCCGTCCCGCACCCGTCTGGAGGCGATGGCGCAAGGCCTTGGCAATGTCCAGTTTTTGGCCCTGCAGCCGGCGGAAAAGTTGAACCGGCTTTTGAACCTCGCCGATATCCATCTCTTGCCGCAGCTTGCCGGCGCCGCCGATCTGGTGATGCCGTCGAAGCTGACCGGCATGATGGCATCGGCGCGCCCCGCGGTAGCCCTGGCCGCGCCCGGAACGCAGATCGCCGCCTCGGTGGCCCGCTTCGGATTGGTGGTGGCGCCGGAAGATCCGTCGGCGCTCATCGCCGCCATTCAGCGCCTGGCCGGCGACCATGCCGAGCGCCGGCGGCTGGGCGAGGAAGCGCGGCGCATCGCGGTCCAGACCCTGGACCGCGCCTCAGTCCTGCAAGGTTTGAAAGATGCAATTTAAGAAACGACGGCCAGCTTCGGCGCGGCCAGGGATTTTTGCGCCATTGTGGCGAAATCGGCGGCCGGCACCGGCTTCGAGAAATAATAACCCTGGATGAAATCGGCGCCCATGGAGCGCACCAGATTGAGCTGCTCCCGGGTTTCCACGCCTTCGGCCACGACCTTGATATTCAGCGCCTGGGCCATGGCGATAATGGCGCCGACGAGGGCAAAGTCTTCGCTGCTTTCGTCCAAATTCATGATGAACGAGCGATCGATTTTCAATATCTCCACCGAGAATTTTCGCAGCGCGCCGATCGACGAATAGCCCATCCCGAAATCATCCAGGCAGAGCCGGATGGGCAACTCGGTATTGTTGCTCATATGGGCGATGACGCGTTCCTTGTGGGTGTCGACGAAAATGTTTTCGGTGATCTCGAAGATAACCGCATTGTTGTCGACGCCGTGCGAGCCGAAGGCGTTCTTGATGGCTGCTTCGAGGACGCTCTCTTGAATTTGGCGGGGTGAAATATTGACCGCCAAGTAGAGTTTGTCGTGGCCGGCGCCATGCCATTCGCTTAGCTGGCGGCAGGCTTCGTTCATCACCCATTCGCCGATGGGGACGATGAGGCCGGTATCCTCGGCGATGGAGATAAATTCGTCGGGCGGCATGAAGCCCCGCTCCGGATGGTTCCAGCGGATCAGCGCTTCGGCGCCGGCGATGCGTTCGGTCCCGGCTTCGATGATCGGCTGGTAGTAAAGCACGAACTCGTCATTTTCCAAGGCGGTGCGCAACTCGCCTTCGACTTGCAGTTTGCGCATGGCTTCATGGTTCATTTCCGGAGTGAAGAAATGCAGCGTGTTGCGGCCGCCATCCTTGGCCTTGTACATGGCGGTGTCGGCGTTGCGGATCAGCGATTCCTTGTCGCTGGCGTCATCGGGATAAAGGGTAATGCCGATGCTGCCCGAAACAACCACCTCGACGCCGTCGATATCGTAGGGCTGCGACAGGCTGTGCAGAATTTTCTGCGCGACGATTTCCGAATCGTGCGCCGATTTGATGCCTGGCAGGATAATCGTGAACTCATCGCCGCCGAGGCGCGCAACCGTATCCACTTCGCGCACCGCTCCGTGCAGCCTTTGCCCGGCGGTGCGGATCAACTGATCGCCGGCATCATGGCCAAGGGTGTCGTTGATTTTCTTGAACCCGTCCAGATCGATGAACATCAGCGCAAGCTGCGTCTCTTCGCGCTTGCAGCGGGAAATTTCGGATGACAGCCGGTCGGAAAACATCATCCGGTTGGGCAGGTTGGTCAGGAAATCAAAATTGGCCTGGCGGTAAATGGTTTCTTCGTTGGCCTTGCGGATCGACACATCGCGCGCCGTCAGCAAATAGCCCTGTTCCTGATTGTCGCTGGGCAGCCCGGTCACGCCCAGCTCCAAATGGAACTCGGCGCCGTCGACACGGCGGCCGTCCACCTCGAGGGCCGAAATCTCGCCCAAGGGCAGGCCCGAGGTTGTGCGCTGCCAGAACTCCTTAAGCTCGTCGTGGCCGCGCTTGGTGACCAGCCGCTCGATATGGCGGCCCTGAATTTCCCCTTCGGGATATCCGAACATGCCTTGCGCGGAGCCGTTGAACGAGGTGATGCATCCCCGCTTGTCGACGGTGATCAAGCCATCGATGGCCGATTCCACGATCGCCCGGATGCGCGCCTCGTTGTTGCGCGCCGATACGAACACCCCGTACATGTTGATGAACAATCCGACCAGCACCAGCACGTAGGAGAATATTTTCAAAAGATGCGCGGCAATGAATGCGGCATCGAAGCCGACCAGCGACGCCGGCATAACAAGGACGTGTACGGCGAGGGTAAATATCAAGGCCAGGAACAGCCAAAACTCGATATCCGAATTGGCCATGTTGGGGCGCAGCATGAGCCGGAAAAACGCCGCCCCGAAAAGCGCCGCCGGAATAATCTCGCGCATGAAATTGAGGGTCCAGCCGCCGCGCGCCAACTCCAATAAAGGTACCAGCGCGATCAAGCCAACAAAGGCGACCACATAGATTGCGGCCAAAATATAGACTTTGATTTCCTCGGCGCCGCCAAGCCGGTGCCCGGACGATACATTCGCCGCCCCGGCGCGGCAGGCGACAAACAAAAATCCCGACAACAACAAGGCCCTGAGCAGCCACGACCATTGGATGATGGCGATTTGCGTGGAGGGCAAATAATGCACCAGGGTTTCGGTGGTCACCAGGGCGCTGAAGCCTTCGAGCATGGCGATCCCTGAGAAGCCGACGCCCAGATAGAGGAACAAACGGCTTTTCTTGGAGTAATAGCGGATCAGCGACATGGCGCCGGCGATGGCCGCCACAATCGCCGCCGAGAAGGCGAGCACCGTATAGAAATTGGCGCCACTGGAGATTTGCGGGGAAAGGCGGGTCACCGCAAAACTGACGGCAATTGCTGCCGATGCCCATAACACCATGGCAAAGGCGCGGCTGCCCTCGTTTTCTATTTTGGCCGTATTTTTCATTTTTTTCGTGTCTTAATCGGTTTAAAAACCGGTGCATCCAATTCTAATTGCTGACTTTTTTTATATCGGGATGGGCGCGGCCAATTACCAGCAAAAATATTGCATTTCTTTTAAAAAACCGCCCGCCGGGGGCGGCGCCCAATATCGGGAGAATTGCTGATTTTCGTCCGGTTCCGGGGCGCTTGGCTGGGCGCGTGCGGCGATCAGCCAGACAATCCCAAGCGCAACGCCGATGCCGGCCACATTGGCGACGCCGTCCGATAATGATGCGGTGCGCCCGGGCATGAAGTGCTGCAAAATCTCGGAGCCGGCGGCGAACAGCGCCAACGCGCCGATCATCAAGCCGCGCCCCAATTTCGGGATCGGGATGGAGAACGGCAAATAGGCCAGGAAAAAATAGGTCGCCAGGTGCAGCACAACATCCACATGCAATTCCCCCGGCGGGCCGAGGTTGGGCTTGAGCGAAAACAGGGCGACCACAATGAACCCGCCGATCCAAAGGAGGCTGCCGAGACGCGCCGAAATTCTCATATCCGTTTCACCTTTTCCATACCCATCGCAAATGCGTTACAGTCATTCGCGCCAAACTGCGGGCTATCTAAATGGTATATTGGGATTAATTCATGGCAGACAAGATCGCATTCATCACCGGCGTCACCGGACAGGACGGCGCTTACCTGGCTGAGTTCCTTTTGAAGAAGGGCTACCAGGTGCACGGCGTCAAACGGCGCTCGTCCTCGTTCAACACCGGACGTGTCGATCACATCTATCTGGACCCGCATCTGGAGGACGTTAATTTCTTCATGCATTACGGCGACATGACCGACGCCACCAACCTCATCCGTCTGGTGCAGACGGTCCAGCCAACGGAGATTTATAACCTGGCGGCGCAAAGCCATGTGCAGGTCAGTTTCGAGACGCCCGAATACACCGCCAACGGCGATGCCCTCGGCACGCTTAGATTGCTCGAAGCGGTCCGCATTCTCAAATTGGAAGACAGCGCCCGCTTTTACCAGGCCTCCACGTCCGAATTGTACGGCGACGTTGCTGAAACGCCGCAGACCGAAACCACGCCGTTCCGGCCGCGCTCGCCTTACGCGGCGGCCAAGCTGTACGCCTATTGGATCACCGTCAATTACCGCGAAGCGTACGGCATGTTCGCCTCCAACGGCATCCTGTTCAACCATGAGAGCCCGCTGCGTGGCGAGACGTTCGTCACCCGCAAGATCACCCGCGCCGTGGCGGCCATGGAGCTTGGCCATCAGGACCGGCTCTATCTCGGCAATCTGGACGCCTTGCGCGACTGGGGCGATGCCCGCGATTACGTAGAAGGCATGTGGCGCATCCTGCAGCACGATGAGCCGGACGATTTCGTGCTGGCGACCGGCGAGCAGCACAGCGTCCGCGAGTTTGTCGAACTGGCCTTTGGCCATGTGGGCCGCCGGGTGGAATGGCAGGGCAGCGGCACGGACGAGCAGGGCCTGGACGCGGCCTCCGGCGACGTGCTGGTGGAAATCGACGCACGCTATTTCCGCCCGACCGAGGTGGAAACACTTTTGGGTGATCCATCCAAGGCAGCCAAGATTTTGGGCTGGAAGCACACGACCAAGTTCGCCACGCTGGTCGAAGACATGATGGCCTCCGACCTGGCGCTCCTCAAAAAAGAAGGCTACCACGTAGAGGCGTAGAGAAAGTCTTATTTCGTGCGACATGATTTCGGGTAATATCCGGTATGGATTGGTATGGATTGGTATGGATTGGTATGGATAAGTATGGGTAAACGGGCGCCGGCGCGCAGCGGTCTGGGCTGGCTGGGCGGTGTCCGGCGCATTATTGGATGGTCCTATTCTCGAATGACAAAGAGCAGGAGTCTTATGTAGTTTGTTGAGCTGCGATTGCAAGTGCCGCCGGGGCGGGCTTGGCAATAAGCGACGCGGGTATTTCTTGAGCATATTTGCTTGGCTATTCGAATTGAACCGGCCGCATCATTAACTTGCAGGATTATCCAAATTTAACTTTTTGTTCGAAATCAGTGATTAATGTTAAGTTCATTTGCATGACTATCATCCGCTCGACAGAGCGCGCTTTGGTTTCAATAGTTTTGTTTTTGACCGTGCTGCTTGGATTTTCGGTCGAGCCGAGTTACGCCGCCCACTTAACGTCCAAATGGGATCAGCCCAACTTTGCAATGCCTACCTGTAAAGTGAATGCTGATTCGAAGTGGTCGGATTTAGAGGTGTGGATTTGGAATCGGATCTGTTTGAGTACCAACGCCGATGTCATCGACATCGATGATTATTTGGAATCCGGGTTACAATTTGACGAATATTACTTTTTGGGCGGTCCGGTTGGAGCCTTCGATAAATGTTCCACATAACGGGCGTTGTCACCGGATTTCATAATATCTCTGCTGCTAAACAATAAACACAAATCCGCTCTGCCGTTTTCCGGAGTTCGGATTGCCGGCGCGGTATTCGAGAAAGATTTTGTGCTGTCCGGCGCAAATATTGCGCACGAATTGTGGTTGGAAAACTCCTGTTTCCGGGGGATTGTTAATTTTGATACGACCGTATTTGAAAAGGACGTTTCGCTAAGAGGCTCGACCTTCGAAGATATCCTTTCGTTGCGGCTGACCACCGCGAAGGCCCGAATTTCAGCCAGATTTATCGATGCGCTGGGTCGGCCCGACGCCAATGGACGCCGAACAAATAAGGTAAATCTGGACAGTTTAACTGTCGGCCGAAATCTGATTCTGGCGAACGGACGTTTCCATGAAATCCAAGGCAACAACCTGAAGGTTTCGGGTATTGCAGATTTCACCAATTCGAAAATTGCCGCTGCAGATTTTTCAAACGCGAATATTGCCGGCACGTTTGTATTACGCCGGGCCGAAATAACAGATCACTTTTTTGCAAATCGTATTGTTGTCGGCGGTTCACTTTTGATGAAAGGGTCCAAGGCGCTTAAAGCAGATTCGATATTCGCGTCGGTTAAGTTGCGCGGCGCCAGAATCTCGGGCGATCTCGATATTTCTCGGGCCAAAGTTTCCTGCCAAATTACAAATTTTCCCAAAATCGATTTTGCCCAAATGAAAATTGGCGGTCAGTTTACGCTCGAAAGCACGACCTTGAGCGCCTCCATTCCGGAAAGCAGAACCTGCAATATTGATTTGTCCGGCACCGATGTGGAGGGCGCCTTCATTATCAGGCGCACAAATTATCAGCCGGGAGTGAAATTCGACCTGCGCGGGTTACACTACCGAAGCATACATACCGAGGGAAATTCGGCTTCCTTCATGCCACTCGCCCGCCTGCTTATCAACTCCCATAGTTCGCCCGATCCGTACAATTTCCTCGCCGAAATTTTGAGAAATCAAGGAAACGTATCGCTTGCCCGTAAATTTCTAATTGCAAAGAAGGACCGCGAATTAGATGAAGAAACTTGGGGCAATTTCTTTAGTAAATTCGGATTGTGGTTATCCAAACACACCATTGGATACGGGCATGATTTTGTCCAGGTGCTCAAATTGTTTATGGGGGTCTGGGCATTTGGGGCGATTTTCATTTGGCGGGCAAAGTGCGGGCGGAACGTGAACATAATTCATGGCACTTCGGTCAATAGTTTAGCCTATAGCCTCGATATGTTGTTGCCAATCATAAGTTTGAGAAAAGCGCACGACGATCATGTGGATTTGAAAGGACTAATTGCGTTGTATTTTTATTTTCACAAGATATTCGGTTATTATTTAACGATTTTCGTGATTGCCGGTCTGTCAGGCATCACCCAGTAAGCGCCCTCACAGTA
>CAUZTZ010000024.1:0-23065 GCA_963582805.1 Alphaproteobacteria bacterium
CCGGTACCCGTTATCGCTGCGCCAGGTCGAGGACCTGCTGTTCGAGCGCGGTATCGATATCTGCTACGAGACGGTGCGTTTTTGGTGGAACCGGTTCGGCCCGATGTTCGCAGCGGAGATCAGAAAACGGCGCGTTACTCATCATTCATATTCGAACTGGCGCTGGCACCTGGACGAAGTATTTGTCCGAATTAATGGCGAGATGCACTACCTCTGGCGTGCCGTTGATCACGAGGGCGAAGTACTTGAAGTTTTTGTGACCAAACGGCGGGATCGCAGGGCTGCGCTTCAGTTTCTGAAGCGTGCGATGAAGCGGTACGGTCAGCCAAAAGTGATTGTGACTGACCGGCTCCGATCGTACCGAGCAGCGATGAATGTGATCGGGAATGCCGCTGACCAGGAATGCGGCCGGTGGCTCAATAATCGGGCTGAAAATTCACACCAGCCATTCAGGCGACGGGAGGGCGCGATGTCAAAATTCCGGGACGTAAAGACCTTGCAGAAGTTTGCCTCAATTCATGCCTCGATCCACAATCACTTTAATCTCGAACGTCACCTAACCCGCCGTGAACCATTTAAACAAAACCGCGCCGCAGCGCTGGCCGAATGGCGTCAACTTTCGGCATAAACCTGGTATCACCCGGCCTGTACTGAGACCAGTTCGCATTGGTCTGACAGCACCGGCTGCCGAGTTTGGCGTTCCCCGATTGACCTGTCGCAACGGAGGACAAGGCGTGTGCGAAGGAACCGGTGACGGGTGGATGACTTCTTGTTCTAAGGGACGGTAGTAACTCAACCTCCTTCTAAACTGATCTTCTCAACATGAACAAGGTAGGGTCTTGATTGTTGCATGCCCCCGCAACCATCAAGCCCTTTGTTTGAGGGCCGAGCGCATCAAGGCGAAGGTGATGACCGCTGACAGCACCGCAGCCCAAGCCAGAGCCGGCTGAAATCCGACAATCTCCGAAAGCCAGCCGATACCGAGCGTTCCCAGCGCCGGCGCGCCGATATAAAGCGCCAGCAGGATGGCGACCACCCTGCCGCGATAGGCGTCGTCCACGGATTTCTGAATGAGCGTCGATGACGCGATGCCAATGGCGGTGAGCAGCCCGCCCAAGGCGGCGACCAATACGGCGCCAATCCATAAATCGGTGGTGTTGGCAAAAAGGAAGGCCGCCGCGGCCGCCGCGAAGGCACACACGATCAGGGTCCGGATTAAATCGAAACGGCCGGCCAAAAATGTCATGGCGCCGGCAACGATAACCGCGCCAACGCCGGAAGCCGCCAAAAGCGTTGCCAGCGCCGAAAGCCCTTCGGCGAATACGGTCTCGGCAATACCAGGCATAAGGTCCACGTAAGGCCTCAGCAGGACATTGGATAGAACATGCAAGGCCAGCACCAGCGGTATCAGCCGATGCGCGCCGGTATAGCGAAGCCCCTCCATGAGATCAGAGGCAAGGCTTGAAATATTCAATGACCGGGCCGGCGGATCAGCTTTTGTCCTGAGGCGCAAAAGGGCTTGCAGCATCGCTGCGTAAGTCAGCACGACGGCGGCAAAGCTGAGCGTTGCGCCTCCCAGGCTGAGCAGCAATCCGGCCAAAAGGGGCCCGGTGAAGGCGGCGGTATTGAACGCCGACCAATTGAGGGCCATTGCCTCGGACAAATGTTCCGGCGCCACCAGCGACGGCACCAAGGATTGGCGGCCGGGATATTCAAAAGCAACGAAGGTGGTCAGGATGGCGAATAAAACGATCAACAATATCGGCGTCATCAGTCCAGCCCAAGTCACCGTCATGATAATCGCCATCACCGGCAGCCCGCACGCCAGGGCGATGATCGCCATGCGCAGATGGCCAATGCGGTCGCCGACGGCGCCGGCGATTGGTGAAATCAGCAGGATCGGGATTGTCATTGCAAAGCCAATGGCGCCCAACCAGGCCGGGGAATGGGTCAACTCGAACATCAGCCAGCCGGCAGCGATGCGATAGAACCAAATACCCTGCATGTGGCCGAGCTGGCCGGTCCAGTAAATACGGTAGCGGCGGCTCGAAAGCGCGCGGGCAAATCCGCCGAAATAGCGGTCAAGTTTGGTGGAATTACTCATTGGGGGTTTCTCTCGGCCCAAATGCTAAATTATCTGATCCCGGCAATCACGCGAAGCGGGGGAAAAGCGCTTCGGCATTGGTTCTGTCTACGGCGGCTCGTTGGTCATCGGTAAATCCGTCCCAGGCGTCCAATCCCGCCGTTTCCTTGGTAACGATCTCCGCATTGACATAAGGATAGTCCGTTCCGAAAAGGATGCGTGATGGATCCGCGACCTCGGTCAGCGCCCGCAGCGTTTGGGCATGGCCGTTGGCGGCGGTATCGAACCAGAATTTGGCTATGGCGGCGGTCGTTCCGTTCGGGTAGTTGTCACGCTGTGGCATCAGCTTTTCGAAGGCCGCCAGGCGGTGGGCCAAAAACGGCAAAGTGCCGCCCGCATGGGACAAGATAAAACGGATATTGGGATAGCGTTCGACGACGCCTTGGAAGATCAGGTTGACGGCAACGCGCGTCGTTTCGAACGGATAATCGATCAGCATACCTGGAATGTCCCAGCCATTGGCCACCGTGCCCGGCGGATAGCAGGGATGGATGTGAACCACGGCGCTGCGACGATCAAGCTCGGCATAGACCGCTTCAAAATCGGGATGGCCGATATAGCGCTCATCGACACTGGTCAAAAGCGTGATGCCGTCCAGCCGCAGCTCGTCATATACGCGGGCGATTTCGTCAAGGCAGGCATCGTTATCCGGAAGCGGCAATATGGCAAAACCACCGAGGCGTTGCGGGTGCGCTGCGGCCTGTTCGGAAAGAAAATCATTACATTGGCGTGCAAGGTCTTTTGTCTCGCCCCGATCGCCATACCAGATACCGGGCGACGTGAAAGACAGGATTGCGCCCGCAATATCCAGCTTGTCCATCAATTCCAAAGATTTTTCCGCAGTCCATTCCGGAAACGCGGCATAGGACGAGCCGGTAATACCGTGCTCTATCTGGGCGTCTTTGTAGAATTGGGGAAGCGTATGGTGATGGACATCGATGCGGTTTCGAACGGTCATTATATGCCTCTTTCGGCCAACAATATTAAAGCGCGGCCAGGGCCGTCCCTAAAGGCCCGCAAGGAACGTATCCAGAGCGGCTTGAAAGGCCTCGGGGTTTTCGAGGGCGGTGATATGACCGGCACCCGGAATGACCACGTGTTTGGCGCCGGCAATTTTCGCCGCCGTTTCGGCCAGCACGTCCACCGGCGCGCCTTTGTCCAATTCGCCGCCCAATATTAATGTGGGCGCCTTGATGGCGGCAAGCTCGGGGCCGAAGGATAACAACTTCAAGGCTTCGCAGCAGCCTTCGTGGCCCACCGGATCGGTGGCGCGGACCATGGCGCGGACTTTTTCCACGGCCGCTGTGTTGGCTTCGATAGACGCTGGCGTGAACCAGCGCTCGACACTGGACTGGGCCAGGGCATCCATGCCTTCGTTGCGCGCCGTATCGATACGGTACTGAAAATAATCGGCATAGTCGGGCGGCGCATCGGGGCGGGAATCGCAAGCCGTCAGCGATAGCACCCGCCCCGGATGGCGCGCGGCCATGCCGTAGCCCATCATGCCGCCGATGGAAAGTCCGACCCAATGGCTTTCTTCGATGCCGAGCGCGTCCCACAGACCAATGGCATTTTCGATCAACATATCGAAACTGTAGGGGCCGGGAATGGCGGAGCTGCCGCCGTGGCCGGGATGATCGACGCGCAAGATGCGAAACCGGTCGGCAAGGTTATTGGCGACATCGTCCCATAGGGACAGATTGTTGGCGAGGGCGTGGGCGAAGGTGATCCACGGCGCGCCGTCCTTGCCTTGCCTCACGTAGTTGTAGCGGATGCCATTAATCTCGGACTGCCCGCCGGAAACTTGCGCGGTCAATTTCCGGCTCCTGCCGCGGCAACCTCGAGCGCGGCGGCCATGATGCCGGCATAGCCGGTGCAGCGGCAGATATGGCCGCCGACCACATCTTCAATCTGGTCCCGGCTGGGGCTTGGGCACCGCTGAAACAAATCGGTCAGGGACATCAGGATGCCCGATGTGCAAAAGCCGCATTGCAAGGCATGGTGTTTGCGAAACGCGGTTTGCAATGCGTTCAGCGCACCATCCGCGCCGGCCAGACCCTCCACCGTTCCGATCTCCAACCCCTCCACCTGGACCGCCAGGGTGAGGCAGGACCGGACTGCGCGGCCTTCGATGCGGACGGTGCAGGCGCCGCAGACGCCATGCTCGCAGCCCACATGGGTTCCGGTCTCGCCCAATTCCTGGCGCAAAAAATCCGACAGCAGCATGCGCGCATCGGCCCAGCCCGAAACCGGGCTGCCGTTAAGGGTGAAGCTCACCTTGTGGCGCGTGTCCTTCGCTAGCTTGAGCATGACTTGGCTTCCTCCAATACTTTGCGGCCAAGTTGGCGCACGATCTGCCGCCGGTATTTGGCGGTGGCGTGGATATCGTCCTCGCCTTCCATCTCCCAGGCGAACCGGTTGAGCGCGTCATCGAGCTGATCTGCCTCGATCTGCCATTCCCGGACCGCCGGCTTGCCGGCAACGCCGCCCGCGCCGAGACGCAATGTGCCGCCTCGCACGATGCCCGCGAGCCCAGCAATGGCAAAATCACCGCGCCGGCGCGTGACCTCGGCAAAGGCATAACCGGCGCCTTGTTCGGCCACCGGAAAGCGGGCCGCGGTGATCATCTCGCCGGGCTGGATTGCGGTGGCCAGCATGCCGGTTTGGAAATCGGCGGCGCATAGCGTCCGTGTCCCTGAGTTTGAGCGCAGTACCACCTCGCCTTCGAGGGTCGCAAGGCAGAGCGGGATTTCGGAGCTTGGGTCCGCATGGGCGATGGAGCCGCATACTGTCCCCCGGTTGCGGGTCTGAAAATGGCCCACATTGGGCAGCGCCTTGGCCAATAGCGGCTGGATTTCGGAAAGGCCGGGAAAGTCCAACAGCGCACCCTGGGTAACGGCGGCGCCAACCTCCAGATAGCCGTCCACCTCGCGGCACTCGGACAATTCTTGCAGGCGCGCGATATCGACCAACACGTCCGCCGCCGCCAGCCGCAGATTGAGCATGGCCATCAGCGATTGCCCGCCGGCGATGATGCGCGCATCGTCGCCATGCTCGCCGAGCAGGGACAAAGCCTCATCGACGCTATCGGGGCGGTAATAATCGAAATTACTGGGTTTCATTGGCCGGCCTCTGATGGGCGGGGCGGCTCGTCCTCGTCGATCAGCGCGTGCAGCCGTTTTGGCGACATGGGCAGTTGCGCCACGTTTACGCCGAGCGCATCGGAAACCGCGTTGGCGATGCAGACCGGCGTCGACATGCAGCAACCCTCGGCCATTCCCTTGGCGCCGAGGGGCGTGAACGGCGATGGCGATGTCATGTGCAGAATCTCGGGCACCGGCACTTCGGCCACCGTGGGAATTAAATAATCGGCGAACGTGCCGGTCAGGAAGTTGCCGTCATCGTCATAGAGAAACTCTTCGTGGAGCGCCGTGCCGATGCCTTGGGCGAACGATCCCAGCACCTGCCCTTCGGCGATCAGCGGGTTCAGGAGCTTGCCGGAATCGTGCATGGTGACGTACCGGTCGATACGCACCATGGCGGTAACCGGGTCAACCTCAACCCCGCACATATCGAAGACAAAGCCATAGGTGAGCGAGGTGTTGATGTGATCGCCGGGGCTGGGCGCCTCCAATTCGGGCGGCGTCCAGCTGGCGGTTTCGCGGACCCCGGCTTCCATCCCGTCCGGCAGTTCCGCCGGCGCCCAGTGCGCCGTGCCGGCCACCCGGCCGAACGATATGGCGTTATCGGGATTACCCTCGGCGTGGATCTTGCCGCCGGTAAATTCGATATTCTCGGCTGGCGTATTAAGGTTTTTGGCCGCGATCCTAGCCAGTTTTTCGCGCACTTGCCCCGCCGCCATGTGGGCGGCAACGGCGGTCCCCGGCGTGAAACGGCAGGAATAAGTGCCCGCCGCGATGGACCATTGGTCCTTTTGCGTATCGTGCTCCACATTGACCGTGATGTCTTCAGGGGCAAGGCCCAACTGGTCGGAAACGATCTGCGCCAATATGGTTTCGTGGCCTTGGCCCTGGGGCATGCAATCGGCGGTAATGGACACCGTTCCCATCGGCTCCACATTGACCGTCGCCATGGAAACGGCGCCGTTTTTGGGCCCCGATTTCTCCCGCGCTTCGGCGGACAATAAGGTCGACAGGTACCCCATATTGGACATGCCCGGCTCTACAATGGCAGCGTAACCGATGCCGTAAAGTTTCCCTTCGGCGCGCGCCTCGTCGCGGCGTTTGATCAGGTCTTCGAGCCGCCCTTCGCCGGTGGTGATCTCGATAGCCTTTTGATAATCGCCCGAATCCAAGAGCGAGCCGGCGGCGGCCTTGTAGGGGAACGATCCCGCCGGAACAAGATTTTTGCGGATCACATCCAGATGATCCATGCCCAGTTCGCCGGCGATATGGTTGGTCATCCGCTCCAACGCGAAATAGAGCTGCGGGCCGCCGAAACCGCGCACCAGACCGGCCGGCATCTTGTTGGAAACGACGATCTTGTTGGTGATGGCCACATTGTCGATGGCGTAGGCGCCGGTGATGGCGCCTTGCATGCGGTATAGCGGCCCCGGCATGGGCGCCCGCAAAAAAGCGCCGTAATCTTCCAACTGGTCGAACCGGAGCGCCGTGATGGCGCCATCCTTGGTCACCGCCGCTTCCAAGGTGGTGATCCGGTTGGGGCAGGAATTGGCGGCGATCAGATGTTCGTAGCGGTCCTCGATCCAGCGCACCGGGCGCCCCGTAATTTTGGACGCGACGCTCATCAGCACAATATAAGGAAACACCGCCAGTTTGATGCCGAAACTGCCGCCGGAATCCCTCGGCGTCCTGAGACGGAGGTGCGAGCCGGGTACCCTTAAAGAACGCGACATCACCGGATGGGTGCTGTAGGGGCCCTGAAAATTGGAAAGCACGTCGTAAGATTGGTCCTCGATCTTATATTCGGCGACGACCACGAAGTTCTCCATCGGCATGTAGGAATGGCGCGGGAACAGAGTGGTCATTTTGAAAGTATGATCGGCGCCCGCAAAGGCAGCATCGGGATCGCCATAGGTGAAATCGCGCACCGAAACCAGATTGGTGCCGGCCTCGACATGGACCAAGGGGGCCGTCTCGCTGGCCGCTTCTTCGGAATCGATGACCGCAGGCAATGGCTTATAGGTAACCAGCACCGCGTCCACCGCATCCTCGGCGAGGTAGCGGTCGTCGGCGATGACCACGGCCACCGGCTCGCCCACATAGCGTACCCGCCCAACCGCCAGCGGCCATTGGTGCAAGGGTTGGCGCAAGGCCACCAGGAACGGATCGCAATGTTGGCTCACATCCTCGCCGGTGATGACCGCGGCAACGCCGGGCATGGACCTTGCCTGGGCGATATCGATCTTTTCGATCTCGGCGTGGGCATGGGGCGATCTCAGGATGGCGGCGTTGAGGGTCCGGGGCGACACAGGCAGGTCGTCCGCATAGCGGCCGCGGCCGCGCAGGAGGCGAAGGTCTTCGGTGCGCTCAAGCGGCTGGCCCACATTCAGCGATTTGCTATCGGTCATGATGATCGCTTAGCGATCCACGCCGGAAACACCGGCGCCCTCGAGAACCGTAACGGCTTTCGCATCGAACCGGCGGGTCGGGATCTTGTTCAAATCGGCCCCGGTCACGCGCAGGAACCTGGCGCCCGCCGGAAACTTGATGGAATGGATGTCCCCCGGCTCAAACGTGCCCGCCATGGCGGGATCCAACCGGTAGGTCCTTTCCGGTTCCACTTCGGCGCGGGTCTCGTCGGAGCCATCGTCGGTGCGCCGCCAGACGGTCATGTCGGTATGTTCGGCAGCTTGCCCGTAAATGGCCCAGGAATCGCCGTGATCGTGCGGCGGCGATTCTTTTGCCTCGTTATAGACGTGGGTCAGAACCTGAAAGCCGCTCTCTCCATGCGTATAGACCGGTGTGATTTTGGCTTCCGCGTCGGGGCCGAAATGCTCGGCAATGAAGGCCTGTTCGGAAAGAAGCTTCTCCATATTGCGCTGAATCTCGGCGCGGCCTTCTTCGCCGGCGGTCACGCTGTTGCGGCAGTCTTCGCAAAAGGCTTCCAAAGTATAGGACATGATACGGGCTTCCTTGTGGTGATTTTGGCGGCAGTATAATCCGCAGTATATGCCATAGAAAGGTCAATTACCCGAAGGGGCGTGTCTTGCCCGACGGAAAGGCGTGCATTACCATTCGCGCGCCTCAAATACCCTTAAATACCACTGGAAAATCGCATGCTCCAAGCTCCGCCGAGCCCGCACCAGACGTTTGATTTGACCATGACCGACGGTGCCATCATCCACATCCGCCGGCACGGCAATTCCGATGGCGTACGTTTGTTCATCTCGCACGGCAATGGCTTCGCCATCGATGGCTATCTGCCCTTTTGGGCGTTGCTGGCGAAAGATTTCGATCTGATCCTGTTCGACATGCGCAATCATGGCATGAACGCGCCCTGCGGCGCCGACGGCCATCATTACGCGCAGATGGCGCAGGATCTGGATACCATATTTGTCGGCGTGAACGAAAAGTTGGGCGCCAAGACGAATGTCGGCATATTTCATTCCATGTCGGCGCGCGCCGCCATGAAGCATGCCATCGAGATCGGCTGGCGCTGGGACGCGTTGGCGCTTTACGATCCACCCAACGTGCCGTTGCCGGGGCACGAACAGTATGAGCCCATGTGCGCCTTCGAGCGGAAATTGGTGGACTGGGCGATGATCCGCCAAAACCGTTTTTCCGATCCGGCAGAGCTGGCCGAAAACTACGCCAAGGGCGGGCGCGGCTGGGTGGATGGCGCGCACGCCCTTATGGCAAACGCGGTTCTCCGCAAAGATGGTGATGGCGGCGATTGGGTTCTGAGCTGCCAGCGGGAATTGGAAGCCAGTATTTATCTGGCGGCGATGACGCTGCATCTGTGGCCGCCGGGCGATGCCTATGGGGGGCCGGTGAAACTGATCGGGTCTGATCCGGAAATGAAATATGTGCCGGCGACGGGCCCCGCCAATCAGGCGTTATGCCTGGAAAACGGTTATACCTATGAGGTCATTGCGGGGACCGGGCATTTGCTTCAGATCGAAAAACCGGTGGAATGCGTCGCCGCCCTTACCAGTTTCCTGGAAGAAAACGGCATCACAAGTTAAGCGCCGGCCCAAACGCTCGCCGGGATCAGCACTTCACCCTGCATGATGCGCCGTGCCGTGCGCACGAAGCCGACGCGCTTGATGTCGGGGGCCAGGCCGATGCCGTCGCAATCGATGATGGTTTCCAGCCTTCCCACCGGATGTTCGATGACGATGCATTGGCTGGGCGCGTCTTCGGCATGGCCAATACCTTGGACGACGGTTCCTTCGATTACGCTGGCGGCGGCCAGGCACATTCCGCCGACCAGGGGGAAGGTGGCGTGACATTCGTGGGGCACGAAATAACGGGCGTTGATATTGCCGCCCGAGCGGGGCTCGGAAATGATGCAGAATTTGGGCACCACACGGCCCGTCGGATCGCCCAGGCCCATCGCATCGGAGGCTTCGACGCGGATCGTTTCCAGGCGCCCTAAGAAATCTTTATCGGCGTCCAGCTCGGCCTTGGTTTCGTAGCCGGTTTTTCCCATATCGGCAGCCCGGACGATGATCATCGGCACGGCCACATCGACGCAGGAAACCTGGATACCGCCAATTGTGTCGGTTGCCTGGCCGGTGGGCAGCAGTTTGTCGGTAATCGATCCCACCATGCGGGAGAAATAGAGCATGATCGGCGCCGCCGTGCCGGGGGCGCCGTCGATGGCCGTATCGCCTTCATATTCAACGCTGCCGCCCGGCGTTTGCACGGTAGCGTCGATGATGGCGCCGGTATTGACGTTGTGGATACGGATAGTTGTTTCCGCTTCGCCCGCCTGGACCATTCCGGCCTCGATGGCGAACGGTGCGACGCCGGATGTCATATTGCCGCAATTGGGCGCGAAATCGACAAAATCCCGGTCAACCAGCACCTGGCCAAAGAGATAATCCACATCGGCGTCGTCCCGGGAAGACGGTCCGACCATGGCGACCTTGCTGGTCAGCCATTGGGCGCCGCCGATGCCGTCCACCTGGCGCTCGTGCGGCGAGCCCATGATCGCCAGCAATACCTTGGCAAGGGTGTCGCGATCCTCGGGCAAATCAGAAAGCCGGATATAGGGGCCCCTCGATGTGCCGCCGCGCATGATGACGCAGGGAATGGCAGTCTGCACGGATTGTCTCCTCATAATCGCGGGCCTCGTTCGACAGCCGATATTTCCCAACACCAAGACAATTGTAAAGGAACAAAGATCATTTATGCTGGGCGTAAACCGGGGAGGTTGCGCCGAAATAATGACCGCCGAATATCATCACTTGATTTATGGCGATGAATGGAACGATTGGATTGATCCGGAGCCGCCCGAATATTTCAATCCGGTCACCCTCCTGCTCGATAAACATATGGGAACCGACGCCGAAGATAAAATCGGTCTGATCATCGACCGCGAAAGCTATAGCTATGCCAGCCTGCTGGTTGCGGTTTGCCGGGCGGCGCATGGGTTGCGCGTAGCCGGAATGCGCCCTGGCGAACGGCTGCTCATGTTCGGCACCAACAGCATTGACTATGTGGCGGCCTGGCTCGGCGCGTTGCGCGCCGGGATCGTGCCGGTGGTTGTTTCCGATCTTTATAAAGCGCCGAGCCTCCTCTATTTCATCGAAGATACAGCGGCCCAGGCAATGTTCATCGATGCCGAACAGATCGACAAACTGAACGAAGTTGCCGGTGAATTGCCGGCCAGCCTTGGCAACCTGATCGTCCGCGGCGATCGCAATTTCGAAGGCGCCAATCTTCGGGTGACAGGATACCAAAGCCTGACAAGCGGCCAGGCGGAATTCTTCGAGCCGGTCCTTCGCCACCGCAACGACGTCGCCTATATGTTTTATTCGGGCGGCACCACGGGTGCCGCCAAGGGCATCACCCATCTGGCCCACGACTTCGTCATCGTTCCCGAACGCCACGGCGCTTTTTGGGAATACGGCCCCAATGACATCGTACATGCCACGTCCAAAGCCTATTTCACCCACGGCCTGTGGCCGGGTATTCTGATCCCGCTATATTGGGGCGCCAAAAGCGTCATCAGCCGCTTGGCCCCAACGCCGGACAATGTCTTTGCAATCGTCGCGGCCGAAAAGGTGACCAAGCTGATCACCGTGCCGACGATCATCAAGAATATGACGGCTTACGCCGAGGACAGCGACCAGACGCCGGATATGGGTTCGGTCTCTCTGGTGGTCAGCGCGTCGGAAAAAATGCCGCCGGAAGTGTTTGAGCGCTTCGATAGTCTGTTCGGTCTCGAAATTCTGGATTCCATCGGTTCCTCCGAAGTCACCTACGAATGGATCGCCAACCGGCTTAAAGATTTCAAACGCGGCAGCCTCGGCAAGCCGGTGTTTGGCGTCGGCGTTAAACTGATGGATGACAACGGCGCCGAAATTACCGAGCCCAATGTCAGCGGCGAATGCTGGGTTCGGAGCCCGACCGCCTGTTTCTTTTACTGGCGTAAATACGATAAATCCCGGGACACCTTCATCGGGCCGTGGACCAGGACCGGCGATACGCTGTTGTTCGACGAGGATGGCTTTTTCTGGTTCGCCGGGCGCAGTGACGACATCTTCAAGGTTAAGGGGCTTTGGGTCTCGCCCATCGAAGTGGAGGCGGCAATCACCGAACACGCGAGCGTCCTCGAAGCCGCCGTTATCCCGGCCGAAGACAAAGATGGGATGACCGTGCCCAAAGCCTTCGTCGTCCTCCGCCAGGGCCAGGGCCCGAGCGATGCGTTGTCCGATGATTTGAAAACCCGGGTGCGCGCCGCCGGCGGCTACAAGGTGCCCGAGCAAATTGTCTTCGTCGATGAGCTGCCGCGCACAACCTTGATGAAGATCGACCGGCGCACGCTCAGAGAGCTGGAACGGGAAAAATGAATAGCGGCGGCGGATTATTCGTTGCCGTGGTCCCGCGCCCACATCTCTTTTAAATCGTCGCGGCGAATTTTGCCGCGGTCGTTTTTCGGTAATTCGTCGATCAAATAGGCCTGCTTCGGGCATTTGAATTGGGGCAGGATTTCGGCGCAGTGGGCCAGAATTTCGTCTTCGCCGAGGCTCGCGCCCGATTTTGGCTTCACATAGCAGACCACTTCCTCGCCATAGATATCGTCGGGCACGCCGACGGCGGCGGCTTCGCTGATTTTATCGAGCGCTGCCAAGACATGATCGATCTCCAATGGCGAAATATTGACGCCGCCGCGAATAATCAAATCCTTGGTGCGCCCGGTCACGGTAACGAACCCGTCTTCGTCCATGATGGCCAGATCGCCGGTGCGCATGGGCGCTGCCCGTTGGTCCTCCCACTCGCCTTCAGGGGTAATAACGAAAACGGAAGTTTGCGCACCGCCCACGGTCACCTCGCCCTCGGTGCCGGGCGGGCAGGGGTTGCCATCGCCATCGATGATCTGGAATTGCTGATGCTTGGCGGGCGCCCCGACGGTTCCCATGCGCCGCCGGTCCAGCCTGTTGCCGCAAATCCAGCCGGCTTCCGACATGCCGTAAAGCTGCAACAGGGTGACGCCGTACATGGTCTCGAACTTCTGCCATTGCTCCGGCGACAGGGGCGCCGTCGAGCAGGTCATGCGCCTAAGGCTGGGAATATCGTCGGCGGTAATTCCGAGAGGCTCACCCAGCAGCATGTTGACCACCGTCGGCACGCCGGCGGCAAAGGTGATCTCGTGGGCCTTGATCCAGTCGAAGAAACGGCTATGGGAATAGCGTTTGGCGAAATGCATGGAAAGCCCGGTTACGATCCAAGGCATGAGGCTCAGCACCTGCGCCGAATTCCAGCCGAAGGAGCGGTATTCGAGGGTCCGGTCGTCTGCCGTCAAACCCAGAAAATCGATGGTGTTGAGACCGTTGAGCCAATAGGCCATGTGGTTGTAGACAACGCTCTTGGGCTTCGATGTGGTGCCCGAGGTGCAAAAGATGCAGGAAATATCTTTCGCGCCGTTTTCTGTTTCCACTTCGGGCGCCGCCGCAACCGATGCCAACTGCCTGAAAAACTCTTCGCCATTGGCGGCGCCATATTCGGGGTCCCAGCCATCGAAACGCATGATGATACCGCCGACGCCCTTGGTCATCGCCGGGCCATCGATATCGGTGTGCCACAGGGTCAGCTTGGGCTCAATGGTCTGCAGCAGTTCCTGAATATGATTTGCGTTGATCTCGATATTCAGCGGGCAGACCACGGCGCCGAGGCGCCAGATGCCCATCCAGATCAGCAGCTTTTCCAAATTCTCGTCGGCCAGCAGCGCGACGCGGTCGCCCTTGTCGATGCCAAGCTGGCGCAAGTATCGCGCCGTGCGATTGGCGGCCTCGTGAAGCTGGGCATAGCTCGCCGATTTATCCTGATCCAGATCATAAAGCGCGCGCTTATCCGGATGGCGGGCCAGATTGTCATCGAGCACGGCGCGGATGGATTGAAACGGATAGGCCAGATCGGTTTCCTGCATGGCTGCTTTCCCTGCCCGGAATTACTTGTCCCGCTTGAAGCCGTATTCCTCCCAGCGGCGGTCGACTTTGTCCCGGTCCTCGTCCAAGGGAATGACCATGGGCGGGTAGCGATTGCCGCCATATTGTTCTTCGAGATCGAAATCCATATTGACGGTGGCGTCGATCAACATGCGCGTCCACTTGCCGGTGCCATAGAGCATCGGGTCCCGGTCGGCGAGGCGGGTCGACGGATCAAGCAGTGAGCCGAACGTGGACGGGAAGAAGACGATATCATCCTCGGCGGCATTGACCCGGTAGGCCAGCGCCCAATCGAGAGCGCCGTAGTCGTGGATGTCGATATCTTCATCGACCACCCAGATATTTTTGTAGCGCAAATGCGCCGCGTTGGAGCCCCAGATCGCCGCCGCCGCCTGTTTGGCCTGGCCGCGATAGGTCTGGTGCATCTGGATCATCAGCGAGGTGCCGTTATTGGCCGCCGGGCAATGGACATCAGTGATACCCGGCACGCCGGCACGCTCCAGCACGTTCCAGGCAATGCCGGCGCGCTGCACCGACGATGTCACCGAATTTTCGTTGAGCATTTTCGGCAAGGTGCCCTCCAGGGTGCCCCGGTGGATCGGATCATCCCGGTGGGTGACGCAGGTTACTTTTGTAACGTGCTTCGGCCCCTGATCGCCGCCGAAATAGCCGGTGTACTCGCCGAACGGGCCTTCCATTTCGAAGGTGGCCGGATCGTCGTCGATAAATCCCTCGATCACCATTTCGGCGTCGGCGGGAACCCAAAGATCATTGGTCTCGCATTTGACCAGCGGCACTGGCTCACCGCGAATGGCGCCCATAACTTCGTATTCGCAGACCCCCGTCGGCACCGGTGCGGACGCGCAGAAGCTCATCGACGGCTCCCACCCATAGACATGAGCGACGGGCATTTTCATTCCTTTCTGGCGCCATTTTTCGAAATGAACGCCCCAATGCTGGGCGCGCCACAAAAGCACCGGAAGGGTACTCTTTGTTTCACCCAGCATACCCCGGTAAAGACCCACATTATGAACCCCGGTGTCTGGGTCCATGGTGATCGTCGCCTGATAGGTATTGATGTAGCGCCCGCCATCCAACCGATGCCAGCGCGGCACCGGGATTTTATAAAGATCGATGTCGTCGCCCTGGTGGATGTTCTGCTTGACCTTGCCGGTCTCAACCTCGACGGGCGGTACGCGCTGTTCCAGATAATGCCGCACCGCCAGCACCATATCGCGAACCGAGGCGTCTTTTGGCAGGCCCAGCGTCATTGCTACCCGGGTGTAGTTTGACATGCCGCCGGTAAATACCTTGCGGCACCAGACATCATCGTCGGGCCCGTATCCCGTGATGTTGTCGAACAACAGGGCCGGTCCGTCGCCATTGCCAAATGCGCGGCGCGCGATGGCGCCCAGCTCGCAGTTCCAGTCAACTTCGGCCTCGATCTCGTGCAATTCGCCTTCGATCCTGAGGGCATCGATCCAGCCGCGCAAGTCGCCAAATGAGCGGGGCACCAGACGGTTTGAAATATCGGTCGCACTATCCACTTTTTCTACTCCTGACTTGGTCCTAAAATATTTCCATGCCCAGCTAGTCAGCCAGACCCAATTCCTTCAAGCGTGCCTCGACGGCGGCGCGATCTTCTTCGGATAGCCGCACCGATGGGGGTAGCGGTTGCCGTCGGCGCCCGGCTCGTAATCCAGATTGATGGTCGCGTCAAACATAACCCGCGTCAATTCCAATGATCCTCGATTATGCCATATAGGATTGACCGAAACCCTACGAGAGGAGCGTTCGCGAAAATGCCCGGCAAACCATACCGCGAGGTTATCACCATCCACGGCGCCAACGTGACCCTGGAACTTCCCACCCGGCCCTTGCGCATGTTCAATGCGGACGGCGTCAAGATCGATCTTTCCAAACGCAGCCATGAGGATATGGGCTTTTGCCACCGCAACGTGGAATACAACGAGGTCATATTTTGTATCTGCGGCGCCTTGCTGGGAAACCGAGAAGGCGACCGAGATTTTGCGCGCCGGCGAAATGATCCTGATCCTCAAAGGGATTTTCCGCCGCTCCATGCTGTGCGATTATTCGGAAGAGGAAAACATCTTGCTGGAACGGAAAATCCGGGATCAACTCACCTATGTGGGGGACGGCGAGCCAGCCACGGGATAAAACGAGGGATGAAATTGAGATTGTAAATGCCGGATGAAGAAACCGACCGCGCGGCGCTGGAAAAACTGGCGATCGATTTCACCGAAGCGTTCAACCGGGAAGATATCGACGCGGTCATGTCCTATTTCGCCGAAGACGCCATCTATGACGAGTTCCATGGCGGCCGGCATCAAGGCCAAGCGGCTATCCGCGAAGCCTTCGTTCCCCAGTTCCGGGGCGATTTCGGGCGCATGCGATTTCACAACGAAGATATATTCGTCGATGCCGGGCCGGGGCGGGGAGCCGGCAAGGCGCTGATCCGCTGGCTGCTGACCTTCGAGGAGGAGACCCGCGCCGGCGGCTGGCGGGGGCTCGATATTCTGCACTTTGTTGATGGCCGCCTGACGGAAAAACATACCTACGCCAAGACGCGCGCGCCGCGTGTCGATAAAAAATCGGAATCGTTGCGCGTTCGCCGCGCCATCGATGATGGGGTCCTGACCGACCTTTGATACCGGTGTCCCGCTAATCTTGGAGAGTTTCATGTCCGACAAAAAGCATAAGGTTGTCTATATTGCGCATCCGGCGAGCGGCTTGGCACGGTCAAATTTCCCCCTGGAATGCCACGTTGAAGATGGCGAGATTGTCCGCTCGTTGCCCTTCTATATTCCCGATGATGTCCGGCTTTATGAGATAAAAACCTCCCGGGGCAGCTTCACACGGCCCCGAAAAGAAGTGCAGATGCCTTTAGCATTCGCCGCCAAACGGCGCCTTAACACTGATGCGCGGGTCAAATATCCGCTGCTGCGCAACGATTGGTCGCCGGATAACCCCAACCCGGAGAACCGGGGCAAGAGCGGCTATACCCGGATCAGCTGGGATCAGGCGCTCGATATCGTGACCGGCCAGATCAAGCAAATCTACGAGAAATACGGCTCGATGGAACCTGTCCTGGTCCAGGCCGACGGGCACGGCCATAGCGGTTACATGCAATCCCTGCATTTCTGGGGGCACTATCTGTTCGATATGATCCGCGAGCATCTCGGATGGGGATGGTGGACCCAACAGGTGCGCAACCCGGACAGTTGGGAAGGCTATTACTGGGGCGCCAAGCATGTCTGGGGGTTCGATAGCACCTTGGGCGAGCCGCTCCAGGATGCGGTTTGGGACGACGTGCTCGAGAGCGCCGAAATGGTGATATTTTCGGGCAACGATCCGGAGGCAACCGGACTTGGCATGTCGGGATCGTCGGCCTTGGAGATGCCGAAATGGCTAAAGCGGGCCGGCATCAAGATCATCGCCATTTCGCCGGACCTCAACTATTCGGCCGCGGTGCACGCCGACAAATGGATTCCCATAAAGCCGAATACGGATGCGGCGCTCTATTTCGGCGTTGCCCATACCTGGATCAATGAGGGAACCTACGACAAGGAATATATCGCGTCCCACACAACCGGGTTCGATGCGTTTAAAAGCCATGTGCTGGGCGAGGATGACGGCGCCCCGAAAACGCCGGCCTGGGCAGAGAAGATAACCGGCGTGCCGGCGCACACCATCCGCGCCCTGGCCCGCGAATGGGCGGCCAAGAAGACCTCGCTATCGGTCTATTTCGGGGGGCCCAAGGTTCGCGGCACCTTGTCGCATATGGCCACCAGGCTGGAGGCGTACGTGCTGGCCATGCAGGGCATCGGCCGCCCGGGACGCCAATTCCTCAGGACCGGGGCGCCGTCGTTCTACAAGAAAGACCTCGCCCAGGTGCCGCGCTATCCGGACGTGGATTTCAAGGGCGTCGCCATGAATCCGATGATCGAATATGCCATCGGCAAAGGCCCGATCTCGCCGGTATTTATCCCCCGGACTTTGGCCGCCGAGGCGATCAATTGCGATTCCATCGAATGGCGAAGCAGCACCGCGGCCTTGGCCAAGACCGAAGACCAGTTCGAGCAATACCATTTCCCGCCGGACAGCGATCATCCCGGCATTCGCATGGTATGGAACGAAAACGGCAGTCAGCCGGGAAGCTGGGGCCATGGCTGGAATTGGCTGGAGGCGCTGCAAAACCCGAAAATTGAATTTGTCGTTGGCGTCCATCCCTGGCTCGAAAATGATATTCCCTATTCCGATTTAATCCTGCCGGCGCAGACCAGTTACGAACATGAAGATCTGATCACGGTGCAGCGCAGCGATATCCTGGCCATGTTCTATCAGGACCAGGCGGTCGAGCCGGTCGGCGAATCCAAGAGCGATTTTGAAATCCACAGGATGATCGGCCAGCGGCTGGGATTGGATGAAGCGTTTCCGCCGGTAGAGGAATGGCTGCAAGCGGCTTATGAGAAAACCCTGGCGGCAACCAAGCATGGCATTGGCTGGGAAGAATTCAAGAAGCGGAAATATTTCGTCTATGATTGCCCGACCTGGGACGAATGGGTGGATATCAAAAAAGAGCATGGATACGGAGAAAATGACGGCGGCATGCATTTGTTTTGGTCTTCGGGCGGCGGGCTGGATACGCCGTCGGGAAAGATCGAGTTTGTGTCTTCGATGATTGCGACGCGCGATCCCGACAATACCGAGCGGCCGCCATTGGCAAAATGGGTGACCCATGCGGAGCAACCGGGGCAGCCCAAGGCAGAGGAATATCCCTTGAGCGTCATGTCCAATCATTCGCGCTTTCGGTTCCACGTCCAGGGCGACGATGTGGATTGGATCAGGGAAATTGTTAAGGTCCCGGGAGCCGATGGATATCTCTACGAGCCCTGTTGGATCAATCCCGCCGATGCCGCCGCCAGGGATATTGCGGGCGGCGATATCGTCATGGTGCATAATGATCGCGGCAGCGTGCTCTGCGGCGCGGTGGTAACCGAGCGTATCATTCCAGGCGCCATTTCGGTCGACCACGGCGCCAAGATGGATTTGGCAACCCTCCATAACCGCCTGGTCGACCGGGGCGGCTGCATCAACTTGATCGCCCCAAGCCCCCAAGAAAAATATGGCGAGGGAGCGGAGATCAAGGTGCCGGAAATGAACGTCAGCGGCTATTTGGCCGAAATCCTTAAAGTGGACCCGGCAGACATCGTGGCAAATACCGGCATCGGCGAAGGGGCGACGGTGTCCCATGGATAATAAAATGATGGATAATAAAATGGCTGATAAAACATTCCTGATCGACGTGGATAAATGTACCGGCTGCATGTTGTGCTCCATTGCCTGCAAGGACGAGCATGTGGGCAGCTCTTACGAGCCCTGGACCAAACCGCAACCGGACACGGGGCAGTTTTGGATGAATGTCCGGCCATTGGAGCGGGGCAGCACGCCGAGGGTACGCATGAGCTATCTGCCGGTTCACTGCCAGAACTGTGCCAACGCGCCCTGCATCACGGTTTGCCCGGAAGCGGCCATCAAGACCCGGGACGATGGCTTGGTCTGGATTGACCCGGTTCCGTGCACCGGTTGCGATCTCTGCCTGGATGCCTGCCCCTACGGCGTCATATTCATGAACGACGATCTTGGCATTGCGCAAAAATGCACCGGCTGCGCCCACCGGGTTGATGAGGGCCTGGAGCCAAGATGCGTCGATGTATGCCCCCATGACGCCATCACCTTTGGCGAAGTGAAAGACACCAGTCAGCTTGAAACCTATCTTGCCGATGCCGGCGCCGCCCCCAGGGTCTATTGGAAAGGACTGCCGAAACCGTGGATCGCGGGCACGGTGATCGATGGCGCCACCGACGAGGTGATTCAGGGTGTAAAGATCACCGCCACCGATCTGGCCGAAGAACGATCGGTCAGCGTCCTTTCCGATGCCTTCGGCGATTTCTGGTTAAAGGATTTGGAGAAGGGCCGGAAATACCGGGTCGAGATCAGAATGGACGGTTTCGAAGATTTCGGCGCGGACGTCATAACCGATGCGGATCAGGACATGGGAACGGTCGTTCTAAGGCAATCAGCCAAGGAGAGCCATTGATGACCGATGAAGAACGCCAAGCGGCGGGAGCGGAAATGCGGCGACAAGTGCTTGGTGAGGCAAGTGCCGAGGCGGCGCGCGCAGCCCGAAACGATTTTAACGGTGAGATACAGGATTACATGCTCCGAGAAGTGTGGGGCTCGATCTGGAACCGGGGCGGCCTCGACCTCAAGACTCGCTCGTGCATGGTGCTGTCCGTTATGATGGCGCTCGGGCGCTGGGAAGAATTCCGCCTGCACGTCAAAGCCGGCTTCAACAATGGTCTCGGCAAGGATGAAATCAAAGAAATCATCTTGCAAAACATCGCCTATTGCGGCGCGCCCGCCGGGCGTCGCGGCGTGATCGAAGCCGAAGCCGCGTTCGCCGAAATGAAACTTTGAGCCGCCGATGACGGAAGGCGGGCGCGAATTCGATATCGTCGTGGTTGGCGGCGGTGGCGCCGGGCTGATGGCCGCCTATGCAGCCGCCTCGAGAGGCGCATCGGTTGTTGTGCTGGAAAAAGGCGCGGCGCTTGGCGGGACGACCGCCCTATCGGTGGGAACGCTGACGGCGACGGCGACGCGGCTGCAACGCAAAGCGGGCCTGGCCGACAATGCGGACGCGCATTTCGAGGACATGGCGAAATTTGCGGGCCCCCTTGTAGACCGGGACAATCTGAAGCTGCGCCGCCTTTTGGTCGACAATGCGGCGGAGACCATTGAAATCCTCGAACAACTCGGCATCGTCTTTATCGGACCCTTGCCCGAGCCGCCGCATCGCCAGCCGCGCATGCATGCCATCATTCCCCACTCAAAGGGCTTCATTCGGCAACTCGAAAAGGCAGCCAGGCGAAATAATGTCGCCATACGAACGGGCGCCAGTGCCGAAAGGCTGATCGCGGCGGACGGCAGGGTCCGGGGCGTCGAGATGGCGGGCGGCGAGCGCGTTATGGCCCGCCGTGCCGTCATCCTGGCGTCGGGCGATTTCAGCGCCGCCGATCACGCCTACAAATCCAAATATATGACCGGCCCGCTGCTCGACATATCCGGCGTCAACCCGTTGAGCACCGGCGATGGCCAAAAGATGGGCGAGGCGGTTGGCGGTGAGGTCATCAATGGTGATCTTGCATGGGGCCCGGAGATCCGCTTCAAGCCGCCGCCGCGCCCGAGCATCATCTCGAAACTGCCGGCTTGGAGGGGCCTCGGTAAACTCATATCGCTGGCCATGAAAATTCTACCCGATGCCGTCATGCGGCCTTTTCTGCTGGGTTTTGTGACCACCTTCCTGGCGCCCTCTCATTTGTTGTTCGACAAAGGCGCGATCCTCGTCAATTCCAGCGGCGATCGCTTTTGCGACGAACGCGATCGCCCGCAAGATCATATCGGCCGCCAGCAAGGCAAGCGCGCCTGGATAATTTTCGCGGCCGAGGTCGCCGATCAGTTTCGCAGCTACCCCAATTTCATCTCGACCGCGCCGGGCGTTGGCTATGCCGACCTGACGGACTACGAAAAGACGCTCCCGGACGTTGTTGCGAAGGCCGCATCGGTGAAAGGCTTGGCAGAGGCTATCGGCGTTAATCCGGGCGCGCTTGCGCGTACCTTACGAGCGTTGCAACAAGCCGGCGCAAACAACAATGGCCCGGGCGCCATGGCAATGGCGCCCTTTTATGCGCTCGGCCCGGTCCAATCCTGGATCGTTTTCAGTGAAGGCGGCCTCAAAGTTGATGAAAAGCTGCGCGTCCTGCACCGGGATGGTGGGCCGGTCCACGGCCTCTATGCGGCCGGCTCAGTCGGTCAGGGCGGCGTTCTCCTCGAGGGCCATGGCCATCACCTTTCCTGGGCATTTACCTCCGGCCGGCTCGCGGGCGAGAATTCGGCGCGCAGCGAGGTGTGATCGCCGCCAAGCCGCGTTCCCTTGCTCCGTCGTTTTTTCCGGATATAAATGATCGCCAAACCTTCTGGAGAGACAGATGCCAGCGCCAGAAAATTTCAACGTCATTTTTGCCGAAGACGATACCTTGTTTCGGCTGATGGAAATGGCCTTGCTGCGGCGCCTGACCCCTGGGGGCGAAAAGGCATTGCGGTATTTCTTTGGACCCGACTTTGGCGAACATGCGGAGCGGCTGACGTCGATTGCCGGCCGCCTTGGCTTGCCGGAAGATATCCAGGTCATCACGGCGCAAAATGAGGCGGCGTTCGATGCGGCCTTGCCCATCGGCGATATCATCATCCTCGAGACAACGCCGATGCCGGCGGTGCGCCTCGAGGCATGCGCCCAGCGCGCCAAACATATCCAGCAGTTCGGCACGGTCGCCCGGCATATTGATTTGGACGCCGCCCGGCGGCTCGGCATTTCGGTCGCCAACCTGCAACGCTTTTCGAGCCTGTCCTCTGCCGACAATATTGTCGCGCTGGTGATGGCGCTCGCCCGCAATCTCATCTGGGCGCACAATCAGGTGCTGGCCAGGCGGGATCCGGCGCTTGCCGGTTCCTTCGCAACCGATCCGCCGCGCAACAAATTCAATTGGGCCGGGGTTCGCGATATTCGGGTCATTGCCGAGCATGCTATCGGGTTCATTGGAATGGGCGAGAATGCCGGTCTGGCGGCCGGGCGTTTGCGCGCCATGGGAATGCCGGTCTTCTATAACAAACGCAACCGGCTGACCCCGGCCGAAGAAGAAATGTTGGGCGGCGTTATCTACGTGCCGCGCGAAGAGCTATTGGCGGAATGCGATTTTGTCACCGTTCATATCCCCTATGGGCCGGATACCGAGAAATACATCGACGCGGCGTTTCTGGGCCAAATGAAACCAGGCGCGTACATCATCAATACCTCGCGCGGCGGTATTCTCGATGAGGCGGCGCTGTACGATAATCTGAAGCGCGGCCATCTGGCCGGAGCGGCCCTGGACGTCTACCGGTATGAGCCGGTACCGGCAGACTGCCCGCTCCTCGATCTCGACAATATCCTTTGGACGCCCCATATATCCGGCGGCCGCCCGGAATTCATGATCCGCGAAAGCGAAGACGTGCTGGCCAATGTCGCACGGGTGCTGAATGGGGAGAAACCCCAGGGACAGCTCAGCCCGGAACCGCTTTAAGCGCCTATAATGTATTTCAGCCTGACTATTCGAATCTTTCCGCACCGAAGCCAATAATTTTATTCATATAATCATCTAAAAATAGAATAACATAAAATATAACCTTGAATATAACCTCATAAG
>CAUZTZ010000025.1:0-23040 GCA_963582805.1 Alphaproteobacteria bacterium
AAACACACGCCCTTGACAATAAACCTCTAATGTGAGTGAATGCTCACTTACATAACGGAAAAGAGACAATGCGCGACGGAACGAAAACCAGAGAACTGATCAATGAGACGGCGCTTCGGCTGTTTGCCGCGCAAGGCATCAGGGAAACGACGATCAAGGATATCGCCCGGGCGGCGGATATTGCCGAGGGCACCCTGTACCGCCATTACAAAAGCAAGGACGAGCTGGCCGAGCGCCTGTTCATGGATCATGTCACCGCTCTCGGTACCGAATTGCAGGAATTGCAGGCGCCGGAACAATCGACGCGCACCAAGCTGTTGGCCATCATCCGCCGGTTTTGCGAAATCTATGACCAGGATCCGACGGTCATCAACTATCTGTTCCTGACCCGCCACGACCATATGGCCAAGATGACGCCGCGCATGCCGAACCCCTATTTCGTCTTCCGCCGGGTGATCCGAAATGCCATGGCGAAGGGCGAGATTCCTAAGCAGGACGCCGATATCGCCACCTCGATGGTGCTCGGCATTGTCTTGCAGATCGTCGATACGCGGATTATCGGCAGCCGTATCAAGCAGAAAATATCGGGACTGGCCGACCATCTGACGGCGGCCTGTCTGCGCGTGCTCAACGCTTAAGGTTTCCGCGAAACGGAGAATGTGATCATGTTGATAAATAAAAGTGCAAAGCGATTAATTGGATTATCCCTGCTGGCGATTTTTCTGGCTGGCTGCGTGTCTTCGGAAAACTACCGGGCGGCGATCACCAAAGTCGATCTGACCTGGAAGGAACGCAACGACAAAATCCTGGAGATCGATGGCAAGCGCGTGATCGAAGCCGGCAAATTCCGCGTCTTCACGGCGGTGCAAAAAACCTTCCGCCGGCTCGGCATGATCGTCGAGCAACAGGATTTCGCCACCGGCTTCCTGTTCGCATCGGCGCCGGCGCCGGTACCCTTGAGCGCCGCCGAGTGGGAGATGGTGCGCGCCGCCGATACCAGTGAAATGCGCGCCCTGGCAGCCGAGGAAATGGGCCTCATCGCCTGGTTCGCGTCCCTCGATCCGGTCGGCAAGGACGTGCTGGTCAATGTCTTTGTCTCGGAAAAAGAAAACGGCGTCGAGGTTTCGCTGGGCCTGCGCTTGCGCAACGGACGGACGGGCGGCGCCGGCGGCATGGCGCAACGGACCCAGGCGCCGCCGACGGCGGTCACCTATGGCCTCCGCCGTTTTTGGAGCGCCTTCAACACCGAGTTGGCGAGCGCCCGGCCGGCGAAACCCAAGCCGCCGGTTGCCGCCGCCGAGCCTTCGGGGATCCCCAATTTTCATGCCGCGATACCGCCGTTGAATAAGCCGGCCCGCAAGCACGACGCCAGCCAGCCGGTTGATTTCGGCCGCTACTACGCCTTGCTGATCGGCATCAACGATTATCGCAACTTGAATGATCTTGCCACGGCGGCCAGCGACGCCAGGGAACTGGACCGGGTGCTGCGCAGAAATTACGGGTTTCGTACCCGCCTGCTGATCAATCCAACCCGCGACGAGATCGTCGACACCCTCGATGATCTGCGCCTAAGGCTGCGCGAGAACGACAATCTGCTGATCTATTACGCCGGTCATGGCTGGCTCGACAAGGCCGCCGATGAAGGCTATTGGCTGCCCGCCGATGCCCGCGATGACCGCCGCTCCAACTGGATATCGAACGCCATGATCACCAGCACCTTGCGTGCCATCAAGGCCAAGCATGTGCTGGTCGCCGCCGATAGCTGCTTTTCCGGGCGCCTGGTGCGCGGCCTTAAAGTCAATTTGGATGCGCCCGGCCATTTCGCCAATATGTCGAACAAGCGGGCGCGGGTGGTGATCACGTCGGGCGGGTTGGAGCCGGTTGCCGACGACAACGGCACCGGCCATTCGCCCTTCGCCGCCGCCATGATTTCGGCCCTCAAAAGCAACCGGGGCATCCTCGACGGCACCGCGCTGTTCGCCCAGGTGCGCGGCCGGGTGATCGTCGATGCTGACCAGACGCCGCAATATTCCGACGTGCGCCGCGCCCGCCACGAGGGCGGCGATTTTCTGTTCGTGCGCCCCGGCGTAAAGATCCGAAAACAGGCGCGCCTGAACTGAGGATTAGAGACTTTATCTAAGGGCTGACGTGGGTCAGAGCATAAACCGGGCTCCGCTCACATCAGCCGTTTTCCAGCAAAGGGTTTTGCAATTGTTCAAACTATCAGGCGGTCTGTTTTTGGTGGCCGCGCTTATTGCAGCGCTGCTCCTTATGGTGCCGCCGCCCGACGGTATCAGCGCCGACACCATGCGCGCCGGAGCGGTCATGACCCTGGCGGTCGGGCTTTGGGCCACCAACGTGGTGCCGTCCCATTACGGCGCCTTGATATTTCTGTTTTCCTCGATGGTGCTGGCGGTTGCGCCGGCCAATATTGTGTTTTCCGGTTTTGCATCGGGCGCCGTATGGCTGGTGTTCGGCGGCATCGTTATCGGGCTCAGCGTCAAGCGCACCGGGCTCGACATGCGCATCGCGGCGCCGTTCCTGAACCGCTTTCCGAACAATCTTCTGGCCATCATCTATGGCATATTCTGGATATCGGCCAGCCTCGGCTTTATTATTCCGTCGGCGTCGGGGCGCGTTGCCTTGCTGATACCGATCCTTATTGCCCTGGCCAGACGGCTCGGCTTTACCGAAGGCTCCAAGGGCGAAACCGGCCTGATCCTCGCCGGCACAATGGGAACCATGATACCGGCCTTCGCCATCCTGCCCGCCAACGTGCCCAATATGAGCCTGTTCGGCGCCATGGAAAGCGTCTACTCCATCCAATTGGCCTACGGCGAATTTCTCGGCTTGAATTTCCCGGTTCTGTCCGGCGGCGCGCTGATCATTTATCCAGCGGTAATATGGGCGCTGTTTCGCGAACCCCTCCGGCCCAGCGGCGACGGCGCCGAGACAAGGCCATGGGGGCGCGAGGACGGGCGTCTGGTGCTGGTTTTGGCGGCGGCGCTGATCCTTTGGGTCACCGATACCATGCACGGCATCTCACCGGCCTGGGTGGCCTTGGGCGCGGCATTGATCTGCACCGCGCCGCGCATCGGAATATTACCGGCCAGGGCGCTCAGCGAAGACATCAACTACGGCCCTATCCTCTATGTGGCTTCGATTATCGGGCTCGGCGCGGTCGCCACCCATTCCGGCGTCGGCGCGCTGATCGCCGAAAACATGCTGGCGGTGATGCCGCTCGAGCCAAGCCAGGATTTCAACAATTATTTCGCCATGACCGGGATCGCCGTGATCGTCGGCATCTTCACAACCATGCCGGCGCAGGCCGCCATTCTGGTGCCCATGGCCCAATCCATGGCCGATGCGTCCGGCTGGTCGTTGATGAGCGTGGTCATGACCGGGGTTCCCACCTGGGCGCTCATGTTGTTTCCCTATCAGGGCCCGCCGCTGATCCTGGCTCTGGCGCTGGGCAACCTGCGCATCGGCTGGCTGACCAAGACGCTGGTCATTTATTTTGTATTGGCTTCGATAATCTTGTTGCCGCTGCATTTCCAATGGGGCCGCATGCTGGGCTATTTCGGCGCCGGCTAAAGCTGGGCTGAGGGTCTGGCGCTCACCATATCATGCCAGCGTTGCACGTGGGGCCGGTCTTCGGGTATCTCCAGCTTCTGGCGGCGGACGAAATCGATGGCGATCAGGGCCGTGATATCGGCAATTGTAAACCCATCACCGGCCAGATATTCCACATCGGCGAAGCGCGCATCCAGCATCTCGTACAGGCGTTGAATACGCCTGCGGCCACGCTCGGCCAGTTCCGGGATTTGATCGAACTCCATGGCGCCGGTCAGCGCCCGGCCCTGCATGCGCTCGGCGGTATTGCGCAGCACTTCGGAGCCGGCGATGAAGCCGTCCCATTCGGCCCGGTGCTCCCACATGGCGATGACGCCCTGCTCGGCCGGCGTGGCGCCCATCAGCGGCGGCTCTGGATAGGCCGCCTCCAAATAGCGGCAGCAGGCGATGGCTTCGGAAATGCAGGTGCCGTCGTCCAGTTCCAGCACCGGCACCGTGCACCAGGGATTTAGCTTGGCAAATTCAGGCCCCAAATGCTCGCCGCCCCGCAAATCCACCTGAACCACCGGAATTTCGATGCCCTTTTCGGCGATGAACATACGCACCCGGCGCGGGCTTGGGGCAAGCGCCATATCATAGAACTTCATGTGTGCATCCTTTGCATCAGCGCACCATGCTTTCGGTCAGGGCGTTCAAGATAATGCTGACCACGAAATCGAGGATCACCAGGCCGGTGGCCAGCACGCCGGTAATCCGAAGCGCGGTTTTGGTAATGAACCAGGTGTAGAGCATGACCATAACCAGAACTGCCATGCCCATCGCGCGCCCGGCACCGGCCGACAAAAACCCGAGCTCGCTCAAGATCACAAAGGGCAGATAGACCAGATTCTGCCAGACCGATGCCCAGTTATAGGCGACGATATAGCCGATGAATTCCTGCTCGCGCTCGAGCGCCTGGCAGACATGGAACATGATCAGCGGAAAGATCAGCCAGGCGATCACATAGGCAATGGTTTCCACGGCGGCGAAGCGAAAGGACGATATTTCGAAATCGCCATTATTGAAGCGGATCGCCAGGAATAATGCGAACAAGGGCGCCACCAATGCGGCGGCAATGAACGAGCGCCAGAAGCCGTCAACGGAGGTGTCGAAATAGGCCATGCCGCCGGCATCGGCCCGGGCCAGCCGGTAAGCGCCGTAAAGCGCCGAGGTTGTGTCCTGGGAGAACGGCATGGGTTATCCGCCCGCGCCGAAATAATCTTCGAGTATGGCGCCATAAATGCCGGTCAAAGAAACCAAATCGTCGATGGCCACCCGCTCGTCCGCCTTGTGCATGGTCTGGCCGACCAGACCGAACTCGGCGACCGCGCAATAATCCTTGATAAAGCGCGCGTCCGATGTGCCGCCGGACGTGCTCAATTCCGGCTTGCGCCCAGTCACCCGCTCGACCGCGCCGGCGATAATTTCGGAAAAGCGGCCGGGCGGCGTCAAAAACGCCTCGCCGGAAACGTGAATGGCGAGATCATAATCGCCGCCCACCTTGTCCAGCCGTTCGCGGACCCAGGCCTCGATGCCCGCCGCGTCGTGCAGATCGTTGAAGCGCACGTTAAAGCCGGCTACGGCCTTGCCCGGAATGACGTTGGTGGCCGGGTTGCCCACATCGAAGGTGGAGATTTGCAATGACGATGGCTGGAAATGATCGGTGCCGCCGTCGAGGGGCTCATCGGTCAATTCGCCCAGCATTTCCACCAGCCGGTGCACCGGATTATCGGCCAGATGCGGATAGGCGGTGTGCCCGGCGGTGCCGTTGACGGTGAGCTTGCCGTTAAGGCTGCCGCGCCGACCGATCTTGATCATATCGCCGAGGGCTTCGGGATTGGTCGGCTCGCCAACCAGGCAGGCATCGAATGTAATGCCTTCCCCCGCCGTCCATTCCAATAGCTTTTTGGTGCCGTTGACCGCCGGGCCTTCTTCATCGCCGGTGATCAAAAACGAGATAGAGCCATCGAAAGCGCCGCCTTGGCCGGCCAAATATGCACCAGCGGCAGCGGCGAAACAGGCAATCGCGGCTTTCATGTCGGCGGCGCCCCGGCCATAGAGCATGCCGTCCTTGATCTCGGCGCCGAAGGGATCGGCGCTCCAACTATCGGGATCGCCCACCGGCACCGTGTCCGTATGGCCGGCAAAACAGAAATGCGGCGCGCCTGAGCCGATGCGGGCATAAAGATTGGTGATGTCGGCGGTGCTGCCCTCCGAAAATGTCTTGAGCTGGCAGGTGAAGCCGATCCCTTCCAGCGCGCTTTTAAGCACGCCCAGGGCGCCGCCATCGGCAGGGGTCACGCTCTCGCATTGGATGAGCGCGCGGCCAAGTTCGATGGCGTCCAGGTTCGGGCTCATTCCCGCAAAAGATCGTTGATCGAGGTTTTGGCGCGGGTGCCTTCATCGACGGTTTTTACAATCACCGCGCAATAGAGGCTCGGTCCGGGCGAGCCGTCCGGCAGATCCTTGCCCGCCAAAGTGCCCGGCACGACCACCGAATAAGCGGGCACCCGGCCCTGGTGGATTTCACCGCTTGCGCGGTCAACGATCTTGGTGGAGGCGCCGATGAAGACGCCCATGGAGAGCACCGAGCCTTGCTCGACAATGACCCCTTCGGCAACTTCCGAGCGGGCGCCGACGAAGCAGTTGTCTTCGATCACCACCGGATCGGCCTGCAACGGCTCCAACACGCCGCCGATGCCGGTGCCGCCCGAGATATGACAGTTCTTGCCGATTTGCGCGCACGAGCCAATGGTCGCCCAGGTATCAACCATGGTGCCAGCATCCACATAAGCGCCGAGATTAACGAAGGATGGCATCAGCACCACGCCGGGCGCGATATAGGCGGAGCGGCGCACCACGCAATTGGGAACGGCGCGAAAACCGGCGTCGCGGAATTCGGCCTCGCCCCAGCCGGAAAACTTGGATGGCACCTTGTCCCACCAATTGCCCTTGTCGGGGCTGCCGTCCATGCACCACATGTCGTTGAGGCGGAACGACAGCAAGACCGCTTTTTTAAGCCATTGATTGACCTTCCAGTTCGATGCGCCGCTGGTTTTTTCGGCGACCCTGGCCTGGCCGGAATCCAAAAGCCCGAGGGCGGCATCGACCGCATCCCGCACATCGCCAACCGTGGCGGCATTGACGTCATCGCGGGCCTCCCAGGCGGCGTCGATGATGTTCTGTAACTGGTCTTGGTCCACGTTTTCCTGCCTATAATTGCTGCCGATCCAGGGGCGCGAACATGGCCCCCGCTTGGCCTTAAGTCAACGGGGCTTGGGCGCCTTGGCGGGCGCCTAAATGCCCGCCACCCCGGCCAGCCATTCCGATAAATTGTCGGTGTGGTGATCGGGCTCATGGATCTCGGCGTCGTTGTGCGCCCAAGCCCGGCCGGTCTTCACCCAGACCGTGGTCATGCCCATGGCCCGCGCCGGGCCCAGATTGCGGACGATATCTTCGACCATGACGGCGCGTTCGGGATCGATGCCGAAACGGGCCTGCATGCGCTGATAAACCACCGGCTCCGGCTTCGGAATGTAATCGGCGGCCTCGATAGCGAAGATGTCGTCAAAATGGCCGGCGATGCCGATTTTGTCCAAGACCCGCTTGGCATAATTCAGCGGCGCGTTGGTGAAGACGAATTTGCGTCCCGGCAACTGGTGCAAGGCCTGGTCCATGCGGCTATCGGCCTCTACCACATCCAGATCCACCGCGTGCACATAATCCAGATAGGGCCCCGGATCCATGTCATGGCACTCCATCAGGCCGCGCAAGGTGGTGCCGTATTCGCGGAAAAAACTCTTCTGCACCCGGTAGGCTTCTTGGTGATCCACATTCAGATAATCGGCGATGAAGCCGCACATGCGATTGTCGATCTGGCCAAACAAATTGGTGGTCACCGGATACAAGGTATTGTCCAGATCGAACACCCAATAGGGAATATCTTTTAAGGCCGTTTCGGTCATCGATGCCCTGCCGTTTCCGCGCCGCTATATTTCCATTCAGTAGTCTGGTTAAATGGCCCGCGCAATCCTATTTGATGGTTAGACGCCGCAAAATTCGCGGACTACTCCGGCGATGCCGCCTGCCCGTTCGGCAATTCCATCGGTATCGCCATTTGCGATCCCGGCAGCGGCGAGGCCATCGAAGATATCGTCGCCCGCGCCAATGCGGCCATGTACGAGGTTAAGCGCCAGGGCAAGGGCGGGCAGTTTTTAGGCGAAGCGGCGGAGCGTTAGAGCGTTAAGCCGTGGTTCAGCCAGGCTCAATCAGCGTGCCGGCGCCGTGCTCGGTAAACAATTCCAGCAATATGGCATGGGGCACGCGGCCATCAATAATTACGGCGCCACCGACGCCGCCATCAATGGCGTTCAGGCAGGTTTCCACCTTGGGGATCATGCCGCCCTCGATAACGCCGCCGGCGATCAGCTTCTTGGCTTCGGCGCTCGACAATGTTTGCGCCAGCGCGCCGTCGCCGTCCAGAACCCCGGCAATGTCGGTCAATAGCAATAGCCGTTCCGCGCCCATGGCTTCGGCGATGGCGCCGGCGGCGGTGTCGGCGTTGATATTGAAGGTCTCGCCCCGGGGCCCGGTGCCGATCGGCGCCACCACCGGAATAACGTCGGTCTTTTGAAACATGTCGAGGACGTGGGTATTGATCTGCTTGGGCTCGCCGACAAAGCCGAGATCGAGAATCTTCTCGATGTTCGATTCCGGATCGCGCTTGGTACGGCGCAGCTTGACCGCTTCGATCAAGCGTCCGTCCTTGCCCGACAAGCCAACCGCAAAGCCGCCCGCCTGATTGATCGCCGATGCGATTTCCTTGTTTATGGTGCCGGCCAGCACCATTTCCACGACCTCCACGGTGGCCGCATCGGTAACCCGCAGCCCATCAATGAAAGACGATTGGATTTTCAAGCGCTCGAGCATATCGCCGATCTGCGGGCCGCCGCCATGCACCACGATCGGGTGGATGCCCACATGCTTCAAAAGCACGATATCGTTGGCGAATTTCTTCGCAAGCTGATCATCGCCCATGGCGTGCCCGCCATATTTGACGACAATTGTCTTGCCCGCATGACGCCGCATATAGGGCAGCGCCTCGGACAAAATCTTGGCCTGGGTCCAGGGCCCCGATGCGATATTTGTTGTATCTTCGTTCATGGCGGCGGACTTTAACCGAACTTTTCTTCGAGCGCCAGCGCTGCCAGTTCGGCGCGCAATTGGGCGATGCCGGTGCCCTTGACGGCGCTGGTGGCGCAAATATCGGGATGCGCGGCGGTGTGCCCCGCCAGCTCGGTCTGAATTCCGGCGATCAGCCGGGCGCGCGGCGCGTCCTTCATCTTGTCCGATTTGGTCAGCACGATCTGATAGACCACCGCCGCCGCATCCATCAGCTTCATGGCCGTCCGGTCGCTGTCCTTCAAGCCATGGCGCGCATCGATTAAAAGACACACCCGGCGCAACGGCCGCCGCCCCTTGAGATAGCGCTCGATCAATTCGGTCCAGTTGGCGATCGAGGTTTTGGCGGCGCGCGCATACCCATAGCCGGGCAGATCGGCGATCATCAGCTTGCCGCCTAGATCGAAGAAATTGACCTCGCGGGTGCGCCCCGGCGTGTTCGAGGTGCGCGCCAAGGCCTTGCGCCCGGTGAGCGCGTTGATGAGGCTCGATTTGCCCACATTGGAGCGCCCGGCGAAGGCAATCTCGGCCAGATCGGTGGGCGGCAGTTGGTCTTCGCGCGCCGCGCCCAGGACAAAATCGCAGGCGCCGGCGAACAAAACGCGCCCCGCCTCGATCATTTCTTCGCTATGGATGTCGATAGCCTCGGCCATCATTCACGCCCCATCCCGGGCGCCGCCCGTGCTATTCGCCGGGGGCGCCGCTTTTGGCCGCCGTTTTGGTCTTCGGCGCCTTGGGCTTGGTCCTGCCACCGCCGATAGGCACGCCAGCGCGGCGCATAATAAAATATTGCTGGGCCACCGACAGCAAGTTGTTCCAGGCCCAATAGATCACCAGACCCGCCGGGAAGCGCGCCAGCATGATGGTGAAGATGAACGGCAGGAACATGAAAATCTTCGCCTGGGTCGGATCGGGCGGCGGCGGGTTAAGCTTTTGCTGGGCGTACATGGTGACGCCCATGATGATCGGCCAGACGCCGATATCGACGATGTCCAGATATTCCGGCATGTCCCAGGTGAACAGACCGAAACCGGTAAACAGGGTCGCCGGATCCTTCGCCGACAAATCCTTGATCCAGCCGATAAACGGCGCGTGGCGCATTTCGATGGAAATAAACACCACCTTATAGAGTGCAAAGAACACCGGAATTTGCGGTAAGATAGGCAGACACCCCGAAGCCGGATTGGCCTTTTCCTTCTTGTATAGTCCCATCATCTCCTGATTGAGGCGCTGCTTGTCGTCGGCAAACCGTTCGCGCAGCTTCAGCATTTCCGGCTGCAGCATCTTCATCTTGCTCATCGCCTTGTAGGATTTGTTGGCCAGCGGGAAGAAGGCCAGTTTGATCAAGACGGTCAGCAAAAGGATCGAAAAACCGAAATTGCCCAGGATATCGTTGAAATAGGTGAGCGCGAAAAAGATTGGTTTGGTCAGGAACTCGAACCAGCCCCAATCGATGGCCAGATCGAAGCGGGCGATATTCAAATCATCCCGGTAGGCGTTCATCAGCCGGGCTTCCTTGGCGCCGGCGAACAGGCGGCTTTTGCTATCGGCGGCGCCGCCGGCGGATACGGTGAGCGCCTCGGACAGGAAATTGACCTGATAATTGTCCGACTTGTTGACCACGTCGTCGCGAAATTCGCCATTGGTCGTGGCGCCCTGATCGGGGATCAGCGCGGTCAGCCAGTATTTATCGGTGATGCCGATCCAGCCGCCCGTGGATTTCTCCTTCACGACGCGGGAATCCTGAATATCGTCGTAGTCGATTTCTTTGAGGACGCCGTCGAATACGCCCATCAGCCCTTCGTGGAGAATATAGAAATCGGTGGTATCGGGCGTGCCCTCGCGCAGAACCTGGCCGAACGGAAACACGGTTACCGGCGCCGACGAGGCGTTGGCGACGCTTTGCGTCACGGTGAACATGTAGTTTTCATCGAGCTCAAACATCTGGCGGAAGGTGATGCCGCCGGGGCTGGTCCAACTAAGGGTGACCGGCACGTCCGGCGTCAAGGTCGCGCGGTTGGCGGTCCACACCGCGTCCCGGGGCGGAGCCACGTTCTTGGCGCCGTTCGCCGCCACCCAGCCGAATGTGGCGTAATAGGCGCTGCCGGTGCCGATGGGATTGAGCAATTTTATGAACTCGGAGTCGGGCTCGATGGTTTCGCGGTAATCTATGAGGGTCAGATCATCGACGCGGGCGCCGGTCAGCGAAATGGAGCCCGACAATCTGGGCGATTCGATCCGCACCCGCTTGACCATGCGCAATACTTTATCGCGGGATTCTGCCACCGCCGCCGCACTGCCCACCGCGTTGGTGACCTGGCCGGGCAAGGGCGCCGGCTGATTGATGCCGGGCGCTGCCGGAACGCCGGGCCCGGAACCGGTGGCAGGCGCCGCTGGCTGCGCCGGGCCGCCCGATGGCGATGTTGGCGTAATGGCGGTCGAGGCCGGCTGGTTTGGATCAACGGGTGCCGGCTCCGGTGCAAAAAATACCTGAAAGCCGATCATGATGGAGACCGACAGCACCACGGCGAGGATCATGTTGCGGGTATCCAAGGGCTTAGGCTCCGCTTCGCCGGGCGCCGGAATTACCGGTCACGGCGCCACGATGGTGGTCACATTTGGGCTCCGGCACCGGATCATAGCCGGACGTGCCCCAGGGCTGGCAGCGGCCGATCCGTTTCAAGGCCAGCCACGCGCCCCGATGCGGCCCGTGCAAACGAGCCGCGTCCATGGCGTATTCGGAACAGGTTGGCGAATGCCGGCATACCCCCGGCAGTACCGGCGACAGGAACAATTGATAGGAGCGAATCGACGCCCGGAGAATGAGAGATAGTGGATTCATTTATTCGGCAATCGGTCTCTGTTTATTGTTCTGCATCTCGTATTTCGCCAGCGCCGATTTCAAATGACCGGTCAGGCTGGTGTATTCCTGGCCGCGCGCCAAGCGCCTGCCGATGATCACGAAATCGCTGTTCGCGCCCGAGAACTCCGGCATGATCTCTTCGGCCGCGGCGCGCAAACGGCGGCGCACCCGATTGCGGACGACGGCGTTGCCAACTCGGCGCGAGACCGTAAAGCCAACCCGCACGGGCGCCACATCTTCGGCGTCGCTTGCATCGTGCGGGCGCGCCTGAAGGATAAGGCTGGGCGTGACGAACTTCCGCCGGGCCGAAGCGACCCGAAGAAATTCCCCGCGTTTCTTTAGATGAACGAGACGCGGGTTCACTATCGCGCTCCTTAAAGATTGACCCCTGGACGTTAAGCCGACAGGCGTTTGCGGCCCTTGGCGCGGCGTTTGGCTAGAACGCGCCGGCCGCCGGTTGTGGCCATGCGCGAGCGAAAACCATGCCGGCGCTTGCGGACCAGATTGCTCGGCTGAAAAGTGCGTTTCACTGAATTACTCCGAAATAGATAATAGCGCCGTTCCGGCAAGGCCCGCTGTATACGGCGAGCGCCCCGGTAAGTCAACGATACAGGGCGCATCCCGGCAGTCAGCATTTCGTGACCGGCGCACCGGCGCCGTGATAGATATAATGCGGTCACTGAATGGTGAGCGCCCTTGGCCGATTAATTTCTGGCTTTCGCCGATCAATGTCGCCACAACTTCCGGCCCTTAAGGACGTTGCAAATACCCGAACCACAGCAAATAACCGAACCACAATGAGCGAAATCATCAAAACCGATATTTGCGTCATCGGCGCCGGATCGGGCGGGCTTACGGTAGCCGCCGTCGCCGCCCAGCTTGGCGCCGATACCGTCCTGATCGAGCGCGGGGCCATGGGCGGCGATTGTTTGAACACCGGCTGCGTGCCGTCGAAGGCATTGCTGGCGGCGGCGCACCGGGCCGCTGATATTCGCGGCGCCGGCAAATTCGGCATCGCCGCGGCCGCACCGGAGATTTCCGGGCCCGGCGTGCAAGCCCATATCATGGGCGCCATCGCCCAGATCGCCCCCCACGATTCGGTCGAACAATTCGAAGAATACGGCGTCCGCGTCATCCAGGCCGAGGCCGCCTTTACCGGGCCGAACGAAGTGGCGGCGGGCGATGCGCGCATCCGCGCCCGCCGGTTTGTTGTCGCCACCGGCTCCAGCCCGATGGCGCCGCCCATCGATGGATTGGCCGACATTGCGTACCTCACCAACGAAAACCTGTTCCAATTGACCCAGGTGCCGGCCCATCTGATCGTCATCGGCGGCGGCCCGATCGGCATTGAAATCGCCCAAGCCTACCGATTGCTGGGCGCCCGAGTAAGTGTCATCGAGATGATGGCTGCCCTTAGCGGTGATGATCCGGAACTGGTGGCGGTGGTGAAAGCCGGCCTCGCCAAGGACGGCGTTGAGATTTTCGAAGGCGCAAAAGTTCTGCGCGTTGGCCGCGCCGACGCAGGGCTCAACGTGGAATTCGAAAAAGGCGGGACCCACCAAAATATCGAGGGCAGCCATCTTTTGGTGGCCGCCGGGCGCCGGCCCAATCTGGACGGGCTCAATCTGGACGCGGCTGGCATCAAAACGGGGCCCAAGGGCATCCAGGTCAACGCCAGCTTGCGCACCTCCAACCGGCGCGTCTATGCGGTCGGCGACGTTACCGGTGATCAGCAATTCACCCACGTGGCCGCCTATCACGCCGGTATATTCATTCGCAATGCCCTGTTTCGCATTCCCGCCAAGCTGGACCGGAGCGCCTATGTGCGGGTGACCTATACCAGCCCTGAACTGGCCCAGGTGGGCCTGACCGAGGCCGAGGCCGAGGCCAAATATCCGGTTGGCCAGATCCGCGTCATTCGCTGGCCGTTTGCCGACAACGACCGCGCCATCGCCGAGGGCGCAACCGAGGGGCTGATCAAGCTGGTAATCGGGCGCGGCGGCAAAATCCTCGGCGCCGGCATTGTCGGCGCCCACGCCGGCGAATTGATCCAAAGCTGGGGGCTGGCGATCAGCGCCAAACTGAAAATCGGCAAGCTCGCCAATTATATCGCCCCCTACCCGACCTTGGGCGAGGCCAATAAACGGGCGGCGGGCGAATATTTCACGCCCTCCCTGTTCGGATCGAAAACCCGCGCCCTGGTGCGCTTTCTTTCGCGCTTTGGATGAAGGTCCGCGCCGCTGGCGGGGCCGGGTTGGATAAAGCCCCGCGCCGCTGGCGGGCTTGGATGAAGGTTCCCCTTCCCGGCCTGCTGGTGTAGAGTATTGGAATGAACATTCCAACTCTATCGTTGCGGTCGCTTCGCAGCAGCCTGTCGGCGCGTCTTCTATTGCTGACCATTATCTTTGTGATGATCGGCGAAGTTTTGATCTATGTGCCGTCGGTGGCGCAATTTCGCGTCTCCTACCTGGAAGAACGCATCGCGGCGGCGCGCCTCGCGACCCTGTCGTTCGAGATGCTGCCGGCGCGCGCCATTACCGACGCCTTGCACCGGAAACTGCTGAGCCAGTCGAAATCCTACAATATCGTTCTCCGCCTACCCAACCGCAGTATTTTCGTCTCCGGGCTGGCCGAGGTGCCGCCGGTCACCGAAAGCTTCGATATCCGCGAGCCTTCCTTTATCGAGATTATGAACGACGCCGACCGCACATTGGCCATGAAAGGCAACCGGGTTATTCGCATCATCGGAACGGCCCCCGACGCCGCCAACGTGTCGGTGGAGGTGATGCTTGATGAGCGCCCGTTGCGCGAAGCCATGTGGGATTTCTCGGCGCGCATCCTCGGCCTTTCCATCCTCATATCGGTGATCGCGGCCAGCCTGGTCTTTATCAGTCTGCACCGTCTGATGGTCCGCCCGATGCACCGGATTACCGAAAGCATGACCGCCTTCCGCGCCAACCCGACCGATGATGCCGCCGATATCGAGGCCACCGAACGCTCGGACGAGATCGGCATTGCCCAGCGCGAGCTGGGTATCATGCAAAAAGAAGTGCGCCTTGCCTTGCGCCAGAGGCGGCGGCTGGCGGCGCTCGGCTCCGCCGTTGCCAAGATCAACCACGATCTCAGAAATTCCCTTAGTACGGCGGTGCTGGCATCGGACCGGCTGGCGGCGAGCAGCGATCCGGACGTGAAAAAGGTTCTGCCCAAATTGTTGAACGCCATGGACCGGGCCGTCGATCTTTGCTCGCAAACCCTGAATTATGCGTCCGAGGAGGCGCCGGAATTATCGCCAAGCTGCTTTTCTTTACGCGATCTTATCGACGAGGTCGGCCAGGCGGTGCGCCATTCCGACGTGGCCGTCAACGGCATCACCTGGAGCAATCGGATCGACCGCCAAATGACGATCGAAGCCGACCGGGATCAGCTTTTCCGGGCGCTGATCAATGTCGGGCGCAACGCCTATCAGGCCGGCGCCGCCACTGTGTCGGTGGACTGCAAATTCATCAATGACCGCATTTGCATCGAAGTGACGGACGATGGGCCGGGCCTGCCCGAAAAAGCCCGCGACAATCTGTTCACGCCGTTCATGGGCTCGGCCCGGGCCGGCGGCACCGGCTTGGGGCTGGTTATCGTCCGCGATGTGATGCGCGCCCACGGCGGCGATATCGCGCTTATGGAGACCGGCGAGGACGGCACCGTGTTCTGCCTGGAATTGCCGGAAAAAGTGCGCGAAGGCGCCCGCTTCTGGATATAACGGGACCAAACCGCCCAACCCTCAATCCCCAAGCGCGACGCCTTCCCGGCGCGGATCGGCGGCGCCCCGGAGCGCCCCAGCGCGTACCCGCACGGCATGCAGCCCGCTGGTCATGGGGCGTGTCCGTAACCGGTGCCCGGCGGCCTCCAGCGATGATTTCAGCGCAACGATGGCGGTGCCCTTTTCCAGATCGGTGGTGGCGCCATTGCGGTTGATGAAGTGGGGCAGATCAACCGCCGCCTGGATATCCATATCCCAATCCAAGGCGGCGATGATGGTCTTGGCCACATAGCCAATGATGTTGGAGCCGCCGGGCGAGCCGAGGCTCAACACCAGCTTGCCGGCACCGTCGACCACCAAGGTCGGGCTCATGGAGGAACGCGGCCGTTTGCCGGGGCCGGCCCGGTTGGCGACGGCGCGATTGGCGGCAACCGGAACGAAGGCGAAATCGGTCAGTTGGTTGTTCAAAAGAAAGCCGCGCACCATCAGGCGCGAGCCGAACGCATTTTCGATGCTGGATGTGAGCGCCACCGCGTTGCCATCGCCATCGACGATGCTGAGATGACTGGTCGAAAACCCTTTAAGCCCCTCCACTGGGGATCCCAGACGGGCGGCGCCGCTGGAAACCTGCCCCGGTTCCGCCTTGCCCATACTTTGATCGGCGCGGATAAGCTTGGCGCGGCCGGCGAGATAGCCGGGATCGATCAAACGATTGACCGGCACCTCCTGGAAATCGGGATCGGCGATGTAGCGGTCCCGGTCGGCGAAGGCAAGGCGGCTTGCCTCGGCAATCAAATGCACCGCTTCGAAGGAATTCGCCTTCATCGCGGCCAGGTCTCGCGTCTGCAATATCCCAAGAATCTGTTGCACCGTGATGCCGCCCGATGTGGGCGGCCCCATGCCGCAGACAAACCATTTCCGGTAGAACGAACAAACCGGCGGCCGCGCCACCGCCTTGTAGTTTTCCATATCCTGCACCGTCATGCCGCCGGGGTTCAGAGCTGCGCCGGTGACGGCCTTGACGATATCCTGGGCGATGCCGCCGGAATAGAAGGCATCGGCGCCGATCAAGGCGATTAGCCGGAAACTGTCGGCGAGGGTTGCATTGACCAGACGCGCGCCCACCGGTTTCGCATCGCCGTCGGATCCGAAAAAATACTCGCGCGTGGCGGCAAATTTTTTGAGATGCCGGTCGCGCGTGATCAGCGCGTGCAGCCGGGGCGAGATTTCGAAGCCTTCCGATGCCAGCTTGATGGCCGGCTCGAACAGTTTGGCCCAGGCCAGCTTGCCGTGCTTGGCGTGGGCCAGTTGCAACATGCGCAACAATCCCGGCACGCCCACCGATAGGCCGCCCGGCACCACGCCGTGAAAGGCGCGCCTTGTGCCGTCGGCCTTCATAAACATGTCCGCCGTCGCCGCCGCCGGCGCGGTTTCGCGGCCGTCGAAGGCATCGAGGGCGCCCGAAGCGGCGCTGAAATGCATCAAAAAGCCGCCGCCGCCGATGCCCGACGATTGCGGCTCCACCACATTCAAGACCAGTTGCGCGGCGATCGCCGCATCGACGGCGCTGCCGCCGGCGCGCAGCACCGATAGCCCGGCCCGGGCCGCATGCGGGTTGGCCGCCGCGATCATGTGCTTGGAGGCCTGGACGGCGGTGCGCGGCCGGGGCGCCTTGGATTTGGCCGCAACGGTTGCCCCGGGGCTTGCGCCTTCAGGCTGGGCGCGGGGCTGGGGTGCCTCTTGGGATTGAGGTTGTACCGGCGGTGGCCCGGCTTCCGCGGATACTTGCGAGCCCGAATGCTGGCAGGCGGCCAGAGCGCCGGCGAATGCGACGGCCAGAAATGTCCGGCTTCTATAGACACCCATGCCGGCGAAATTTTGCGTGCGCCCGGTCATAATAAACTCTGTTACCCCCATCTCCCGCATTGATAATGACCGCTCACCGTGATCCCAGCAATCGAATTAAACCGAAATTCAGGCAAATTTGGGGCGATGCGGATTTTGCACACCGGTATTGCGTTAACCATTCGGGTGATCGACTGGCCGGAACGCCCGCGCTATGCTATGGCAGCGCCCTGAGCGCCTTAACCGCCGGTCTGTAACCGGAAAATTTCATGGAACGCCGAGCTTGAGCACCGAGACCAATCAGACCAGCCGTATCAGCGTGCCTGAGATCGCATCCCGCAAGGGCGGCGAGCCGGTGGTCTGCCTGACCGCCTATACCGCGCCCATGGCCAAGATTCTCGACGCCCACGTGGATATATTGCTGATCGGCGATTCCATGGGCATGGTTTTGTACGGCATGCCATCAACCCTAGGCGTCACGTTGGATATGGCCATCAACCACGGCGCCGCCGTGGTGCGCGGCAGCCGGCGCGCGCTTATCATCGTCGATATGCCGTTCGCCACCTATGAAGAGAGCCCGGAACAGGCTTACCGCAATTGCGCCCGGGTGCTGGCCGAAACCGGCTGCGCCGCGATCAAGCTCGAGGGCGGCGAGGAAATGGCCGCCACCGTCCGCTTTCTGGTCGAGCGGGGCATTCCGGTGCAGGGCCATGTGGGGCTGATGCCGCAATCGGTCAATGCCGCCGGCGGCTTCAAGGTGCAGGGCAAGACCGCCGCCGAAGCCGCCAAGGTCAAGGCCGACGCCCGCGCCATTTCCGATGCCGGCGCTTTTTCCATCGTCATCGAGGGCACCGTCGAAGACGTCGCCGCCGAGATCACCAATGACATATCCGCCGTGACCATCGGCATCGGCGCCTCGCCCGCCTGCGACGGCCAAGTACTGGTGACCGAGGATGTCATTGGCCTGTTTACCGATTTTACGCCCAAGTTCGTCAAAAAATATGCCGATGTGGGCGCCGAGATCGGCCGCGCCGCCGCCGAATATTCGGCCGAGGTCAAGTCCCGCGCCTTCCCGGGCCCGGAACATTGCTACGGCAAAAAGAAGTGACCGTTGCCGACACATCGTTAAGGCAATAAATAAGGTGCCGACACATCGTTAAGGCAAAAAATAATATGAGCGATCCCCTGCCGGTGGCCCGCCTGGTGGCGGACTTACGATCGGTCATCGCCGGCTGGCGCATCGGTGGCCTGAGCGTCGGTCTGGTGCCCACCATGGGGGCGCTGCACGATGGCCATTTCTCCTTGGTGCGGGCCTCCGCAGAACAGAACGACCGCACCTGCGTCACCCTGTTCGTCAATCCCAAACAATTCGCCGAGGGCGAAGATTTCGGAACCTATCCGAGAGACGAAGACGCCGATGCCGTCGCCTTGGGCGCGCTTGGCGCTGATCTGTTATATGCGCCGGCAGGCGATGAAATGTATCCCGCTGAAATGGCAACCTCGGTTTCGGTTCCCGGCCTCGGCGATTGGCTGGAGGGCGAATTTCGGCCCGGCTTTTTTACCGGCGTCGCCACCGTGGTCACCAAGTTGTTGCTGCAAGCGCTGCCCGACCGCGCCTATTTCGGCGAGAAGGATTACCAGCAGCTCTGTCTGGTGCGGCGCCTGACCACCGATCTGGATATTCCGGTGGAGATCATGGGCTGTCCGATTATCCGCGAAGCCTCCGGTCTGGCGCTGTCGTCGCGCAACGCCTATCTAACGGATGAACAAGGCGCCATCGCGCCGGCACTTAGCCTTGCCATTGGTGAGGCCGCGAAGGCGATCGCCGGCGGCGCAGACATCGCCGCAGCCGCCCATGAAGCCGCCCAAGCCATCCTCGAAGCCGGGTTTGCCAAGGTGGATTATGTGGCCGTCCGCGATGCCGCATCTTTGCAGCCGGCACCGTTGCATGACGGCGGCCAGCGTATTCTCGCCGCCGCCTGGCTGGGCAACGTGCGGCTTATCGATAATATGGCGGTCTAGGTTCTGGGATTTTTTTTTGCCGGTATCAGCACCAGCCCCAAGGCGCCGCATACCAGCGCCAAAGACACCACTTCGCGCCAGCCAATGGGCTCGTCCAAAATCTGGTTGCCGAGGATCACGCCCAGGATCGGAACCAGCATGATCGACACCGTCGATACCGTCACCGGCACCTGGCGGATGATGGCGAACCAGGCGAACCAGCAGAATATGATCGGATAGATCAGCACGAATATTGTCGACCAGACGGCGGCGGCGGAGACCGGCTGCAAATACGGCACCTCGATGATCAGGGCGACAATGGTAACCGGAATGCCGCCGATCAATAGCTGCCAGCCGGCCAGGGTTGCCGGCGGCATTTCCCAGGCCACCCGTTTCTGCACCACCGTTCCTGCGCCCCACGCCAGCGCCGCCAACAGCATGAATATGGTGCCCAGCGGCGCCGCCGCAAAAACACCCAGCTTGCCCGATACCAGCACGCCAAGGCCGATCAGCCCCGACAATAATCCCAGCAAGCGCCGCAATGTCGGCTGCTCGCCGATGAAGATCATGCTCAACAAAGACGCCCAGAGCGGCATGGTATAGGCGATGATCGACGCTTGCCCCGATCCCATCAGACGGATGCCCAGAGCGCTAAGTACATGCCAAAGCGTAATGTTGAGGGCGGCGGCAAATATCAGCGCCCCGATTTGATGGCGCGGGATGGCGACGCTTTGCTTGAGAAAGAAGGCAATGGCAAAGGTGAAAATCGCCGCCGTCGGAGAGATCAGCCCGCGAAAGGTCCAGGGCGGGATTTCGTTGAGAGCGATTTTCAGAAACGGCCAGGCGGTGCCCCAGCCGATAATCACCAGCAACACCAAAACGTAGCCGCTTGGCGACAGGGTCCCATCCGGGTTGCCGGCGCTGGATTGAATATCGCTATCACTCATACCATGTATCCAGGCAGCAAAAATTCATCGCCAATCAGGGCGCCCTGAAAAAAACGGGTTTCGATGAGAAGCCTAAACTTAGTTCAGATAGAGGTGAACTTCGTTGGTCTGCGCGGTCTGGCTGGTGCGCGCCGAAAGTCCAACCCGTTCCGCCGGCATGCCCATGCGCTGCAGCGAGCCCAGAACCGATTCGGCGCTGCGCCGCGCCTTGTTGGTGTTGAGCGCAATGCGCGCCGCGCCGCCGCTGGTCGGCGCCACCGCCACCAATTCGAAGGTAGCATTTGGCCGCCGCTCGAGGGCGCGCGACACGGCGCTGTAGAGGGCTTGCTCATAAGCGACATCCGGGCGGTCGAAGCGGATCACCACCAAGGGCCGCCGGCCAAGGGTGGAGCGCGAGCGCCGCTGGCGCTGGGCGCCGCCGGTGGCCGCGTTCAAAGCCCGGTTGGTCAGGCTGGCGCCAAGAATTTCACCGGTCTTGATGGAGCTTGAAAGGGTGTTCAGGTTGGAACGCTCGGTCGCCACGTAATTGGTCTGGCGCTGGATATCTTCGCTCAATTCCTTCAGCAGGCGATCGATCAAAACGACGGTCCGGTTTACCTCGTCTTCGAGGATCGCCAATTGGCGGTGGTCTTCATCGACGGCGCCCGACAGCCGGAAGGCGGCGCGGGTTTTCTCGGCCAGGAAATTGGCCAGGGCCGAATCGCCGGTCACCTGGGAGGTGACCTTGTTCATACTGGAAATGTCCTCGCCGATTCGGTCGAGCAGGGTCAGCGCCTGATTGAACTGTTCCACCAAAATCGGATTGCCGGGCGTGGTGCCCACTTGCAGCCGCGCATTGATAGAGCCGACGGAATTATGATAGCGCTGGGAATCGCCAACAGTCTTGGAGCGCACCTTCTGCAGATCGTCGTTACTTTTCGACACGTTCCCCTGCATGCGGTTCAACTCGGCGCGCAGCTCGGTCACTTTCTGGCCGACGAAGGTGCCGGTGTTCTTGCCGGCGGTAACGCCGGGCGCCTTGAAATCGGTGGTGCCCAATCGGGGCGGGCTGCTTTGCGCCAATTGGCGCCGCCCGGATGATGCCGAAACCGGCGTGCCGTTGCTGGCCATCTGCTGGCCGGCGGGCGCCGCTTTTGGGCTTGTCTGCTGGGCGCCTCTGTTGGAGCCGCCAGAGGGATCCTCGCCGGTCAATGACGGCAGGAGCGAATCCGACGAAAACGAGCACGCGGACAGGAACAGCGCCGCGCCGATCAGTATCGGCCCATGTCTCTTACAATCCATTTGCTCTCTTACCCCGAGTCCCTACGAGAAGCAATGAAAATTCAATGACTTATTACAATGAATTAGCATGTCCCCTGCATTATTTTCAAGTAATACCTAATCAATGGTTAAGCCACAAGACGATTGGCCGGAGAAATCGCATTATAATTGATCCCTTGGCCGGCGGCCAAGATGATATTATTTCGCACCCCGCCGAGCTCGCCGGGGATCATTAGCATTGCCAACGCCCTTACAAAGCGATATCTCATGCGGCGCTTCGGGCGATATGCCCCTGGCGTCACGCGTATCATTTACCCATAAGCGCCCGTAGCTCAATTGGATAGAGCGTCTGACTACGGATCAGGAGGTTGGGGGTTCGAGTCCTCCCGGGCGCGCCATTTTAATTTCAGGCGCCAGCCTTTCGGGTTATTTCGCCGCCTCACTCCGCCCGGTATCGCCTTGGTTTGAAGGTGAACAAATCCGGGTCCTTGGGATCGACCATGACGTGAATCCAGCCGGTGGTCGGCGAGCCGAAGGTTTCGACGCGGGTGAAGTTGGCAACGAAGCCTTTCCGTTTTGGATCATACAAAGGCTTGTCGATGCGCACATAATGGTTATCGCCATGCATCAATAATGTCGGCTTTTTAAATGTCGCCAATTCCGCCAACAGCACCTGATGAAATTCGTCATAGCCGTAACGTTTCGGCTTTGGCTTTTTGGGCGCCTTGATGCCGAGCGCGGCGATGGGCCGGAAATAGCGCCCAAGGGTGCGCCCCTTCCAAGCGCCCTCGAAAGCCGGATTGGCCTGGGTGATCAGGACCAACCCCAGGGCGTTATCGGTTCGGGCCTTGGCGAAGGCCTTCTTGACCCATGCCGTGTTTGCCGTGGTTCGCTCGGTAAATTCAGCGCTGGGTTTGGACTTCTTGCCCATATTGTTGTTGCTGCCGACCAGATGCACGGTGGCGAATGTGACGTTGCCTTTTGACCAAGTCAGGTTCTCGACAAATTTACCAAACCCGTGATCATCCGATTGACTGACCACCTGCATCGGATTTTGCCCCAGGGATTTGCCCTTCGGATAAAACATGCCGCGGATCAGCGCCAGCGCGTCCAGAGGATTGACTTTTTGCGCCTTCAGTTTGCCGCAATCGGTCCAGTCGTTGTCGCCCGGCGTCAGCACGAAGGGATGCTTCGATGTTTGGAATACGGCGCGCACCCTTTTGAAATTCTTCTCCACGCAAGGCATGGATATCTTCGTCGGCGACCGATTATAGGGGCGGGGATCAGCCTCGAAATCGCCAACATGGACAACAAAAGACAACGCGGCCTTGTTCATCTGGGCCAGCATCTTCGGCAGTTCCTTTTCCATAACAAACGAATAATCCGTATCGCCAAGGATGCCGAATTCGAATTTCGCCGATTGGGCGCCGGCGTCCGGCGGGGCGGCTGCCAGCAATGCCATGACCGGCAACACTGCCGCGACCGCGGGCAAAAGGAAATTGGATTGTCTACAAAATAAACGGCGTGTTCGTTCTAACATTGATCGATCCTCCCTGTGTAATTCCGATGTTTGATAT
>CAUZTZ010000026.1:0-22745 GCA_963582805.1 Alphaproteobacteria bacterium
GATGTTACCGCCAATATGTGGCTCATCATCGCCGCAGCCGGCGGCAATCGAACCGCCGCCCAAAACAGGGCGATGACCGAACAGACCATGACGGCAGCGCAAATCATTGCGGCACAAAAGCTGGCGCGTCAATGGATGGCCGATTACCGGATATGAGAAACCTGGAATAAAAATTGGCGCGCCCGAAGGGATTCGAACCCCTGACCTTCCGCTCCGGAGGCGGACGCTCTATCCAGCTGAGCTACGGGCGCGCATGTCCCGCAACATGCGGGCGCGCACCATACCCCCGCCCCGCAAGGGCGTAAAGCGCCGCCTCTAATCATTGCCCCTGTTTGACCCAGGCCAGGATATCGGTCCAAACCCGCTTGCCTTCGAGATCGCGGAGCAGCATGTGATAGCCGCCTTTATAGCGGCGCAATTGCCGGCGCCCCTTGGCCGCCGCCGGCAAGCTGGCGAGCATTTTATCGGTCGGGCCTTGGCGGATCACCTCGTCATTGTCGCCATAGAGGATCAGCGATTTGGTCTCAAAGCGCGGCGCCGAGTTAAGCGCCGCATCCATCAGATTGACCAGCCCCCAAATGGTATCGACGCGGGTTTCCTTGATCACCTTGGGATCGCGGCCAAGGGCGCGCAGCATTTCGATATTGTCCGACGGCTTGATGTTCAGCCCGCGCCCGCTCAGCGTCAGCCACGGCACCGTGTGTGCCGCCAGCCACAGGGTCCAGCGCTGGTAAAACGGCATGGTGGAGCGGCCCCAAACGGCTGGCGCCACCAGGATGACGCCATCGGCATCAGGCGCTTCGTTGCCGGCGAACGCAGTCATGGCGACGGCGCCGCCCATGGACATGCCGAGCACATAGAACGGCACCCGGGCGTGGCGGGCGCGGAGCAGCTTCGCCGCCGCCGCCAGATCATCGGTGAAAGCCGCCGTTCCCGGCCACAATCCGGTGCCGGTTGCGGCGCCGAAGCCGCGCTGGTCATAGGCATAGACCTGGACGCCCTCATTTTGCCAGAACCCGGCGGCGTCATTTATGAAATTGCCGTAATCGTTAAAGCCGTGCAGGGCCAGGATCACCGCCTTGGGCGCCGCCGCCGTCTGCCACACATGCAGCGGCAGATGCGCGCCGTCGGCCATCACCAGGGCCGCGCCATCGATGGCGGGCGGGGCCAGCGATGGGCCGGGCGCGTTCAGCACCGGCGCGCAGGAGGCCAGCAGAAGCAACAGCGCCGCCATCGGCCATGCGGCGCCTCGGTTGCGTGTCTCCGTTATCGAGCGCATGAAATTGTCCAATTGGGCATTTGATTACCGGTGCATCTTCGGTATCATTCGCCCATGCCCTGGTCAACGACCGGCAATCGAACATGCTCCGGTCAACGACCGGCAATCAAATGGAGAGCACGATGGCCGCCTCAGATGAAGACCAAGCCGTAACCGTCCAGGAACGCCGCGTCTATTGTGACGGCGGCGGCGGCGCCCTTGGCCATCCGGGCGTCTATTTGAATATCGAAGCGGTCGGCCATGTGGCCTGCCCCTATTGCAGCCGCCGTTTCGAGCTGGCCGACGGCGCCGGCGGCGGGACCGGCCACTAATCGCGAAAGAGACCACATGGATCACGTCTTTCTGATCGACGGCTCGGGATTTATTTTCCGCGCCTTTTACGGCATCAAGGCCGATATGAGCCGCGCCGACGGCACGCCCACCAACGCCGTCTTCGGCTTCACCCAGATGCTATTGAAAATGGCCGACGATACCGACGCCGATTATATCGCCGTTGTCTTCGACCGGGCCCGCAAAACCTTCCGCTCCGACATCTATCCCGAATACAAAGCCCACCGGCCGCCGCCGCCGGACGAGTTGATCCCGCAGTTTGATCTGGTGCGCGAAGCCACCGAAGCGATGAATATCGCCATGGTCGATATGGACGGCTTCGAGGCCGATGATCTGATCGCCACCTATGCCCGCCAGGCCGTCGAAGCCGGCGCCAACGTGACGGTGGTTTCGTCGGACAAGGATTTGATGCAGCTGGTCGGGCCCAAGGTCAAAATGTTCGACGCCATGAAGAACAAGGAGATCGGCCCCGATCAAGTGCGCGAGAAATTCGGCGTCGGGCCGGACCGGGTCATCGACGTGCAATCCCTGGCCGGCGATTCGTCCGACAACGTGCCCGGCGTGCAAGGCATCGGCGTCAAGACGGCGGCGCAGCTGGTGGAAGAATATGGCGATCTCGACGCTATCCTCGCCCGCGCCGAAGAGATCAAGCAGCCCAAGCGGCGCCAGGTATTGATCGATCAGGCGGACATGGCGCGGGTATCGCGGGAACTGGTTACCTTGCGCCGCGACGTGCCGGTGGAGGTGCCCTTGGAAAGCTTCAAGGCGCGCGAGATCGATGCGGAGAAATTGCTGGCCTTCCTGCAGCAACAGGAATTCAAATCCCTGATCGCTCGCATGGAAAGCCGCTTCGGCATCAAGGCGCCGGAGGGTGAGGCCGCACCAAAGCCGGCGGCACCGGCGGCGTCTGCTGATGATGTTGATGCGCCCGTCGCCGAAGAGGCGTCAGCCGAAGCCTTCACCGGCGAGACCGAATATGAGCTGGTTCAGGACAAAGTGCGGCTACAAGCCTGGATCGACGAAGCCGCCAGCGCCGGTGTTTTCGCGGTCGATACGGAAACCACATCCCTCAACGCCATGCGCGCCGAATTGGTCGGCATCTCGCTGTCCATCGAGCCCGGCAAGGCCTGCTATATCCCCCTCGCCCATACCGAGCCGGAGCAACAATCGAGCCTCGATCTCGGGCTCGAGGACACCGCCAAGCCGAAAGGCGGCATCAAGCAGATCAAGCGCGATGACGCGCTGAAATTATTGAAGCCGCTGCTGCAAGATCCGGGCGTGCTCAAAATCGGCCACAACATGAAATACGATGCCAAGATTTTTGCCCATTACGGCATCGAGGTGGCGCCCATCGACGACACCATGCTGCTCTCCTATGTGCTGGAAGGTGGCTTGCACGCCCACAATATGGACGATCTGGCGGCACTGCATCTGGGCCATCAGACGATCAAATTCAAAGACGTGGCCGGCACCGGCAAGGCGCAGGTGACGTTCGACAAGGTGCCGCTGGAGACGGCGCTGGATTACGCCGCCGAGGATGCGGACATCACCCAGCGTCTTTATCGAATGCTAAAGCCGCGCCTGGCGCGGGAACATATGGTCGCCATCTACGAGGTGATGGAACGGCCCCTGGTCGGCGTGCTGAAGCAAATGGAAAGCAACGGTATTTGCGTCGATGCGAAGATGCTGAAAGGCCTCTCCGCCGATTTTGCGAACCGCCTGGCCGATCTGGCGGTGGATATCCACCAACTTGCCGGGCGCGAATTCAACATCGCCTCGCCGAAACAGTTGGGCGAGATTCTGTTCGATGAAATGGGTTTGGAGGGGGCCAAGAAAACCAAGACGGGCGCCTACGGTACCGGCGCCGAGGTGCTCGAAACCCTGGCCGCCGAGGGCCACGATCTGCCCGCCCGGGTGCTCGATTGGCGCCAGTTGGCGAAATTGAAAAGCACCTATACGGATAGTCTGGTCGAAGACATCAATCCGGCGACGGGGCGGGTGCATACCAATTACGGCCAGGCCATCGCCTCCACCGGGCGGCTGTCATCCAACGATCCCAACCTGCAGAACATTCCGGTGCGCACCGAAGAGGGTCGCAAGATCCGCCAAGCCTTCGTTGCCGCCGATGGCCATGTCTTGTTGTCGGCGGATTACTCGCAGATCGAGCTGCGCTTGCTCGCCCACGTGGCCAAGATCGACGTGCTGATCGAGGCCTTCAAGGCCGGCGAGGACATCCATGCCCTGACCGCCAGCCAGGTGTTCGGCGTGCCCATCGACGGCATGGACCCGATGGTCCGCCGCCAGGCCAAAGCGATCAATTTCGGCATCATCTACGGCATCTCGGCCTTCGGGCTGGCGCGCCAGCTCTCCATCGGGCGCGGCGAGGCGTCGGATTATATCAAAGCCTATTTCCAGCGCTATCCGGGTATCCGCGATTACATGGACGAGACCAAACAGGCCGCCCGCGAGAACGGCTTTGTGACCACATTATATGGGCGCAAATGTCATACGCCGGGCATCGCCAATTCCAATTCGGCGCATCGCAGCTTTGCCGAGCGCGCCGCCATCAACGCCCCCATCCAGGGCGGCGCCGCCGATATCATCAAGCGCGCCATGATCAAACTGCCGGGCGCCCTGACCAGCGCCGGGCTAAACGCGGCCATGCTGTTGCAGGTGCATGACGAATTGATATTCGAAGTGCCGGAAGCCGAGCTGGACGCGACCAAGGTGCTGGTGAAAAAGGTCATGGAATCGGTCGCTCATCTGGACGTACCGCTGATCGTCGACACCGGCCACGGCGCCAACTGGGACGAGGCGCATTAATGGGTGGATTTGCAATCAATGCCGCTGATTTTCTAGCGGTAAATTATTCTGGCCTGGACATAGTATATACAAATGTATATAATTTATGGAAAATTTGAATGGGACTCGGAGAAAGCCAAGTCTAATCTTGATAAGCATAAAATCAGCTTCGAATTGGCCACGGAAATTTTTACTGGGCCAAGATTGGAAGTTTTAGACACGCGTGAAGACTGCGGTGAAGACCGCTTCATATCTCTCGGCGAGGTCGAGGGAAGATGTTTCTTGGTCGTTCACACGCCCCGCACAGGGAGAACCTGGATAATATCGGCACGAAAGGCGATAAAAAGTGACCAAAGCAGGTACTACAAAGAAATCTACGGCGAAGCCTAAACCCACTGGCAAGAGCCAAAAGTTGCGCCGCGTCGCTACGACCGGAGAGATTGTCCGGTCCGGGGCAACGTCCCAAACAACACGGCGGTCAAAGACAGAAAAAGCCAGAAACTCCATCAATTGGACGGAAATTGACAATTTAGATGACCAGCAGATCAAAGAGGCTGTAGCCCGAGACCCGGACGCCGCACCAATCGCGGGTGATGAATTCTGGAAAAATGCCAGAGTAGTCTTGCCAGTTCCGAAACAGGCCATCTCTATTCGCCTTGATGAAGATGTGCTGGCTTTTTTCAAGGACTCGGGACCCGGCTACCAAAGCCGGATAAATGCGGTCCTACGATCTTATGTGGATGCGAAAAAATAATCCGTGTTGCCCCACCAGCGCATGTCACGGTAAATTTAGTTCATATTCGGGGGGCGAGCGGGAATAATGGGGGCAGATAGGCGTTGATCAGTTGATGCCCTTGTATTCCTTGAAATCTGCGCGGGAGATACCGCATGTTGATCCGTATTAAAAAAGCCTCCGAAGTGAACCCCTCGGAAATCACATCCAAGGAAGCGATCCTGGGCCGGCGTGCCTTTATGACGGCAGCGGCGGCGGCCTCGGGCGTGGCGTTGTTGCCCACATTTGCCGGGCCCGCCTTCGCCGGCGTGCGCCTGGAAAACGTCAAAAAGACAAGCTGGGGCGAGGCTGAAAAACCGGCCACCCTGGAAGGCATCACCAGCCACAACAATTTCTATGAATTTGGCACCGGCAAGTCGGACCCAAAGCGCAACGCCCATACGTTGAAGCCCAAACCCTGGACCGTGGAGATCGCCGGCCATGCGGAAAAGACCGGCACTTTTGGTCTGGACGACTTGATCAAGCCGCACCAGTTGGAAGAACGCATCTACCGCATGCGCTGCGTCGAGGCCTGGTCCATGGTGATCCCCTGGGTCGGCATTCCCTTGGGCGATGTTTTGAAGCGCTTCAATCCCTCCTCGAAAGCCAAATATGTGGCCTTCGAGACCCTGGTCGATCACGCGCAGATGCCCATGCAAAGTTCGCCCAGCCTGCCCTGGCCGTACCTTGAGGGTTTGCGCATGGACGAGGCCATGCATCCGCTGACCTTGCTCGCCGTCGGCATCCATGGCGAGGTGATGCCCAACCAGAACGGCGCGCCGGTGCGCCTCGTTGTCCCCTGGAAATACGGCTTCAAGGGCATCAAGTCCATTGTCAAAATCTCCTTCGTGGAGAAACAGCCGCCGGCCACCTGGAACATCCAGGCGCCCCGGGAATACGGTTTTTACTCCAACGTCAATCCCGATCGCAGCCATCCCCGCTGGAGCCAGGCGCAGGAACGGGTGATCACCGGCGAGGGCGGCCTCAAGGCCTTGTTCGCGCCCCGCGCCGAAACCAAGATGTTCAATGGATATGCCGAAGAGGTCGCCAGCCTTTATGCCGGCATGGACCTGATTAATAATTTTTGAGGCATCATGGCGGCCAAATTATCGCAAAAAGCATCGCGCCGGATTTTCAAGCCGCTTGTCTTCCTGATCGCTTTATTGCCGCTCGCCTGGCTCCTCTATGCGCTCTATTCCGATACCGTCCTCGGCACCCGCCTGCTGACCAACGATCCGGTACAGAAGCTGGACCGGGAATTGGGCGATTGGGCGCTGATCCTGATTATCGTCACCTTGGCGGTCCGCCCGGCGCGGGAAATTTTGGGGATCAACGAAATAATTGCCTACCGGCGCATGATCGGCTTGTTCGCCTTTTTCTATGTGTTGCTGCACCTGTCCAGCTACACGGTTTTGAACCTGCAATTCAATCTTGATGAGTTTCTCGTCGATGTGGCGAAACGGCCGTTCATCACCATCGGGGTGATCAATTTCGTGGGCTTAGCGGCGCTTGCCGCCACCTCCACCCGCGGCATGATCCGGCGGCTGGGGGGGCGCAATTGGCGGCGGCTGCATATGGCGATCTATGGCATATCGGTGCTCGGGCTGATCCATTTTATCATGATGATCCGCGCCGATTTCTCGCGCCCCTTTATCTATGGCGGCTGTATCGCGGTTCTGCTCGGCTACCGGCTTTGGGCGGCGCAGCGAAAGAACGCCAAGGCAAAACCCGCCTAGTCTTCGTCTGCTGCCGGCGCCCCGAATCCCGAGTAATTCAGACTTTTCAAGACAGCATCGATATTGGTCAGGTCCGAGGGCAGCACGACGCGGGTATCGGGCGCCGCCAGGGCGGTCAGTTTTTGCAGATAGCGCTCGGCCAGTTGCAGGCGGATGGAATCGTCGCCGCCGGGCGAGGATTTGATGGCGGCGGCGACCACCTCGATGGAATTGGCGGTGGCCTCGGCGATGGACAGGATTTCCTGGGCCTGGCCCTCGGCCTCGTTGACGGTGCGCTGCATCTGGCCCTCGGAGAGGTTGATGGCTTCAGTCTTTTCGCCTTCGGAGGTGTTGATGCGGCTTTGCTTTTCGCCTTCGGAACGGGCGACGATGGCGCGCCGCTCGCGCTCGGCGGTCACCTGTTTTTCCATGGCCTCGTGCACCGATGGCGGCGGTGTCAGGTTCTTGATCTCGTAGCGGTGGACGCGGATGCCCCAGGCCTCGCCGGCGGCGTCCAGCGCCTCGACCACCCGGGCCGAAATAAGCGACCGCTCTTCAAAGGTTTTATCCAGATCCAACGTGCCGATCACCGAGCGCGTGGTGGTCTGCGCCAATTCCATGGCGGCGACGCCGTAATTGGTGACGCCGTAGCTGGCGCGTACCGAATCAATCACCGAAATATACATGACACCATCGACCTCGACGCGCACCTCGTCGGCGGTGAAGCATTCCTGCGGCGGCACCTCGACGGTCAGCTCTTTCAAATCGAGCTGATAGGCAACTTTATCGACGAACGGGATCAGCGCATGGAAGCCGGCGCCGAGGGTCCTGCTGTACTTGCCCAGCCGTTCGACCACATAGGCCGCTTGCGTCGGAACGATCTTGATAGAGGTGAAAAATCTGAAGATCAAAACGAGGAAGACGATGCCCCAGACGGTAAAGTTGAAAATATCGGAAACCGGGATATCGGTGAAAAGGCTTTCAATGGATGACATTTGATCTCTCCCTATTCGCCGCTAGGCGCCCAAGGGCCGGTTGCCGGCCGGCCGGCCTCGTCGCTATCCCCATCCGGCAGCTCACCGCCGGTAATCGTCGACAGACCTTGGAAAAAGCCCTGCACGTTGGCCAGTTCCAGCGGGATCACGGAAACGTCGGCGCGTTCGGCGATATCGCCCAAGGTTTCGATATAGCGGCCCACCAGCTGCGCATTGATGGCGGCGTTGCCGCCGGGCTTTTCGATTGCCTTGGCGATCATTTCGGTGCCCTTGGCGGTCGCCCCGGCGACCAGCGAGATCGATGTGGCGCGCCCCTTGGCCTCGTTGATGCGGCGCTGCTTCTCACCTTCGGAGAGGTTGATCTCGGCCTGGCGCTCGCCTTCGGAGAGGTTGATGGTGGCTTCTTTTTCGGCATCGGCGTTGGTAATCTCGGCTCGTTTCTGGCGCTCCGCCTCCATCAGTTTTTCCAAGGTGAGCATCACGTCTTGCGAGGGCGTGATATTCTTCAGCTCGTACCGCAGGATTTTAATGCCCCACGGGTTCGACGCTTCGTCGATTTCCCGAACAATGGCTTCGTTCAGCCTTTCCCGCTCGGAAAAGGTCTGGCCCAGAGACAGCTTGCCGACCTCGGCGCGCATGGTGGTCTGCGCCAGATTGACCGCGGCGCGGTGATAATCTTCGATGCCGTAGCTGGCCCGCTCGGGATCGGTCACCTTCAAATAGACAATGCCATCGACGTGAACCTGAATATTGTCGCGGGTAATGCAGTTTTGGCCCGGGATATCCAAAACCTGTTCCCTGATATCGTGGCGGTAGGCAACCCGGTCGAAAATCGGAATGAGGAAATGAAAGCCCGGTTGCAGCACGGCACGGAAGCGGCCCAGCCGCTCGACCACGTTGACATCGCGCATGGGAACGACGATGAATGTCTTCCAAACGATAAATCCGGCGACCAGCAAAATTGCGGTAAGTATGGTCAACATAATTGAACTCCCAAAAACTTAATCGCTGGGCTCAACGACCCAGGCAAGGTTTTCACGGCGCACCAGCTTGGCCTCGGCGTCGATTTCCAGCACATGATCATCGCAGATCGCCGGCCAGGTGGTGCCGCGATAGCGGATACGGCCCTGATCTTGCGGGCTGATCGTCTCCGTAACGGTGACCACCGTGCCGGCCGCATCCAGGTCTTCGTTGGTGGATTCCCGGTCGCTTGTTCCGCCGGAGAAACGCTGCACCATGCTCCGAAATACAATGATCAATGCCAGCGAGACCACAAACCAGGTGGTAAAGGCGCCCATCCAATGGTCCAAGGCGCCGATCCAGAGCAGAAAGGCCACCGTCAGCGCGCCGCCGCCCAAAAACATGAGAATGGCGCCGGGAACCACAAGTTCCAGGACAATGAGGGCGATGCCGCTGATTAGCCAGTAAAGTTCCATCTATGAGCTATTATAACCTGAAATTGCGCATCAAAGCAGGTTATTGCCTTCGAAGCGCTTGCGCCATGCCGGCAGGACGTCGGGATTGACCACGCATTTGGGTACCTCACCGCGCAAAGCAGTCAGCAATATCTCGGTCTGCATGGTGATGTTTTCGCCGCCGCCCATGGTTGCTCTGCCGCCGCCCGATGTGGTGCGCCCGGCGGAGTGCGGCGCCAGCATGATCTTGTCGCCCAACCCCAAAAGCGGCGATTGCTTGGGCGGCGGCTCGGCTTCATAGACATCAATGGCCGCCGCCGCGATGGCGCCGCTGTCGAGGGCGTGGATGAGCGCGTCCTGATCGACCAAGCCGCCGCGCGCCGCATTGATGAAAATGGCCGATGATTGCATGGCGCCGAACTCGGCCGCGCCGATGATGCGCCTGGTTTCATCGTTGAGATCGCAATGCAGGGTGACCACGTCGGATTCTTTGAGCAATGTTTCCAAATCGGCGCGCTCGGCGTTGTGATGGACGAATTTGGAATCCTCCACATAAGGGTCATAGGCCAGGATACGGACCCGCCAGGGCGCTAAAAGATCGCACAACCGGGAGCCGACCCGGCCCAAGCCGATAATGCCGACGGTGATGCCGCCATAGCCGTCGTGGCGGCGGCCGAGATAGGTGGCGCCCGGCTCGTCTTCGCGCCAGCCGCCTTCCTTCACATGGGCATCGCGGGCGCGGAGGTTCTTCAGCAATCCGAGCATGAAGGCAAAGGTGTTTTCCGCCACCGCGCCCCAGTTGGATTCTACCGGCGAGTTGGTGACGATCACGCCCAATTCGGTAGCCGCCGCCAAGTTGATATCGTCGTAGCCGATATTGTAGCGGCAATAGATGCGCAAATCGGGAAATTCGGCGAGCAGATCGCCGCCGATGTCAAAGCCTTCCAGGCGGGCGCCGATGATGGCAATGGCGCCGCCGCAGAGTTCCACATAGTCTTCGCGGGTGGCGTGAAACCCGGACGCCCAGGACGCATCGGCGATGGCCACATCGCAGCCGGCGGCTTCCATATAGGCGTAGGATTCGCCGCTCCTGTCCCAGGGAACGACGACGGCAACCTTCGGCTTAGTCATAAAAAATTCTCCGCAAATAATTCTGCCTGTGATTGCCGTAACGATTGCCACCCTGGCCGGCATCTCCAATAATAGTGATGCAAGCGCACATGCAACAAGAAAACATCAGGGGAGTACAATAATATGACACATGGTCTGAACCGCATCACCTGCACCCATGCCGGCGCCTTGCCGCGCTCGGAAGAGCTGACCGGGATGGTCTACGCCCACGCCGGCGGCGCGCCCATCGACGAAGCCGACATGAAGGCGCGCATTGCAGAAGAGACCCGTTCCGTGGTCGCCCGCCAGTTGCAATGCGGCGTCGATTGCGTCAATGACGGCGAAATGGCAAAGAGCAATTTCACCGCCTATGCGGGCCAAAGGCTGGCCGGGTTTGAATTGCGCCCCGATGATCAGCGCCCGCCCGGATACCCCTTGAGCATCATCGCCCGCGACAAGCAGCGCTATGCCAAATATTTCGAGAAAACCGGCGGCTGGGTGGTCCAGGTGGCGCCCAACAATGTGGTCGTCGAGGATCTGAAATATGTGGGCCAGGCGGCCATTGCCGAGGACATTGCCAATTTCAAGGCGGCGCTGGAAGGGCTTGAGCCGCAGCAATCCTACTTGCCGTCGGTGACGCCGGGCTCCATCGAGCATTGGCTGGCCAACGAGCATTACAGCTCCACCGAGGATTTCGTGTTCGCCATCGCCGAGGCCATGGGCGGGGAATATGAAGCCATCGCGGGCGCCGGTTTTCTGTTGCAGGTGGATGATCCAGACCTGCCCGACGGCTGGCAGATGCATCCCGGCATGAGCGTCACTGAGTACCGCAAATATGCGGAAATGCGGGTCGAAGCCTTGAACCATGGCCTGCGCAATATTCCGGCTGAGTCCATCCGCCTGCATGTGTGCTGGGGCTCCAACCACGGGCCGCACCAAAGCGATATCGGCATGCAGCATATTATTGATCTGATCTTCAAGGTGAAGGCGGGCAGCTATTCGTTCGAAGCCTCCAACCCCATGCACGAACATGAATGGAAGGTCTTCGAAGACGTGAAACCGCCCGAGGGCACTTATATCGTCCCCGGCGTGGTCGGCCATTGCACCGACTTTATCGAGCATCCGGAATTGATCGCTGAGCGGCTTTGCCGCTATGCCAATCTGGTGGGCCGCGATAATGTCATGGCCGGCACCGATTGCGGCCTCGGCCCCCGGGTCGGCGAGGCGGAAATCGCCTGGGCCAAACTGGAAGCCATGACCGAGGGGGCGCGCATCGCAACCAAACAATTGTGGAGATGATATGGGAATCAAATTTTTTGCAAGCATCGCATTGGCCATCAACGCCGCCCTGGTTTTGGCGGCGCCGGCCCTGGCCGAAGGCAACGCCAAGAAGGGCAAAGCCACGTTCGATACCCATTGCGGGACCTGCCATTGGGAGACCAAAGCAGGCGGCAACCTGGTCGGCCCAAATTTGAGCAGCGTCCTAGGCCGCAAAGCGGGAAGTTTTGAGGGATTTCATTATTCCGCCGCGATGAAGGCCAAATCCCATATTTGGACCGAGCCAAATCTGCTGCGCTTCCTGGCGGCACCGGACAAGATGGTGCCGGATACCGAAATGGGATTTGGCGGTTTCGCCGACGCCAATATGGCCCGCGACGTGATCGCCTACCTGAAAAGCGTGCAAGGCAAATAACCGGGAAATTGCCATCGCAACCAAACAATTGTGAGGATGATATGAAAATCAAATTCGACCCAGCCATCGCGCCCGCCTTTGCCGCCGCCCTGATGTTGGCGGCGCCGGCCCTGGCCGAGGGCAATGCCAACAAGGGCAAGGCCATCTTTGAAGAAGAATGTGCGGCCTGCCATTTCGAGAACAAGGCGGACGGCAACAATGTCGGCCCGAATTTGAGCAGCGTCATCGGGCGCAAGGCGGGAACCTTCAAGGGGTTTCGGTATTCCGATGCCATGAAGGCCAAAACCAATATCTGGACCGAGGCAAATCTGCTGCGCTTCTTGGCGGGGCCGGACAAGATGGTGCCGGACACGGAAATGGGCTTTGAAGGCTTTGCCGATAAACAAATGCGGCTGGACGTGATCGCCTATCTTAAACGTCAGCAGGGCAAGTGATGCGCTATACGCGAATGTATGACGGCGAGGATGGCGAGACCCATTTCGAGGATTTGGAGATGGCTATGGCGCCGGGCCCGGTGCCGCCGCCAACCATCGGCGCCAATTTATCGGAGCGCCAGCCAGCCGAAGCGATCCGCTTTTTGGAATTCCCGCCGGGACTAACGGTGGATCACCCGGCGCCGGCGCGCCAGTATTTTGTGGTCGTTTCCGGCGAATTTCGCGTCACCGTCAGCGACGGCGAGACGCGCAGCTTCGGCGCCGGCGATGTGGGCCTGGCAGAGGATATAGCGGGCAAGGGGCACCTGACGGTCAGCGCTAACGGCGCCTATCTGGCGATCACCGAATTGCGATAAAGCCATGCGGGCAATGGTCCCAATCGCGGCGTTGGCGGCACTGGCGCTGGCCGGAGCCGCCGCCGGCGCGGAATTCATTCCCAAAGCACCGGCGACGGTCAAAGCCGCGTCGTTGCGCATCAACACCGAAAACGAAGTTAAATACCGGGTGCATAAATGCGAAGCAGAGGGCATCGCCGACATCCGCAATCTGGTCTCCCCGTTCGAGGAATTCTGGGCTTTCCTTCCAGGCTTTTGCACTTGGATCGAGCTCGGCATTTTGGAGGAAATCCGGGGCTCCATCCGGCGCGGCCGGGATGGCAAATGCCGCCCGCCAAGCACCATATCGGGCATCAAGACAAAAGACGTCGCCGCCTTGATTGCCGCCTCGTCGGAGCTGGTGCTTTACCATCCGCATCCAACCAACGCCGCCATTACCGGCCATGTTCTCAAATTCAGACCCGGCGGTTTTTCACCGGCGTGTATAGCCGAGGCCAGCACCGAAACCCTGGAAGCGGCGTTGCCCGGCATTCCCGATCTCGGGTCCCTGTTTCGCTTCGCGGCGATATTTTACCGGCGCCATGGGAGCGGCCATTTTGCCGAGCGCATCCTATCGGTCTACGGGGTAAGCGAATACGCCATGACCGGACTGGGCAGGGATGCCATGCAAAGCGGCCAATTCGCATCAAGGGTTCGCCGGGACATGCGCCGCTATCTGCAAATTCGCGCCAGCCTAGGCGAGGCGGATTATAAGGCGGGCCCGTCGCCCCAGCTCAATGCCAAACGGATCGGCGCGCTACTCGAAAAACTGAACCACGAACAGGGTTTGTTTCGCATCAGCTTTATGCCGTTTGAATAGGTCTTGCTACTTGCCCAGATGTTTGGCGAAAAATTCCTTGGTCAGGTTTTCCGCGCGGGTGGTTGCCGACGGGCTGTAGCGCATGGGATTGCCGGCGTTGTCATAACGAATATCGGTGATCTGCGGCTGATCAAAGGCATGGTAGGTATTTTCGAGCAAATGCACGACCATCGACGTCGTTTTGCCGGCGTCCACGCAGCTTGGCGCAAGATGTTCGTCCAGCTCGCCGGCGATTTGCATCAGGGGCAGATATTCCTTGGAATAAAAAAGTCCCAATCCGCGGCAAGCGCCGTAGAGGGAAATGGCGGCGCGGAATGTTCGCATCCGGCCTTCGCGCCTGTTCATGGAAACGATCATTTCATTGATGGCAAAGGCGCCGGCGGAAAAGCCCATGACGCCAACCCGGTCACTATCGACATTGCCGAGGCCGGCCAGGTAATCCAGCGCGGCGAAGGCATCATCGGCCTGGGCGCCCATCCAGTGAATACGGGAGCCGGCCTTGTCGCAGGTCTGGAAGCCGCGCGGTGGATAGGAATCGACGGTCAGAACCACATAGCCGTTTTTGGTAAGGAAACTTGGCCAGCCTTCGGTCACGTGCCGTTGGTATCCGCCGCAGGTATAGAGCAGCACCACCGCTGGGAACGGGCCCTTACCATCGGGCTGAAACAACAGGGCAGATACGGTCAGCGCCTCGCCGCGAAGATTGCCATGGTTGCCGGATAAAAATTTGACGCCGGTACCCTGACAGGCGGCGAGCAGAAAAAGGGCCGCCAATAAGGCGTATATTCTCACCGATTTAAACATATCCCTCCCTATTTTACGGAATGGAGCTGCGCACCGGCAGGCCTGCCGCCTTCCACTCAGGATAACCTTCTTCCAGGCGGCGCACATTGAAGCCTTTTTTGCGCAATTCGGCGACCGCCTCGAACGACAGCACACAATAGGCGCCCCGGCAGTAGGCGATAACCTGATGATCCTTTGGGATTTCTTTTAGCCGCTTGCCCAGCTCCGACGGCTGAATGTTGACGGCGCCTGGCACATGGCCGGCGGCGTATTCATCGGCGGGGCGCACATCCAACACCGTCACCAGCCCATCCTTGGCCCGGCGCAGGAGCTCTTCGCGGGACACCGGCTCCATGTCGTCGCGGTCCCGGAAAAACCCGGACAGGATATTTTCCACCTCGGCGCTATGGCGTTCCGCCGATAGGCGCAAGGCGCCCAAAAGATCGACCACATCATCGCCTGACAAACGATAGAGAACCCGCTTGCCGTCCTTGCGGGCAACCGCCAGACCGGCCCGGCGCAAAAGCAGCAGGTGGTGCGAGGTGTTGGCCAGGCTATGGCCCACCAATTTCGCCAAGGCCTCGACGCTGCGCTCGCCCTGGCCCAGATGCTCCATCAGTTCCAGACGAACGGAATGGCTCAGCGCCTTGGCAACGCTCGCCAATTGTTCATACAGCTCGGTCTTGGGTCCAAGGTTCGGCACGTCCACTTCCCTCATGGCAAATTATCAAGTGATTATTTGATCATCCACCGGGTCCGGGCAAGCCCATAGTCGAACAATTTCGCAAATTGTGAACACAAATAGAGGTTTGACTTAGCACCGAACTCCTCTATTATCAAATAATCGTTTGAATATAAGATTAAGGAATGAAACCGATGTTAAGCGCAATCCAGGTTTATGGGCCCGGTGGCCCCGAAGGCGCGATTGCAATTGTCGTGATTGTGATTGGTCTGGCCCTTTTGCTGTGGACGCGGAGCCTGATAAAAAGACGGCGGGTTGGGATCAGCCGGCTCACCACCACCGAGCTCAAGCGGCGCCTGGATATGGGCGAAGATATCCTGGTCCTTGATGTGCGCGGCCGGGCGGATTTCAAAGGCCAAGGCGGCCACATTGCGGGAGCCAGGAACATCCCGCTCCGGGACGTTCAAAACCGGCTCGCCGAGCTGGCGCCTTGGAAGACGCGGTGCTTGGCGGTGGTCTGCACGACCAATAGTAAATCGGGCAAGGCGGCCAGACTGCTCCGCCAAAGCGGGTTCGCCCAGGTTCTTTTGGTGGGCGACGGCATGTCCGGCTGGTCCGCCAACGGCTTTACGACGGAGGCATAATTGCATGCAAAAGCATCGTGAGATGCGCCGATTGCGCCAAGCAAAATGAACAAGGTCAAAACCTATCGCCGCATCGCCCGCTATTATGACTTCCTCGACGCGCCGTTCGAGCGATTTCGCTACCAGCCCCTGCGCCGGGTGATGTTTGCCGGCTTAGGCGGCGCCCTCCTGGACGCCGGCGTCGGCACCGGCTGCAATATTCCGTTCTACCCAGAGGGCGCCAAGGTTACCGGCATCGATCTCAGCCCGGCCATGCTCGGGCGCGCTCAGGCACGCAAGGAGAAGCTGCTTGCCACGGTCGAGCTTCGGGAAATGGATGTGATGGCGCTGGATTTCCCCGATGATCATTTCGACGGCATCATCTCCACCTTTCTGTTTTGCGTGCTCGAGCCCGAGCATCAGACGCCGGCGCTAAAAGAGCTCGGCCGGGTCTGCCGTCCCGGCGGGCAAATTCGTATTCTGGAATACTCCCTTTCCGAAAACCCCGTGCAGCGATGGATCATGAAATTGATGGCGCCCTGGGTGCGCTTTGCCTATGGCGCCGCGTTCGACCGCAATACCGAGCAATATCTGGACGCCGCCGGTCTGCAACTGGTGGAAAAGAAATATCTGTATCGGGATATCATCAAAATGCTGACCGTGCGGGCGCCATCCGGGGCCTAAAAAAAAAGGGGCGCCGAATGAACGGCGCCCCAAATTATTCGCATATTAGGGTCTGATTACTTACCTTTGTAATCGCTCCAGGCATAATCGCCGAGGCGCGATTCGAAGGTGCTCATATTGTTACGCAGGACCTTCACATTCTTGTTGTGCACCCAGACGATGGGCTTTTCAGACACCGGCAGGATATACGCCATCTTGTTCACCTGATCGAGCGCCGGCTGATAGATCTTGGTGCGCTTGGCCAGATCGAACTCGGTGGAGCCCATTTTCGCCGCATTGTGGATGATCGGGTCTTTGTAATAATCCCGGTTGGCGCCGAAGAAGAAGTTCAAAAGGTTGGCTACATCGGGATGCGAGCCGGTCGGATAGAAGCCGTTGAACGCCGTGAAATCGCCGGCGCCGCGCTTCTTCACATAAACCATCAGCGGCAGCGGACTGAGCTTCGTGCGGATACCCACTTTACGCAATTCACCGGAAATGGCTTCGGCCACGTGGCGGATCGGCGCGTGCACGAAGAAAGTCAGATCGATGCCGTTGGGATAGCCGGCCTGGGCCAGCAAGCGCTTGGCTTCCGCCGGGTTATAGGGATAGGGCGTTGTGGTCGGATCGCAGGCGATATTGGCCTTGAAGCAAACGCTCTTCGGCGATTCGGCGTTTTTACCGCCGGCGACCACGGCTTCGACGATTTTTTTGCGGTCGATGGCCATGATGAAGGCTTTGCGCACGCGGATGTCTTTCATCACTTTGTTCTTGGACCGGCCCGCGGCATCGAGGGTGATATACATCAGCATGCCGGTCGGTGTCGGCGTGGCATTGATGCCGGGCAAGGTTACAAAATTTCGGGCATCGTCGGCGGTCACATCGCGCAGCATATCGACGCCACCGGTAATCAATTGCGCTTTCTGGGTTTGTTTGTCAGGCATGTGAATGCCGTGCACGAACTTGACCGGCGCGCGGCCAAAGCCGGCATCGCCATAGTAATTATCAACCCGTTCCACGAGGATGCCTTTGTTGCGGTCGACGAACTTGATCTTGTAGGGCCCGGTTCCATACGGTGTCACTTTGCCATAATCGGATTTGCGTTCAAGACCCATCAGCGACTTGCCGTGCAGCATTTCGAAGCGATAGGCGATATCGGCCATGTCGGTGGCGCGGTTTTTCTTGCCGGTCAGCCGGACCTTGTACTTGCCCAACTTCTCGACGCTCTTCAGCCAAGTGTAGCGCGCCTTGAAGCGGATGCGCACCTTGGGATCGGCAAGATAAGCCAGGGTCGTAAGCACATCGTCGGCGGTGAACTCGGCCCCATTGTGAAACTTGACGCCTTCGCGGAGCGTGAACTCGATGGTCGTTGGGTTGATGCGCTTCCAGGATTTGGCGAGATAAGGCTCGAAGCGGCCCTTATATTCGTTGTATTCGATCAACGACGTATAAATGGTCCGATAAAACTGGGCGTTTTCATCGAGCGGGAAATGATAAGGATCGGAAACGCTGAACATGTCGTTGATGGCGACGCGCAGCGTGTCTTTCGATTTTTGCGCCATTGCCGGTGCGGCGGCAAGCAGCGCGGCTGCCGCAATACCTGCAGCCAGAGCAGTTTTCTTAGTCATGGTAACCTCCCAAAGGTGCTTGTTATGTAGATTATTTGCTCGAACTTGGGTTTAGCCTAACGCAATTTGAATAGCTTATGAACAAAAATCAGACAATTCCCAAAATATTATACGTCAAGTGAATCAGCGTAACTACGTCAATAATAAGGCTTTCCCGCTAACTACTCGGCGACGTGCCAGATTTCCGGCGCCGTTTGCATGCGCTTCTCAAGCGCCTGGCGCTGGGCTTCCATCTCCGGCGGCAGGCGGTCTTCGAATCTTTCGAAATATTCCTTCAATGCTTCCGCCTCTTCGGCGCCGCCGGCGCGCTCGATATCCATGATGCCGCCGAAATCGCCGGCGCCGAAATCCAGGCCGGTCCAGTTGATGTCCTGATGCTGGGGCTGATAGCCGAACGGGCTTTGGGTTGCCTCGGCCTGGCCGCCGGCGCGCTCGACGATCCATTGCAAGACGCGCATGTTTTCGCCAAAGCCCGGCCAGATGAATTTGCCATCGCCGTCTTTGCGGAACCAGTTGACCCGGAAAATCTTCGGCGGGTTGGCCAGCGACTTGCCGATCTTCAGCCAGTGCGACCAGTAATCGGCCATGTTGTAACCGCAGAACGGCAGCATCGCCATCGGATCGCGCCGGATGGCGGCCTGATTGTCGGCCGCCGCCGTGGCTTCGGAACCCATGGTCGCGGCCATATAGACGCCGTGCTCCCAATCGAAGCTCTGATATACCAGCGGGAATGTGTGGCTCAAGCGGCCGCCGAATATGAAGGCGCTGATGGGCACGCCGGCGGGATCGTCCCAGGCGGGATCGGCGCTCGGGCACTGGGTGGTGGCGCAGGTAAAGCGCGCGTTCGGGTGCGCCGCCGGCGTATCGGAAGCCGGCGTCCAGTCGTTGCCCTTCCAGTCGATCAGGTGATCGGGCGCGGGCGCATCAGTGCCTTCCCACCAGACATCGCCGTCATCGGTCAGCGCCACGTTGGTGAAGATGGTATCGGCTTTCATCATCTCCATGGCGTTCGGATTGGTCTTCGATGAGGTGCCCGGCACGACGCCGAAATACCCGGCTTCCGGGTTGATCGCATAAAGCCGGCCATCGTCGCCGGGCTTGATCCAGGCGATATCGTCGCCGACGGTGCTCACCTTCCAGCCCGCGAACCCTTCGGGCGGGATCAGCATGGCCAGATTGGTCTTGCCGCAGGCGCTTGGGAAAGCCGCCGCCACATAGGTTTTCTCGCCTTCGGGGCTTTCCAGGCCGAGGATCAGCATATGTTCGGCCAGCCAGCCTTCGTCCCTCGCCATCACCGATGCGATGCGCAGGCTAAAACATTTCTTGCCCAAAAGCGCGTTGCCGCCATAGCCCGATCCATAGGACCAGATGGCGCGCTCTTCCGGGTATTGGACAATATATTTGGTTTCGTTACAGGGCCAGGGCACGTCTTCGGCGCCATCTTCGAGGGGCGCGCCGACGGTGTGCATGCAGGGCACGAACGCGCCGTCGCCAAGCACATCAAGGGCTGGGCTGCCCATGCGGGTCATGACCCTCATGCTCGCCGCCACATAGGGGCTGTCGGTCAATTGCACGCCGATATGGGCAATGTGCGATCCCAACGGGCCCATGGAGAACGGCACCACATACAAGGTTCGGCCGCGCATGGCGCCATCGAACAGGCCGTTCATGGTCGCCTTCATTTCCCCCGGATCGATCCAGTTGTTGGTGGGACCGGCGTCTATTTTATCTCGGGAGCACACATAGGTGCGGTTTTCGACGCGGGCCACGTCGGTGGGATCGGACAGCGCCAGATAGCAGCCGGGGCGCTTTTCCTGGTTTAATTCGATCAACGTGCCGGCGGCCACCATTTCACCGCAGAGACGCTGATATTCCGCGTCTGAGCCGTCGCACCAATATACCTGGTCGGGCTTGCAAAGCCGGGTCATTTCTTCAACCCACTTCAGCAAGGCTTGATTGCCCGTCCGCTCCCCGTTCGTTCCCGGCATTCGTAGCTCCCAATAGCCGCCCGGCACTTATTACACGTCCGGAACAAATCCAAATAAACAAAAGAATGTGGTCAGGTTTCCAATGCAGCGTGGTTTCGTTGCTGAATAAACTCTAGCCGCCGTTCCAGACCGGTGCAACCAATTCTCAGATGAATTTCAACATAATTTTTTCAAGGCTCTCAGCGCGCCACCGGACGCCTGTTCAGCGCCGGCCTTTGGGCGCCTTCTTGGCCTCGGCGGCGAGGCTGGCCAATTGGGCGCGCATGGCCCCGGCATCGGTTACCAAGGTTTTGAAATCCAGACGGTGGACACCGTGGCCACAAGCCAAATCGACGCCTTCCGGATCGATGCCGATCATCCGCCAATGCTTGCCGCGCTTGCCCAGCAACCGGGTGCCATAATTGGCAACTGCATCGCGGTGATCGGAATTCATATGTTCGAGGGCGCCCGCCTCCATACCGGCAATCGCCTTGTAATGGTTGGCGGCCAGGATGGCGCGGCGCTTCTTCAGCCAAATGGCGGCGGCGAACCCGCCGACATAATGAACCCGCTCCACATGCATCTGGTAGAACCCGAAATCGCCAAAACCGGCATAGCCGGCGGCGCCCGGGTGGCGCGCCAGAAAGCGCTGGTGCAGGCGTTCATCCTTGGTCTTTTCAAGCCGGCCCATGAAGGCGGCGCGCGGGCCTTGCTGCGGATTGGCGTAACCGGCGGAACCATCGAACAGGATACTGGCGCGCCCATGGTTGGCGATATTCTGCGTATGGTGGGCCAGCTCTGAGAGCAGCAAAATGGGGCTGCCATCCCAGTGGGCGGCGACGGTGATCAGCGACGCCGACGGCCAATTTGCGGTCTCGGGCTGGCTTTCGGCGCCGATGGTGCACAAATAGGCTTTGCTTGCGTGGCGCGCCAAACGCCGCGATTTCGTAGCCGAAGCGCTTGGATTTATGGGGGATTGGGTCATATTTGCGGCTGCTCTGGTTGGCGGGACGCGTTAAGAATACAAGGCGGGATGCCATAAGATTACAAGTCTTGCCCGAATTGGACTATATTTTTGTCACAATTTGGTCTTTTTTCGGCGTTAGCCATTGGGCAGCTATCGTTTCACGAAAATGCCATTAGGGGTGTCCGCATGAACAGCATTGCCTTGGTCGACGACGACCGCAACATATTGACGTCGGTTTCGATGGCGCTGGAAGCCGAGGAATTCGAAGTCGATACCTATATCGACGGCGCCGATGCCATGCGCGGGCTGTCCCGCAAACCGGTTGATCTGGTGGTCCTCGATATCAAGATGCCGCGCATGGACGGCATGGAAGTGCTGACCAAGCTGCGCGAGAAAAGCGCCGTGCCGGTGATTTTCCTGACCTCCAAGGATGACGAGATCGACGAGGTTCTCGGCCTCCGCATGGGCGCCGACGATTATCTGACCAAGCCGTTTTCCCAGCGCCTGTTGATCGAACGCATCAAGGCGCTTTTGCGGCGCCGCGATCTGGATATGTCGGACGGCCCCGGCGGGCCCAAGGATGAAGCCATCCAGCGCGGCGATCTGCTGCTCGATACCGGGCGCCACCAATGTGCCTGGCAGGGCAAGCCGCTCAATCTGACGGTTACCGAATTTCTGCTTTTGAAAACCCTCGCCAACCGGCCCGGTCACGTGAAGAACCGCGACCAGCTGATCGATGCGGCCTACGGCGAGCATATCTATGTGGACGACCGCACCATCGACAGCCACATCAAGCGGCTGCGCAAAAAGTTCCGCGTCGTCGATCCCGAATTTTCCGAGATCGAAACCTTGTATGGCGTCGGCTACAGATTTCGTGAGAAACATGTGGCTTAAAACTATGATTTCATGACCTAACCGGATAGACGATTTGGACGGCTTAAGGGGATCAGGGGAGCAGCGAATTTCGGGGGATGACAAAATCCATGGCCCCCGGAAGCCCCGGCGGATGCGCTCCATCTCGCGGCGCATCCTGGCGGTCAATGTTTTTGCGCTGGCGGTACTGGTGGCCGGCCTGTTGTTTGTCGGCCAATACCGGCAGGGGCTGATCGATAACGAGATCGCCGCCCTTACCATCCAGGCCGAAATATTCGCCGCCGCCTTGGGCGAGGCCGCCGTGGCTGAGGCCACCATCGGTGCGGAGATTTCCTCCAAGCAGATCATCCTCGCCGATATCGCCGGCCAGATCGTCCGCCGCCTCGCCGACACAACGCGCACCCAGGCCCGGCTGGTGCTTGCCAATGGAAGCGTGGTTACCGATTCCGGGATACGCGCCGGGCCCGGCGGCGCCGTCCAGGTGGAGGATCTGCCGCCGCCCATAAAAACCGATGGCGATCTGGTGCGCCGCGGCCTCGATCTTTACGATCGCATCGCCGCCAAGATATTGCCCGCCGAGACCGGGCCCGGCGCGCAATTCACGGCGCCCGGCGAGACGCCGAAGCGCGCCCTGGCCCAAGCCTTCAATGGTGAAAACGGCTTTGCCGTGTCGCGGGTTGCCGACGGCCATATGACGATCAGCGTCGCCGTACCGGTGCAACGCTACAAACGGGTGCTGGCGGCGCTGAGCTTGAACAAAGATACCAGACGCATCGACGAGGCGGTGTTTCAGGTGCGCCTCGATATCTTGAAAGTCTTC
>CAUZTZ010000027.1:0-22475 GCA_963582805.1 Alphaproteobacteria bacterium
GTCGCGCTGCTGCTCGATGCCACACAACAGATCAAGATCGATGCGGTTGACCTGATGCACCGGTTCCAGCGCGTCCGGCTCCGTATGCCAGACAAAAGCATCGGCGCAATCGATATCGAAGGCGGGCGCAGGCGCCGGGGCGATCCGGTCCAGAGCGTCAGCTATGCGTTCCAACAAAGGGCGCAGATCGTCGTTGGCCATGGTCGTTCCGCTTTCATTCCGAGATTGGCGGGACACTACCAAAATCCTCGCCATCGTCAATGGCGGCTGGTTTGCCGGCAAAATTTCTCCTTGCATCAATCGCCGAAACCAGCGAAATTAAGTCTAGGGAAAACCACGATAATAACTAGGCGAAATAGCGGTGGCTTTGAGGGAAGCGTACGTAACGCTACAATAGGAGGCGATAATTTCTACGTTCCCAAAAGCGGTCATCGATTATTCCGGCATCAAAATCTTGGTTGGCGAGCCGCGCGTCGATAGCGGCAATGAAATTAAGCGCCAACTTGGCATCCTCGGCGTTAAAAAAGTCCGGGTCATGGGCGATTTTGAACAGGTCAGTAAATCCGTCGCCAACGACGAGGCCGATTTGTGTCTTTGCAATATGCAGACCCAATCGAATGCGCCTTGGAACATGATGCGCGGCGTTCGCGAACAGGAGGTTGGCCAAAATCCGTTTATGGTTCTGGTCAGCATGGTCGGCTCGACCCAGCGCGACGAATTGGCCCATACCATCGATGCCGGTCCCGATGATCTGATGATGCGGCCATTTTCCAGGGATGTGTTTGTCCGGCGCATGAACGAATTGGCGGCGCGCCGTAAAAAATTCGTGGTCACGTCCGAATATGTTGGCCCGACCCGGCGCACCGAGGCGCGCAATGAAGATGACGGCGGCGGCACCGAAGAGTTTGACGTCCCAAACCCCATGCGCGTCCTTGGATTTGGCGGCGACCGCGAAGAAATGTGGCGCGATATCCACGCCGCTTCCAAGCAATTGAATGCGCGGAAATTGCGCGCCGACATCAGATTGTTCGATGCCCTGGTGCGCGATATTCTGCCGGCCTACGAAAACGGCGCCATTGATGATGAATTTTTTGCCTATCTTGGAAAACTGCTGAAGCTGCTCGCCGGTATTGAGCGGCGTGCGCGCCGGATCGGTGATGAAAATCTGATCGATTTGTGCGCGCTATCGGAAAACATCCTGACCGATATCAAAGAGCGGCCGAGCTCGCCCAATCTCCGCAACGTGGGTGCATTGCCGAAACTGGTCACCGGCTTCAAATTCGCGCTCAACGCCATTAGTTGAACGCCGAAAACCGGGCAAAAATCCAATTCCGGCCACATTTTAAGTAAACTGGACGTGAGGCGTGCGCTGAATTGGGCGCTGACGCGCTCTAACGGTTTGCAATGGACGCCCGGCAGACTATATTCCGCCCATCACTGGGTTTAAGGAGCTCTCGATGTTTATTTCTCCGGCTTACGCGCAAGGCATTGGCGGCGGCGATGGATTTACCACGCTGGTCCCGTTGGTCCTTATCTTTGCGGTCTTTTATTTTCTTCTGATCCGGCCGCAGCAAAAGCGCGCCAAAACGCATCGCGAAATGCTGGGCAATATCCGCCGCGGCGACAAAATCGTTACCGGCGGCGGCATTCTCGGCAAAGTCATCAAGGTGCGCGACAATGACGAGCTTGACGTGGAGATTGCCGAGGGCGTGAAAATCCGCGTCCAGCGCGGCGGTGTTTCCGGTGTGATGGCAAAACCCGGCACCCCTGGCGCGGCGGCGCCCGGCCCCGGGCAGCAGTCCGGCGGGCTTTTGGGAAAACTCCTCGGCGGCGGCCGCTAAACGGACGGGCGGGGGCGCCGGAAACGGATTTCAGTTCCAAATGGTCTATTTCTCCAAATGGAAGGTTCTGTTTGTGCTGGGCGTCGTTGCGCTCGGCCTGATCTTTGCGGCGCCCAATCTCTTCAGTGAAAAAGTTGCCGATGCGGTCCCTGATTTTCTGCCCCATGAGCAGGTCAATCTGGGCCTTGATCTGCAAGGCGGATCACACCTTCTGTTGGAGGTGGATGTCAAATCGGTCCTGCGCGAACGTCTGACGGCGGTGGTCGAAAGCGCGCGCGCGGTGCTCCGCCGGGAACGCATTCGCTATTCCGGGCTTGGCGTTCGCGGCGATACGGTTTCGGTTTCCATCCGCGAGGCGGCCAAGGTGGAAAATGCCCGCCAACTGATCCTGGCGGCGCAACAGAACATGCAATTGGCCGTTGCCGGCAATCAGATCATCCTCAGCTTCAGCGAAGACGCGATCAAGGAGCAGGCCCGCGCCGCGGTCGAACAATCCATCGAGATCGTGCGCCGCCGCATCGATGAGACCGGCACCCGCGAGCCGACCATCCAGCAGCAGGGCGATGACCGCATCCTGCTGCAGCTTCCCGGCGTCGATGATCCCGAAAGGGTAAAAAGGCTTTTGGGCCGCACCGCCAAAATGACCTTCCATCTTTTGGATAATAATGGCTCGGTGGAAGAAGCCAGGCGCGGGCGGGTGCCGCCGGGCGCCATGCTGCTGCCCGCCGAGGCGTCAAGCCGCAGCCAAGGCCAGCCGTCCCATTATCTGGTGCGCCGGCGGGTTGCTGTCGGCGGCGACCGGCTGGTGGATTCGCAACCATCCTTCGACAGCCAGACCAACGCGCCGGTGGTCAACTTCCGCTTCGACACGCTCGGCGCCAAGAAATTCGGCGATATCACGGCGCGCAATGTGGGCCGCCCGTTCGCCGTTGTCTTGGACAAGGAAGTCATTACCGCGCCGGTTATTCGCGAACCGATCCTGGGCGGCTCCGGCCAAATCAGCGGAAATTTCACGACACAGCAAGCGCAGGAATTGGCCCTGTTGCTGCGCGCCGGCGCGCTACCGGCGCCGCTGACCATTCTTGAGGAACGTACCGTCGGGCCGGGCCTCGGCGCCGATAGCATCGCGGCGGGCAAATTCGCCAGCATCGTCGGCATGGTCCTGGTGGTCATCTTCATGGCGATTTCCTATGGGCTTTTCGGGCTATTTGCGGACGTAGCCCTGATCGCCAATATGATCCTTATCCTGGCCGCGCTTTCGGTTTTGCAGGCAACGCTGACGCTACCGGGTATTGCCGGCATTGTGCTGACCATCGGCATGGCGGTGGACGCCAATGTTCTGGTGTTCGAGAGAATCCGTGAAGAAGTGCGCGCCGGGCGAACGCCCATATCGGCCATCGACGCCGGCTACAGCCGCGCCATCACCACGATTATCGACGCCAACCTGACCACATTGATCGCATCGACAATTCTGTTTTTCTTTGGATCGGGTCCGATCAAGGGTTTTGCGGTGACGCTCACCATCGGTATCATCACGTCGCTGTTCACGGCGATCATGTTAACCCGGCTTTTGGTCGTCGCCTGGCTGCGGCGCAAGCGGCCGACGGAACTACCGTTGTAGGAGCCGCCCATGAAACCGCTCAATTTGGTTCCCATCAAACCCGATTTAAATTTCATTGGGCGCAAAAGAATATTTTTCATCTTTTCGGCGCTTTTGGTGGCCCTTGCCATTGGACTGTTCGCATCGCGCGGCCTGAATTTCGGTATCGATTTCCAGGGCGGAATTCTGATCGAAGTGCGCATGTCCGAAGGTGGCAAGCTGTCCGAAATGCGCACCGAGCTGTCCGATCTCGGCGTTGGCGAGGTGGCCTTGCAGGAGTTCGGCCAGCCGACCGATATTCTGATCCGCGTTCAAAAACAGGAAGGCGGCGAAAAAGCGCAGCAGGTGGCGGTCGAAAAGGTTAAAACGGCGCTTGGCGAGGGCGTTCAATACCGGCGGACGGAATTTGTCGGCCCGCAGGTCAGCCGCGAATTGTTCCGTGACGGCGTCATCGCGGTTATCTTGGCGATGGTCGGCATCCTTGCCTATATCTGGTTTCGTTTCGAATGGCAGTTCGGGCTGGGCGCCATCATTGCGCTTCTGCACGACGTGATCACCACCATCGGCATCTTTGCGCTGACCGGGCTGGAATTTAATTTGTCCACGGTGGCCGCGATTTTGACCATCGCCGGCTATTCGATCAACGATACGGTCGTCGTCTATGATCGCGTGCGGGAGAATTTGCGCAAATACAAAACCATGCCGCTCCCGGAACTGCTCAACAATTCGATCAACGAGACCTTGTCGCGCACCGTGATGACCAGTTTGACGACCATGCTGGCTTTGGTGTCGCTCTATGTCCTGGGCGGCGAGGTTATCAGGGGTTTCAGTTTCGCGCTGATTTGGGGCGTGGTCATCGGCACCTATTCGTCGATCTGTGTGGCGGTGCCGGTGTTGCTGCATTTGAACGTCAACCGGGGTGTCCAGACCAGTGGCGGCGGCCGCGGCGAACAGCCCGAGCCGGCCGAATAGGCCCGCTTACACGCATTTATCAGGACAGGAGGCCGCGCCAAGCGCCCTAAGATCATGTCCCTCGACATTACGCCAATGGTGCCCGCCGGCCGCCAAGTCATTCAAAGCTATGGCTCCGGCCAATTCGTGATCTCAGGCGTTCGCCTGACCGGGCCGATGCTGGTGTTTCCCGAACGCAGCCTTGCCTGGAACGTGACCCAGCTCGAAGGTTTAACCGGCGATGATTTCGCCGTGGTAATCGGCGCCGATCCCAAGCCGGAAATATTATTGTTGGGCGCCGGCAGCCAGGGCGCCCTTTTGCCGGCGGATTTGCGCGCCCAATTGCGCGCCGCCGGGATCATCGCCGAATGCATGAACACCGGCGCGGCATGCCGCACCTTCAATGTCCTGGTGGGCGAAGATCGGAGGGTCGCCGCCGCCCTGTTCGCCGTCGATTGATGCCCATGACCAACACTAACGCCATCACTATCGCCATCGCCGAAGACAGGATCGATCCCAAACCCGAAGCCGGCATCTTCCCGGAGCTTTATGCCAGCGCCGAAGAAGCCTTCGATGCCGGCAACTATGCCGAGGCATTTTTGCAGAGCCAAGCCGCCTCGCCGATGCGCGCCATGGCGTCCATAATGTGCGGCGCCGTGGCGCCGGGCCTCGAACGCTTGCGCGCGCCGAAAGGTGACCGCGCGCGGCTGTGCGCCGCCTATGGCCATTGGTGCTTAGGCGGTGGCGAGGCGGCGCTGATCCAACTGGGCGCTATCGAAGGCGGCGATTACGGCGCCGCCGCGCGCGCCATGGAGGCCTTGGTCGCGGCGCCCGATATCCCGGTGGCGGTCATCACCATGCCCGGCGGCGGCAAGGCAAAGGGGTTCGCAGGTGCGAGCGGCTTCGATGTAACCCTGCTGTCCATTGGGCCCGAGGATTTCGGAATTTCCTGGCCATCGCTGTGGGCCAAAAACGGCGGCAGCGATGACCCGGCTTTGATTATTGGGCTGGACGCGTTCGGCCCCTATTTGCCGGCCGGGCTTGGCAGCCAAGAGGCGCCCGTCGCGCTCTGGTCTTCGGACGTGGATTTCTTTCTGGCGACGCGGCATCACGATCACGCATCGGCGGATATCATCACTGTGAATTCCGCGTCGGAATGTGCCGAGCTGGCGGCCCGCTATGGAGGCCGGGTGGCCAGCTTTCCCGGCCACGATACTTATGCGCAAAATATTCGGCCCGGCGAGACCAGTGCCGGAGAGGTGGATGTTCTATTCACCGGGCGCGGCTTTGCGCCGTATATGCGCGACAAGGCACAGTTCCTGTTCGCCCTCGCGGCCCACGATGATCCCGAAATCCAAGTGCAATTTCTCGACGGATATTTGAGCGAGGAAGATTACGCGGCGCGCCTCAAAGGCGCCCGCCTGGTGCCCACGGTGTGGCGTTATCCGGGCGGCATTCAAACCCGATGCGTCGATGCCTTGCGCGCCGGCGCGTTGGTGTTGACCGGCGAGGCGCGCAGTTTCGGCGAATTGCTGGGCGATGGTGCGGACCCGTTCACGCCGGTCGCCGGTGATTGGATGGCGGGCCTCGAAAGGGGGTACGCGGCCGCGGACATGGACCTTGTGTTCTGGCGTTCGCCCGGGCGCGAGGAACGCTATTTGAAGTTCTGCCTGTTCCAATCATTGCTGGCGCGCGGGCGGCAAAAACCGCCTGCGCCCAGCGCCGTTCCGGTCGAGTTGCGCGGCTACGAGACGGTGCACGGGCTTCGGGTCTACACCCAAATCGCCAACCTCAATGCCGCCAGCCCCAAGACGGCGGCCAACTACAACTACGCTGCGGCGGCGGCCTTTTACGCTGCCATCCTGGCGCCGGAAAAAACCGAATTTGGGGACCTGGCTTTGCAGTTCTATGGCGCCGGCATGGACGCCTTTCCGCAAAGTCTGATGCTGCGCTTTAACGGCGCCTGTGTGCAATGGTGCCTCGGCCACAAGAACCAGGCGTCGGCCAATTTCATGGCCGCCATCGATCAGGAATCCGAGCTTGATTACGATGCCGCCGGGGACGCCCCGCTCAGCCACCGGGTGCGCGCCATATCCTATCTGTTCCCGTTCGGCGATTACTATGGCGCGGCGGCCGGTCACGAGGCGAAGGGCGTCAATCCCCGAAGCATATTGAAAAGCGCCGCCATGACCTTTCTCGCCGCCGATGCGCTGGACGAGGGCCGCAATGATCAGGCGCTGGAACTGTTGGACGCGGCTTCGATATTGTTTGACCGCTCAGCCCCGGTTTGGCGCTTGACGGCGCGCGCCCGCGCCGTGGATGGCGCGGCGGCGGCGGCGGTGCGCCAGGCATTTTACCGGGCTGTTAACATTTATCCCGGAGAATTGCCGGGCCTTCTGAAGATCGGTATCGAGGCCGAGCTGGCCGATGGGCGGCGGAGCAACGCCGCCGAAATCCTCGCCAAGTGGACGCGGGTGGCGAGCCGGGTCAAAACCGGCGATGGCACGGGCTACGGTGTGACGCCGGAAACCCTGTTGGTGGCCGGCGAGCATAAGGCGCTATTGGACGGTTGGACGCGGACGCTGTTGGACCGAATTGTGGATGCGGGAGAGGGTTGGTGAAATTTACGGTTTCCATCACCACTTGCAATCGGGCCGAGAGCTTGGCGCGCACCCTGGATGCGGTGCGGGCCCAGGATTTGGATGCCGGCGCATTCGAAGTCATCGTTGCCGACAACGGCTCCACCGATGACACCAAATCGGTTTGCGATGCCGCCCGGGCGCGCATAGCCGATTTCACCTATATCCATGATGCGCGCCCCGGCCAGCTGGTCGGCTGGCACCTGGCCTTGGCCAAGGCGTCCGGCGACATCACCTGTTTTATCGACGACGATGTTTGTCCGGACCCAACCTGGCTCAGCGCCCTCGCCGATGCGTTCGCCGCCGACGACCAGGTGGGGCTGGCGACCGGACCGATCCGGCTGGCCTTCGAGGCGCCGCCGCCCGATTGGCTGGCGGCCATGACCCTTGGCGAGCCGGGCGGCCAGACCCTGCCGTTTCTGGGTCTCCTGGATGCGGGATCGGACGTTCGCGATATTCCCAATAATATGGTGTGGGGTTCCAACTTCGCGGTCCGCCGGCAGGTATTGTTGGAGGCCGGCGGGTTCCATCCTTGCGCCATGCCGGCCAGCCTGATCCGCTTTTACGGCGACGGCGAGGTGCATGTGGGCCGGGCGGCGGGTGCGCTGGGCTACAAGGCGCGCTACCATCCGGCAGCCGGCGTCGCGCATCATATCCCGGCCCGGCGCATGAGCCTGGACGCGGTCTATGCCAAGTTCGTCACGTCCGGTTGCGCGCGCGCGTTTCAGACCTTGCGCGCCGCCGGCAAAGCCTTCGCGGTCCCCACCAACGCGGAGATCGCCGGCATCGCGGCGGGCTATTTTCGCGAGCCCGGCGCTGCCCCCGGCGATTTGGTCGCACGGGTTGAAAAAGGGCTGAAAGACGGCATGGCGGCGCAATTGGATGGCTTCGAAAATGATGCGGAATTTCGAAAATGGGTTCTGATGGATAATTATCTGGATATCGATCGCTGCTACAGCCATCCCGATCTGCTTTCCTACCAGCCGAGCGGCGCTGCCGATTGGCGCTCCGGCAATGGGGCGCTCGATGCGCGTTCTTGAAAACCGCACCGGCCAGACCCTCGGCCGTCCGTTGCGCATCTTGTCCATGTTGCGCAGCCAGTGGGATGCGCAGCGGGCGCCGGCGTTGCAGGCGCTCGCCGATCTCGGCCACGAGGTTGTCTATGTGGATGAGGTGCTGTCCATCGATGGTTACCGCAAACTGGCCGGCCGGCTGGATTTCGATGTCGCCGTCCTTTGGGGTTCCAGCCTGCAGAATTTCCTGATGACGTCAGCTAAGCCGTTTTTTCTGGACGACATGGAAATTCCCTATGTGAGCCTCTGGACCGACAATCCGGTCAAACATTTGTTCCTGTTGAAAGACGTGATGGGGCCCATGCACAAGGGCCTGTTCATCGCCGATACCCGCGTCATCGAACAAATGCGCGATCTGGGCTTCGACAATCTCCACTATCTGCCGCCCTGGCATATCGATCCGCAAATATTCCGCCCGGTGGCGCCCGCCGCAGAGCTACAATGCCAGGTGGGTTTCGCCGCCACCGTCAATGCCTTGGATGCCGAACGCGCCAAGTGGCGCATGTTCTGGGACCATCATATGAACAAAGCCGCCGATGGCATCATCGCCCAATTGCGCGCCGCCGGCGATCATGTGGATGTGCTCGATTGCCTCTCCGGCGATGATTGGGATCCCTTCTCGCTGCCGTTTTCGCTGATGTCGCACGCCATGTATTTCGAACAAAAGGCGCTGGTGCGGGAGCTGGTGATCGAAGCCGTGGGCGGGCGCGATCTCACCATCACCGGCATCGGCGGCGGTGTCTCGCAGCGGCCTAATATCCATCACGGGGCGGGCCGCGCCTGGGATGATCTGTCATTGCTGTTTTGCTCCACCCGCATCAATCTGAATTGCACCCCCTGGCCGCGCTCCTGCCATCACCGGGTGTTTCAGATCGCCGCCTGCCGGGCGCTGGCGGTGACCGATTGGCGCGTCGATGCCGCCGCCCTGTTCGAGCCGGACGTGGAAGCGGTATATTTCCAATCGCTGGCGGAATTGCCCGATATCATCGATCGCTTTTTGGCGCACCCGGGCGAAGCGGACGCCATCGCCGAAGCCGGGCACAGACGGTTCCTCGCCCATCACACCGCGGCGCACCGGATGGCGGAACTGAGCAATATATTGAATCAACTGGTTTGAGACTGGAAAGGCGGCGGTAATGAAAGCAATGGTTTTGGAGGCGCCCGGCCAGGTCGCCATGCGCGATCTGCCGATGCCCGAACCGGCGCCGGGCGATGCCCTGGTGCGCATCAGTCATAGCGGCATATGCGGCACCGACAGCAAAATATTCACCGGTGCCATCCCGGCCAAGCTGCCGGTGGTCATGGGCCACGAAATCGTCGGCGAGATTGTCGAAGGCCAAGCCGCCGACGGCTCCGGTGTGGGCACAAGGGTGCTCATCGATCCGGTGATGTTTTGCGGCACCTGCTTCCACTGCCAGGCCGGCCAGACCCATCTTTGCCCCACCGGCCAGCTTATGGGGCGCGAGATCAATGGCGGGTTTGAGGAATATTGCACGGCGCCCGCCGCCCATCTGTTTCCGCTCTCCGATGACATCGACGATGTGGTCGCGCCGCTGATCCAGGTCCTGACCACGGTCCGCCACGCCTTTACCTTGTCGAAGCTGGTGCCCGGCGAAGCGGTCGCCGTGCTCGGCCTCGGCGTTACCGGCTTGATGCAAATTCAACTGGCCAAGGCCCTCGGCGCCGATCCGGTCATCGGGGTTTCGCGCAACGAATACAAGCGCGGCCTGGCCATGGAAATGGGCGCCGATCAAGTGGCCAGCCACGGCGAGGAAGCCAAGCAGGCCATCCTGGCCGCCACCGATGGGCGCGGCGCCGATCTGGTGGTGGAATCGGTGGGCCATCTGTCGGTGCTGGCCGAAGCCATGGATGTGGCGCGTACCGGCGGGCGCGTGCTGCCTTTTGGCATTTATTCCGGCACCGAGGCGAAACTGCCGTTCTACGAATTGTATTTCAAGGAGCTGAACGTGATCAGCGCCCGCGCCGCCCGGGCCGAGGATTTCCCCGCCTGTATCGATCTGTTGCGGGAAGGCGCTATCGATTTGGCGCCCTTGATCACCCATACCGAGCCCTTTACAGAACTTGGCCGGGCGATCAGCATGCTCGGCGAAAGCGGCGAGCGGCGCTTGAAGATAATCCTGGAACATTGATGGCGGAGGCGGCGATGACCGACGATCTTGAAGATTTGAAAAAGCATATCGGCAATAAACACAGCTCCGAAGACGTGGTTACCGCCTCCCAGGTTGGCCGTCTGGCCGGCGCCCTGATGGTCGATCATCCGGCGCCGAACAAGGGCGATGCGGTGCCGCCCGGTTATCACGGGGTCTTCTTTCCAGGCTTGGCGCCGCTATCGAACATGCGCAGCGACGGCCAGCCCAAGTCCGGCGGCCCGGCCCCGGCGGCGCCCTTGCCGAGGCGGCGCATCATCGGCGTGCGCGCCGATTTTCTGGATCCCATGCGGGTTGGCGACGATATTACCCGCGACACCGAAGTCACCGATGTGGTGATCAAGGACTATGGCGCCGGGCCGACGGTGGTCATCACCATCCGCGATACCATTTCGACGCCGAGGGGCGTCAGCACCATCGAGGAACGGGATTTCCTGAGCTACACCGAAGACGGGCCCGGCGAGATGTGGCCGGCGCCGGTGATGCCGGCGGATCCCAGTTGGAGCAAAACCTACGAATCCAGTCCGGTGATGATTTTCCGGCTGTCGGCGTCCCGCTACAACTCCCACCGCATTCATTACGACCGGGACTATGCCACCAAGGTGGAAGGCTTTGCCGGGTTGGTGGTGCCGGTCACGCTGGTCACATATTTGATGATGGAATTAGTGCGCGCCGAAGCGCCGGGGCGGCCGTTGACATATTTCGGCTACCGCTCGGAAAAGCCGGTGATCGATTTGGGGCCGTTTTCGGCGTTCGGCAAGCTGGACGGCGACTTCGCCGAAATGTGGGCCACCGACTATGAGGGCGATCTCGCAGTCACCGCCGAGGCGCGTTTCTGATCACTGGTGCCATTCGGCCAGTTGCGCCGCCGGGTAGCGCCCGCCAGCGGCAACGCCCAGCGGATAGGCCGCATCCAGCCGCGCCATATCGTCCGCGCTGAGGGTGATTTCCAGCGCCCCCAGATTGTCCTTCAGATGCGCCCTGGATTTGCACCCCGGGAACGGGATGACCGGTGCGCCCTTATTCAGGGCCCAGGCGAGGGCGATTTGCGCGACGCTGGCGCCGTGCGCGCCGGCCACCTCGGCCGCCGTTTGGCGAAGCGCCATGTTCGTGGCCAAATTTTCTTCGTTAAAGCGGGCGGTGCGGCCCCTTCCATCGCCGTCGGCGAAATTGCCGTCGAACTGGGTGTCGGTCAGCATGCCCCGGCAGAACGGCGCGTAGCCCATGATCACCATGCCCAATTCCTCGCAAAGGCTTACCTGCTCGGCCTCCAAGTCCCGCGACAGCAGCGAATATTCCATCTGCAGGGAAACGATGTCGGCTTCCGACGCCGCAGCGCGGATGAATTTGGGTCCGGCCTCGGACAGCCCGAGAAAGCGGATTTTGCCCTCCTCTTGCAGCCGCGCCATGCCGCCGATGGTTTCCGCCATGGGAAAATCGGGGTGCGGGCGCGCCGGGCAGAAGACGTCGATAACATCAATGCCGAAGCGGACCAGGCTCTCTTCGCAATCGGCGCGGGCAGCAATGGGCGAGGTATCGAATATCATTTCGCCATTGGCGGAGCGGGAAATGCCGAACTTTGAATGAACGATGACCTGGTCCCGGCGGCCCTTGATAGCCTTGCCGATCAACTCCTGATTATGGCCGCCGCCATAGCCGGATGCGGTGTCGATGAAATTCACGCCGCGCGCAATGGCGGCCTGCAAGGTTGCGATGCTTTCGCCGTCATCCGCCGGCCCATAGCGCCCCGACATGCCCATGCAGCCGAGGCCCATGGCCGAAACTTCCACGCCGGTGTTTCCAAGCGGGCGGTATTTCATGATTATTTCACCTGTGTTTGTAAGGACTTGGCGACGCGGAACCCAAGCTGCCGGTTAAATTTGTTGGGCGGGCCGGGCACCCTGGCGGCGGCGCGCGCATAGCCCTGATACGAATTATAGGCGCCGCCGCGCCCGATGCGCAGCTTGCAATTGCCTTCCATCCAGGCGGAGCCATCGGCGGGCGCGCCGGCGTAGCTGTTGTTCCAGCAATCGGCCACCCATTCCCAGACATTGCCGATCATGTCATGCAGGCCATAGGCGTTGGCGCGAAAGCTGCCCACCGGCGCGGTGGTGCGAAAGCCGTCGCTGCAGGTATGCATCTGAGCCTCACCCGCCACCACGCCGGACGCGGTGCCGGTAAGATCGCCCACATTGGCGAAAGCGCAGGCGCGCGCCGCGTCGTTCCCCCAATAGCGCTCGGTGGTGGAGCCCGCCCGGGCCGCATATTCCCATTCCGCCTCGCTCGGAAGGCGGTAATCGCCGCCGGTTTTTGCCGACAGCCATTGCACATATAGTTTGGCGTCCGAATAGGAAACATTGACCACCGGCCGGTTGCCGCGCCCCCAGCCCTGATCAAAGGGGCGGCGCTTGCAGCCTTTGTCCGCCGTGCAGGCATCCAGCTCGGCGAACGTGACTTCATATTTGCCGATGGCGAACTGGCGGGCTATGGCGACCCGGTGCTTCGGTCTTTCCAAGAACACGCCGCCCGATTCTCGGCTAGTCGCCCCCATCATGAATGCGCCCGTGGGCAGCACCACCATCTTTGGGCAATCGGCACAATCGCTGAACCCGGTGCCCGGCGTTTGGATATGGCGGCCGGGCGCAGCGGCAACCTCCGGCGTCTTCGGTGCCGTCTGGCACGCCGACAAGGCGCAGAGCGATACCAGCAAAGCCCAGTCTGGAAGGCGAAAACTCATCGGCACTGTTATTTCTTCTTGGCGCGTAAGGCCGCGGCGACGGCGCCTTCGGCCCAGCCTTGCAAATTCTTCCAGCTATCCAGCGCGCCCGCCGGCGCCGCGTAATAGGGCATCTTGCCGTGCGTGCCGGAGCCTGCGGCGATGAAGGCGTCTTTGTTTTCGTCGTCGGCCTTCAGGAACAACTCTTCCGCTCGGTTGATGAGCGCAAACATGTTGCCTTCCAGAAACAGACCCCAGCCGCCGAACATGCGCTTCGGCTGCACATCGCCGAGCGGCGTCATGATGGTCAGCACGCTGGTCACAAACTCGCTTGGCTCGGCCACGGGCGTTTCCCCCTATAGATCGATGCGCATCAAATCATGGGCCAGGCGCATGTCGCCTTTGTAGTTGGCGCTGATATCGGCGGCCACTTCGTCCAGCCGTTCCGGGCCGACCAATTCGATGGGCATATGCACGCCCATGATCTTGCGGACGATGGGATTGGTGGTGTCGTAGCTGCCGAAATGGGTGGCCACCAGCTTTTTGGCGCCCGCCTTGGTGGCTATCTTGCCTAGTTCGTTCGGGCTGGTATGCGACCAGGTGCCCACTTGAATCTTTTTGCGGTGTTCGATGGCGCTTTCCGGGAAGGTGCATTCGTGGATCATCAAATCCACGTCCTTGGACAGTTCGATAAACCGCTCGCAGGGCGACGTGTCGCCGGAAAAAGACACCGATTTGCCGTCGTGGGTATCCAGGCGCAATCCGAAGCAGGGCGAAATTTCCCGGGGGATATGTTCCACATAGCACGCCGTCACTTTTACCAGATCGTCTTCGAAGACCACGCCCGGCTCGCACTGGCGCACATCGGGGCGCAGCACATGGGTGTTGCCCTGGCGCCGTGGGAATTGGAGCCGCGCCTCGATATCCTTGGCAAAGGCGCCGCCTTCGAACAGATGATCGATGAATTCCTGGGTGCCCTCGGGCCCGACCACCACCGGCGTGTTTTGCCGGTCGCAAATCCAACTGGTCAGCAGAAAATAGGGGAAATCGACGATATGGTCGTAATGCAGGTGCGACAGGAAAATATTGTCCACCTCGGTCGGGTCCACATGGGCGCGGACCATCTGGCGGGTTGTCCCGACGCCGCAATCGAACAGATAGTGGCGGCCCTCATGGGTGATCAGGATGCCGGAGCCGCCGCGCTCCGGATCGGGCGCCGCCGCGCCGGTGCCGAGGATTAAAACGCGCATGGGATTCTCTTTCCCGGTAGTTCGGCGCTATTCGTGTTCATATTTCCGATTGCCTCGCTAAATTTCTTGAACCTCATTAAACATACCAGCCTAGGCCAAGTACAGTCCGCACATTCTTGCCAGAAACCCGCTGCCGGCTTAGGTTACGGCGAAACCCCATGCGCGCCGAGGACCCATGATCAAAGGCGAAATGTTCGACGTCACCATCCCCGAGGATTTCAACCTCGGCTCCTTCATTCTGGATATCAATCTGGAGGAAGGGCGGGGGGCCAAGACGGCGCTTTACCACGGCGGCGACATCTACAGCTTCGACGATCTTTGGAGCCTGACCAGCCGCATGGGCAATGTGCTGCGCGAATTGGGGGTCGAGCCGGAAAACCGGGTGATGCTGGGGCTCGGCGATTCTCCCGCCTGGGTCGCCGGTTGGATCGCCGTCATGAAGATCGGCGCCGTCGGCACCCACGTCTACACGTATCTCAATGCCCACGATTACGAATACCTCCTCGAATTGGTGCGGCCTAAAGTGGCCATTGTCGACGCCGAAACCTTGCCCCGATTTCGCGAGGCCATGAACGGCAAACAGCGGGTGCCGGCGCTGCTGGTTTCCGGCCCGGTGGATGATCTCGGCCCCGGCGAGTTCAGCCTGGATGCAATGCTGGCCGCCGCCAGCGATCAATTGACGCCCGAGCCCACCAACTGCAACGATCTCGCTTTCTGGAATTTTTCCAGCGGCACCACCGGCAAGCCCAAGGGTGTGCCGCACATGCACCGGGACGGCTTGGTCTCGTACCTGTCGTCCAATTCCATTTTGCAGTACCGGGAAGACGATATCGTGCTGCGCGTACCGAAGCTGTTTTTCCACTATTCCCGTGACCATCTGTTTTGGTCCTTGCGCAACGGCGCTGCCTCGGTGGTGTTCGAGGAACGCACCAGCACCCAAGGCGTCTTCGATCTGATCGCCAAGACCAAGCCGACGGTGCTGGTCAACGTGCCCACCATGATGCGCGCCATGATCCAGACGCCCAAGGAGCAGCGCCCCGATATGTCGAGCCTCCGCCGCCTGATGTCGTCCGGCGAGCCCCTGACCGCGCCGCTCTACAAGGAATGGCTGGAGGAGTTCGGCATCGAGGCAGTCAACCGGTTTGGGTCCGCCGAAACCACGCTCGGCTATTTGAGCAACATGCCCGGCACCGTCATGCCCGGCTCGTCCGGTAAGGTTGCGCCCCTGGTAACCCTGCGCCTGGTGGACGAGGACGGCAACGATGTGGCGAAGGGCGAGCCCGGCCGCTTGCTTGTCCATTCCGGGGCGTCCGGCATGTATTACGAACGCGAATACGAGAAATCCCTGGAAACCTTTCCCGGCGGCGGCTGGGTCAACACCGGCGATATTTTCACCCAGGATGATCAGGATTATTTCTGGTATGTGAGCCGCGCCGACGACATGCTCAAAATCTCCGGCGTCTGGGTGGCGCCCATGGAGATCGAGCGCGGCATCCAGACCAGCCCCCTGGTGGCCGAGGCCGCCGTCCTCGGCATCGACGATGCGGATGGCCTGAAGCGGCTGCGCGCGTTCGTGGTGCTGGCCAATGGCGAAGCGATAAGCCAAGACTGCGCCGAGGCCTTGAAACAATATTGCAAGGAAACCCTGGCGCCGCACAAATTTCCGACCCGCATCGAGTTTCTGGCCGCCTTGCCGAAGACCGGACAGGGCAAGATCGACCGGCGCTATTTGCGGGAAAACGCCGCGCCTTAAGTGGCGGGAGTGACCTAAGGAGCGTAACCAAATTGCTGTTAGGACTACCCGATTTTGACATTCTCTTTCCTGCTTCGGTGCAGGACGCCATTGCCATGCTTGGTGAGCACGGCGAGGACGCAAAACTGTTCGCCGGCGGCAGCGATCTTCTGATCGCCATGAAGCACAAGAAAAAACTGCCGCGCTTCCTGATCAATATCAAACGCATCCCCGGCTTGGACGGAATCAAATCCGAAGAAGACGGCACCCTGGTGATTGGCGCCCTGGCCACGTCTGCCGACATCGCCGCCTCCGGTGCGGGATCGGTCTCAACTGCCCTGGCCGAGGCCGCCCAGGTTCTCGGTACCTCCCAGATCCGCAACATCGGCACCATCGGTGGCAATCTCGGCAACGCCTCGCCATCGGCGGAATTCGCGCCGCCGCTGCTCTGCCTGGAAGCCTCGCTCACCGTGGTTGGCCCGGACGGCGCGCGCAATATGCCCCTCGACCAATTCTTCCTCGGCCCCGGCAAGACCAGCCTCGCTGCGGGCGAAGTGATCACCGAAATTCGCGTGCCGCCGCAAGTGCAGGGCATCCACGACACCTATATCAAGCACAGCCTCCGGCGCATGGACGTGGCCATGGCCTCGGCGGCCATATTGCTGGTAATCGATGGCGGCAAGGCTAGCCGCGTGCGTATCGCCCTTGGCGCCGTTGCGCCGGTGCCGTTCCGGGCGCTGAAAGCCGAAGCCGTGCTCGCCGGGCAAACCATCAACGATGATCTGATTGGGCAGGCGGCTGCGGCAGCCACCGACGAGGCCACGCCCATCGACGATATCAGAGGCTATGCGGACTACCGCCGGGACGTGGTTCGGGATATGGTAGCGGCGGGGCTGCGCCAAGTCCTGGCGGCGGCACTTAAGAATGAGAAGGCAAGCGCATGAGCCATCAAGTCCAACTGACCGTGAACGACGATACCCGCAGCTTGGGCGTAGAGCCGTGGCAGACATTGCTGGATGTGCTGACCGAAGATTTCCGCCTGTCCCGCACCAAGGAAGGCTGCAGCGTCGGCGAATGCGGCGCCTGCTCGATTTCCGTCGATGGCAAGATCGTCAATTCCTGCCTCTATCTGGCCGTCGATGCGGACGGCGCCGATATCGTCACCATGGAACAAGGCTCCGCCGGCGATGAGGGATTCGGCCAGGGGATGGAGGATTTCATCCATCCCGAGGTGGCCGAGCGGCGCGCCAACCACCGCGAGCCGCGCGCCGACGGCAGCGAAGAAATCGACACCTTCTGCCATCTCTGCCCCGGCCATTGTTCGATGACCGCCATCGTCGAGGCCGGCCGGGTGGTCGATCTGGAGCCGGAGCTGAAGAGCGGCCTCTATGCGGAGCAATGCGCCCTCAACAAGGGCCGCTTTACGATCCCCGAAGTGATGGGCCACAAGGACCGGCTCTTGTATCCGCAAAAGCGCGTCGGCGAACGGGGCGAAGGCAAGTGGGAGCGTATCTCCTGGGACGAAGCGCTGGACACCATCGCCGCCAAGTTCACCCACATCAAGGAAACCTTGGGCCCCGAATCCGTGGCCTTCGGCCTGGGCGAGCCCAAGGGGTTGGAGTTCGCCTTTGCCCAACGCCTGGCGACCGCCTTCGGCACGCCTTCTGTGGTGACGCCGGGCTGGTCCTGCGGCATTCCGAAGGGCATGGCCGCCGCCTTCACGCTGGGCGCCGGCACCGTCTGCGACGACGACAATTTGGCCGAGTTGCTGGTTCTCTGGGGCTCCAACATGAACCAGACCACCGGCGGCATTAGGCGCGAGACGCTGGAAAAGATGATCGAGGCGGGCGGCAAGCTGATGGTCGTCGATCCGCAGAAGAACGACACCGCCCGGCTAGCCGATCTTTGGATTCGCCTTAAACCCGGAAGCGATGGCGCCTTCGCCGCCGGCGTCCTGAAAGTGATCATCGAGGAAAATCTCTACGACCAGCAAATCGTTGCCGATTGGGTTTTGGGCTTCGACAAAATCGTCGCCGAGCTGGCCCAAGTGAGCTTGGACGAAGTGGAAGAGCTGTCCTGGGTGCCGGTGCAACAGATACAGGAATTTGCACGGACTTATGCCGCCGCCGCACCTGCCGCCATGCAGTCCGGCAATGCGGTTGATCAGCTGGTCAACTCGTTCCAGACCGGGCGCATCATTTCCATCATCCGCGCCATTTGCGGCAATGTGAACGTGCCCGGCGGCGACGTGTTCCTGACCGCGCCCGCCTTCACCCGGCCCGGCAGCTTTTTCCTGCTGTCCAAATACCCCCGCAACACCGAAAAAATTCTGGGCGATCAATTCAAGTTCGCGCAGAACTCCGCGTTCATTCCGCCGCACGTGCTGACCAAGGCAATCTTGGAAGAGGACCCGGTGCCGATCAAGGCGTTGATGGTCATTCTTTCAAACCCCATCGTCAGTTGGCCCAATTCGGCGGAAACCTATAAAGCCCTGATGCAGCTGGATTTCATCGTCGTCTCCGAATTGTTTATGACGCCGACCACCGATATTGCCGATATCGTCTTGCCGGCGGCCTGGGGCATGGAGCATGAAGAGCTCGGCTACTGGCCCGGCTGGTACCAGGAAATCCGCGCTCATCCCAAATTGACCGAGCCGCCGGGCGAGTGCTGGCCGGACACCAAGATCATCAACGAGCTGGCCAAGCGCTTAGGGCTAGGCGATGATTTCTGGGACGATGACGACGAAGCCCTCGACGAAATGCTCAAACCGGCCGGCATGACCTACGACGAATTTAAAACCAAGCGCACGCTAAAGCCGACCAAGGAATTCGCGCCCCACGCCTACAAAACGCCGTCCAAAAAGATCGAGGTGTATTCCGAGCGCCTGGAGGAAATCGGCTACGCGCCGCTGCCCACCTGGGCGGAGCTCAAAAAAGCCGTCAAGGTGGATGCCGAGTTTCCGCTGTTGATGACCAACGCCAAGGAAGAAGCCTACATGCTGTCGGGCTTCAAACAGGTGGCCTCGGTGCGCATCATCCGGCCCGACCCGATCGTCGAAATGCACCCGCGCATGGCCGATAAATTGGGCCTCACCGAGGGCGCCTGGGTGGTCATCGAGACCCGCGACGGTGCCATCAAGCAGCGCCTGTCCCTCAACCGCAATCTCGACCGCCGGGTGGTCGTTGCTTCGTTTGGCTGGTGGTTCCCCGAGCAGTCCGGCAACGGCTATGGCTGGAAACAGAGCAACATCAACATGCTGACCCCGTCGGGCCCCGACTACGATCCGTCGACGGGCGGCATGACCTTGCGCGGCGTGCCGTGCCGAGTGAGGGCGGAGTAAAAAGTCCACCCGGCCATTTGCTATCTACCCCCTCCCCCTTGATGGGGGAGGGTTGGGGTGGGGGTGCGAAAGCCGTCATGGACACCGAAGAGGTACCTTGCCTCTCCCCCTCCCCCTAACCCCCTCCCACCAGGGGAGGGGGGACAGATACCTGGATTACTTCCTTTGCGGGAAATACCTACAAAAACTCGCGCGACATCATTTTTGACCCCCCTTACGGTTATGACGGTTTATGACGGTTCCTTACGGTTTTGATCAGCGTTCCCGGAGCCGGGCGCCCGTCTGTGATCGGAGCATCCACTGCCTAAGAGAATAGAATCACCACGAGAGACGGTGAGACGGTGAGAAGAACAAGGGAAAAAGGGGATTAACACAGAGATCACAGAGAACACAGAGATTCCCGTTTCGCCGCGCGCAGCGCATTTCTCTTGCTCTGTGTCCTCTGTGATCTCTGTGTTAAAAAATCTTCTCTTATGTGCGACATGCAACACCCGGAATCATATGGACATCCTTGTCATATATGGATAATCGGCCCAGCCCGGCTGGGGATGGCCGGGTCGGCCAGCCGGGCGTCGTACTTGGCACCGCATTGTGCTCGGAGCACCGCCCAACCAGCGCCCATCGGGCGCACAAAGGTAAAGGCCACGATCCAAGGGCACGGCCCCGCGTGGTTTCAAATAGACCTATTCACAATTTCCAAGAGCACGAGCGCTCGCGTGCGCTAATACCTATGTAGTCTGCTGGAGGTTCGGCGCAAGGGGGTAAAGCAAATTAGCAATAATTAAGGATACTGCCAGACGGCCCGAAACCTTTGGACGCATAATTTATGTCTGAGCATGCCTCACGCCCGGCTGGCCGACCATGCCATCCCCAGCCGGGCTGCGCCCTCTGTTACCCAATCAATATCGCCGCCCGCCCCGTAACGCCGCCTTGTTCGACCAGTGCGTGGATGGTTTCGGCCTCTTGCATGCCCCTGATCTCGCTCACCAGCGGCCAGACCTCGCCTCTGGCCACCAGTTCCAACGCCTGGTGCACCTCGAACTTGGTGACATAGCGGCTGCCCAAGACATCCAGCTCTTTTACCAGCATCGCCATGGCGTCGGCTTCGAATGTTTGGCCCGAGCCGCCGAGGGTCACCATGCGGCCGCGAACGGCGAGGGCGGCGAAAGCCTGCTCCAAGGTCACCGTCGCCGACACGTAATCGATGGCCACATCGACGCCGCAGCCATCGGTCAAATCCTTGAGCGCCTCGACCACGTTGCCGTCGCCGGCATCGACGCAGTCGGCGGCGCCGGCGTCGAGGCAGGCACCGAATTTCTCCGTCACCGTATCGACGGCGATTACCCGGGCGCCGGCCCAGGCCGACAGCATCACTTGGTGAAGCCCGAGCCCGCCGCCGGCGCCGAACACGGCGACGGTCTCGCCGGGCGCCGTGCGGGTGCGCTTGTTGACTTTGAGCGGCGTTGCGATGGCATCGCAGATGACGCCCACTTCGGCCGGGTGGTTTTTGTAGTCGAGGCCATCGGGGAGCGGCAAAAAGTTGTGCGCCGGCAGCTTGATATATTCGGCATAGCCGCCGTCGCAATCCTTGCCCACATTGCCTTTTAAATTCTCGCAATGGGGTTCCAGATTGGCCATGCAGTTGGGGCAGTAGCCGCAGTTCAAGTAATAATAGGCGGTCACCGCATCGCCCACCTTCACGTTGCTGACGCCGGGGCCGATCTCGACAATCTCGGCGGTGATCTCGTGGCCGATGATGCGTGGCGTCTCGATATGTGTGCGGCCGATCTTGTAATGCTGGATGGTCAGACCGGCGCCGCAGGCCAGCACCCTGGCCACCGCTTCCGCCGGCCCGGCCTTGGGGTCGGGCACGTCTTTCAAAACAAACGGCTCACCTTGATTTTCCAGCACCAATGCTTTCATCATGCTAATCCTCAAATAGGGAATCGGCGGCTTTCAGGAGCAGCGTCCGATTAACGCCGTCCGAATGCAGAAACGCGGCGGCGTCGCGCATCAGTTTTTCCAGGCCAATATCCTTCATATAGCCGGACCCGCCATGGATTTCCGATGCCCAGGTGGCGATTTTCCAGGCCGCTTGCGAGGCATAAACTTTCGGCAGCGCGCCCAAGGCCGGATCCCACGCAACGGTGCCGCGGTTATCGGCCATCCAGGTGGCTTTGCGGATATAGGTGCGGGCCACATCGATCATCATGTGCATCTCCGCCAGTTGGGAGCGGATGCCGTCATGTTCGATCAACGGCTTGCCGCCCTGGATGCGGGTTTTCGCCCATTCGACGCTCATCTCGTAAGCGGTCTGGGCGTTGCCGATTACGGTGGCGGCGGCGTAGGCGTTGGAGGCGGGGAAGAAATCCACCAGCACCTGAAAGCCGTTACCGGCCTCGCCGATGACGTCCTCGTCCGGGATGAAGCAATCGGTGAAGATCAATTCGGCGTTGTTGGCCAGACGCTCGCCCATCTTGTCGTGGACGCGGCCAATGGTGAAGCCGGGGGTATCCCGCTTCAAGATGAAACAGGTGGAGCCTTGGTGCAGGGGTTTGCCCTTTTCGGTCTGCACGAACAACAGATAGATCGAGGCCCGGTTGCCGTTGGAAATGAAGTGCTTCATGCCGTTGACGATCCAGCCGCCGTCGGTCTTTTCCGCCTTCGACGTGAACGACCAATCGCCTTGCAGGAAATAGTTGGACGCGGTTTCCGGCTCGGTGATGCCGATGGCCAGGGTGCCTCTGGGATCATCGCGAAATCCCGGAATATAGCGTTGCTGCTGATCTTCGGTGAGGGCGGCCTGCATGATCTGGGCGATTTTGAGGGTTTGCGCCATGACCACGGAAACGCCGAGATCGCCGCGCGCCAGCTCTTCGATCACCATGCCGGTGGTCAGCGAATCTGCGCCGATGCCGCCCCAGTCTTCGGACAAGGTCATGGTGCGGATGCCGGCCTGGTCGGCTTTTTCGACGATGTCCCAGGAAAAGCTGTCTGCGGGGTCGGCGTTGCGGTCCAGATCGGCGGCCACCGGGCGCACCACCTCGTCCACATAGCGGCGCACTGTATCCAGCACGGCTTCTTGAAATTCGTCGACGATAAAAGGATCGCTCATGGCCCCCTCCAACTTGGAATTCGATGGCGGCAATTAATCAGATCGCGCGC
>CAUZTZ010000028.1:0-22041 GCA_963582805.1 Alphaproteobacteria bacterium
CGGCCAGGGCGCCTTTCAACTCGGCGATGGTCAGAAACTGCCAAACGGTCACCGCCACAAAGGCGATCAGAACCGGAAGCCCGACGCGAAGGATGAATTTTCTCTGCACTATTTCCTCAAGCGGTTCAGCGGCAGTTATAGACAGCGATGGTAGAGTCTACTCAAAAAGATTAATAAGGGGCGAATCATTTGCGAATGCCCCAAGGAAAAAATATGGACCCATTGATCGCCAAACCGGCGCGCGAGGTTGTCGCCCTTTTGAAAGCCGGCCAGATAACGCCGGGGGAATTGATCGACGCCGCCGAGGCGCGTATCGAAGCGGTGGACGGGACGCTGAACGCCTTGCCGACCCTTTGTATGGACCGGGCGCGCCAGGCGGCGCGGAATTTGGAGCCACCCAGCAACCATTCGCCCGGCTGGCTGGCCGGACTGCCCATCGCCATCAAGGATCTGAACAATGTGGCCGGCGTGCGCACCACCTTCGGCTCGCCCATCTTCGCCGACAATATATCCGATGCCTCCGACATCCCGGTCGAGACGTTGGAGCGCAACGGCGCCCTGGTGATCGCCAAATCCAACACGCCGGAGTTCGGCGCCGGCGCCAACACCTTCAACGACGTGTTCGGCGCAACCCGCAATCCGTGGGACACGTCGCTCAGTTGCGGCGGCTCATCGGGCGGCGCGGCGGTGGCGGTGGCCACCGGTCAGGTCTGGCTGGCCACCGGCTCCGATTTGGGCGGCAGCTTGCGCACCCCGGCCAGCTTTTGCTCGGTGGTCGGCTTGCGGCCCAGCCCGGGGCGCGTGGCGCGCTCGGCGGCCAATCCGTTCGATAGCCTCGGCGTTATCGGGCCCATGGCCCGCGATGTGCGCGATGTGGCGCTGATGCTGGATGCCATGGCCGGGCGCCAAGCAGGCGACGTATTGTCCTTAAAGGACGCGCCCTCGCCGTTCCTGGCCGCCGCCGAGGCGCCGAAGCTGCCCAAAAAAGTTGCCTTCACGCCCGATCTCGGCTGTCTGCCGGTGGACCCGGAAATCGCCGATATTTGTCGTCGCGCGGCTGAGAGACTGGCCGCCGAGGGGGCCCAGGTCGACGAGGTATCGCCCGATTTCACGGGCGCCGGCGAGACCTTTCAGACCTTGTGCGCCGCCGCCTTCGCCGGCCGCCACGCCGATTTGATGGCCGCCCATCCCGGCAAGTTCAAGGCGGAGATTGTCTGGAACACGGAAAAGGGCTTGGCCCTTAACGCAAGCGAAATCGCCAAGGCCGAGGCGGCGCGCGGCGCCCTGATCGCCAATGTGGCAGAGTTCCTGGGCGATTATGATCTGCTGCTTTGCCCGGCGGCACCGGTGGCGCCGTTCGATGTCAACATCCGCTATGTGGAAGAAATCGGCGGCACCAGGATGGACAATTACATCGAATGGATCGCCATCACCTATTGCATCACCCTTACCGCCTGCCCGGCCTTGTCGCTGCCGTCCGGATTCACCGGCAATGGCCTGCCGGTGGGCATGCAATTGATCGCCGCCAATGGCGAAGAGGCACGGCTGCTGGCCAACGCATCGGCAATGGAAGAACTGCTCGGGGTTTCGGACGGTGCGCCGATGGAGCCGAAAATCACCCATATTCCAGCTTGACCCAACAGAGACGTTAAGACACTTTCCCGGCCCATGCGAGTCTACCGACATTTTGACGAAATATCCGCCGAGCACCAAGGCGGCGCCATCGCCATCGGCAACTTTGACGGCGTCCATCTGGGCCATCAAACGGTGATCAATGCTGCAGGATTTGCGGCCCGCGCCGCCGATGCACCGTGGGGCGTCCTCACGTTCGAGCCGCATCCGCGCATGGTGTTCGATGCGAGCGCGCCGCCTTTCCGGCTGACCCCGTTTCACGTCAAGCTGCGCCAGATCGAAGCGCTGGGCGTGGATTTCCTGGTGGTCCTGCATTTCGACATGAAACTGGCGGCCATGGCGGCGGAAGATTTTGTGACGCGGGTGCTGATCGGCGGCTTCGGCGCCCGCCATATTGTATCGGGCCATGATTTTGTGTTCGGCCATAACCGCAAGGGCACGGCCGACTACCTGGCCGCCAAGGGCACCGAGCTTGGCTTTCAATGCGAAAGCATCGCTGAAGTTCTGGGCGCCGGCGGCGAAGGCATTTCCTCGACCCGCATCCGCCAATTTCTGTTCGATGCCAATCCGGCGGACGCGGCGCGTCTGTTGGGCCACCCCTACGAGATCGAGGGCCGCGTCGCCCACGGCGATGAGCGCGGCCGCCAGATCGGTTTCCGCACCGCCAATATCGAGTTGGAGGCCAATGTGCGCCCGGCGCTCGGCGTCTACGCGGTGCGCGCCGGCGTCGATGCAGGGCCGCGGACGGTTTGGCATGACGGCGTTGCCAATTTGGGCTATAGACCTACCTTCGATGGCGAAACGCCCGTTCTTGAAGCGCATCTGTTCGATTTTGATTCCGATATCTACGGCAAACACTTACGCGTCGGCCTAATCGATTTCCTGCGCCCCGAGCAGAAGTTTGACGGCGTCGAAGCGCTGAAGGCGCAAATTGACAAAGACTGCAAGGAAGCGAGCCTCCGGCTCAGCGCCGGGGACTGGAATACTGCTTGATGGCTACGGATCTGAAATCAACCGTCTATTTGCCGCGCACCGACTTTCCAATGAAAGCCGGCCTGGCCAAACGCGAGCCGGAATTGCTGCAACGCTGGGCCAAGCTGGACCTCTATAAGCGGCTGCGCGAGCAATCCAAGGGCGCCGAGAAATTCATCCTTCATGACGGGCCGCCCTACGCCAACGGCAATCTGCATATCGGCCACGCCTTGAACAAAATCCTCAAAGACGTGGTGGTGCGCTCCCAGCAGATGACCGGCAAGGACGCCAATTATGTGCCCGGCTGGGACTGCCACGGCCTGCCCATCGAATGGAAGATCGAGGAAAAATACCGCGCCAAAAAACAGGACAAGGATCAGGTGCCGGTCACCGAGTTCCGCCAGGAATGCCGGGATTTCGCCGCCCACTGGATCGATATCCAGCGCGAGGAATTCAAGCGCCTCGGCGTCATCGGCGATTGGGACAACCCCTATACCACCATGACCTTCGCCGCCGAAGCGCAGATCGTCCGCGAACTTGGCAAGTTCATCATGAACGGCATGCTCTACCGGGGCGCCAAGCCGGTGATGTGGTCGGTGGTCGAAAAGACCGCCCTCGCCGAGGCCGAGGTGGAATATCACGACCACACCTCCAACACCATCTGGGTGAAGTTCTCGGTGACGGCCGCGTCCCGGCCGGAGTTCGAAGACGCGTCGGTGGTGATCTGGACCACCACGCCCTGGACCATCCCCGGCAATCGGGCCATCGCTTTTAATGAAGATGCCGACTATGTGTGCCTGGAAATTACCGGCACCGAAGAAGACGCCGCCGCGAAAGCCGGTGAGCGGATCATCGTCGCCGGCCCGCTGGCCGATCAGGTGAAAGCCGATTGCGGCATCACGGTTGCCCAAGAAATCGCCCGCTTCAAGGGCGCCGATCTTGCCGGCACCCTTTGCGCACATCCGTTCCGGGGCCAGGGTTACGAGTTTGATGTGCCCCTGCTGGCCGCTGATTTCGTCGAGATGGAAACCGGCACCGGCTTTGTCCATGTGGCCCCCGGCCACGGCGCCGACGACTGGGAGCTGGGCATCGCCAATGGGATTACAGTGCCCGAAACGGTCGGCGGCGACGGGCTGTATTTCGGCCATGTGCCATTGTTCGCCGGCATCCATGTGTTCAAGGCCGATATGGCCGTGATCGAAGCCCTGGAAGACGCCAATGCGTTGCTGGCCAAGGGCAAAATCAGCCACTCCTATCCCCATTCCTGGCGCTCCAAGGCGCCGCTGATCTACCGTAATACGCCGCAATGGTTCATCTCCATGGAGACCGGCGATCTTAGGAAGACCGCCCTGGCGGCGATCGAGGCGACCGCGTTTTATCCGGCGTCGGGTCGCACGCGGCTGCGCGGCATGATCGAGACCCGGCCCGACTGGTGTGTGTCCCGCCAGCGCGCCTGGGGCGTGCCGATCACCGTGTTCGTGGACAAAAAATCGGGCGAGCCGTTGCGCGACGAAGCGGTCCTGGCGCGCATCACCGATGCCATCGAAGCCGAGGGCGCAGACGCCTGGTTTACTTCGAAACCGGAGCGTTTTTTGGGCCCCGGCCGCGACCCGGATGATTTCGAACAGGTCAGCGATATCCTGGATGTCTGGTTCGATTCCGGCTCCACCCACAGCTTTGTTCTGGAACAGCGCGACGATCTGCAATGGCCGGCGTCCATGTATCTGGAAGGCTCGGACCAGCATCGCGGCTGGTTCCATTCGTCGCTTTTGGAATCCTGCGGCACAAGGGGGCGGGCGCCTTACGATGCGGTTTTGACGCACGGCTTTGTTTTGGACGAAAAAGGCGACAAGATGTCCAAGTCGGGCGGCAATTCCCTGTCGCCGCAAGATGTCATTGCCCAGAACGGCGCCGACATATTGCGCCTTTGGGTGGTTGGCACCGATTATACCGAAGAGCCGCGCTTCGGCCCTGAGACCATCAAGCAACAGACCGACAGCTACCGGCGGCTGCGCAACACGTTGCGTTTCCTCTTGGGCAATCTGGCCGGGTTCGACGAAGCGGAAAAATTGCCCGAAGGGGAGATGCCGGAGCTTGAACGATGGGTTTTGCACCGCCTGCACACCATGGGCGCCATGATCCGGTCAGCCGGCGGCCGCTTCGATTACCACCAGATCTTCATCGAGCTGCATAATTTCTGCACCCTGGAATTGTCGGCGTTCTATCTGGATATCCGCAAAGATACGCTCTATTGCGACCGCGCCGATTCAAGCCTGCGCCGGGCGGCGCGCACCACCCTCGATCATATCTTCAATTGTCTGGTCCGCTGGCTGGCGCCGATCCTTTGCTTTACCGCCGAGGAAGCCTGGCTGGCCCGCCATCCGGGCGAAGAAACCAGCGTCCATTTGCAGCAATTTCCAGAACTGCCCGCCGCCTGGTCCGACCCGGCGCTGGCCGAGAAATGGGAGAAAATCCGCAAAGTCCGGCGCGTCGTAACCGGGGCGCTGGAACGGGAGCGGGCCGAAAAGCGCATCGGCTCCAGCCTCGAAGCGCACCCCAAGGTGTATCTCGAGGGCGAGCTCAAATCGGTGATGGCGGGCATCGACGCCGCCGAAATTTTCATCACCTCAGGCGCCACGTTGGAAGCCGGAACCGCGCCCGCCGATGCCTTTACCCTGGATGACGTGCCCGGCGTCGGCGTCGCCAATGGCCGGGCGGATGGCGAGAAATGCGTCCGCTGCTACCGCATCCTGCCCGAAGTGCCGGCCCACGCCGACGACGGCATCTGCGGGCGCTGCACCGACGCCGTCGCCAATTTCCCGGCGGCGGCCGAATAGCGGCCGTGCGACACAAGCCCTTCCGCTTTGGCTTGGGTATAGCCGGCCTGGCCATCATCGCCGATCAGGCGAGCAAGTTCTGGATTCTGGAGGTCTTTTCGCAATCGCGGCAGGCCATCACGGTTACGCCGTTTTTCAACATCGTGCAGACCTGGAACCGGGGCATCAGCTTTGGGCTGTTTAACGACGACGGCAATTTCAATGCCTTGGCGCTTTCGCTGCTTGCCCTCGCCATCGTGGCCTATTTGCTGCGCTGGCTGTGGGGCACGGAAACAACGCGGATGGCGGTGGCGCTTGGCCTTATCATCGGCGGCGCCCTCGGCAATGTCATCGACCGGGCCGTGCACCGGGCGGTCCTCGATTTCCTCGATGTGCATGTGGGCTTCTATCACTGGCCGGCGTTCAACGCCGCCGACAGCTTCATCACGGTGGGCGCAGTGCTGCTGATATTCGATTACCTGTTTGCACGCGCCGATGATCGTAATAGTATGGATGATGCTTAAAATTAACGCGAATATCTGGAAATCGGCCAGCGGCTCCCGCCCCGGCTTGCCGCTTCTGCTGGCGGGGTTGGCGGCGTTGCTTGGCGGTTGCGAAGAGACCAAGCGCGCCCTCGGCCAGACCAAAAACGCGCCCGATGAGTTCGCGGTTTATCAGCGCGCGCCGTTGAGCCTGCCGCCAAATTACCGTCTGCGTCCGCCGGCGCCGGGAAGAGACCGCCCGCAATCGGTCAACCCAAGAGACCGCGCCCGCGCCGCCCTTGGCCAGACGTCCACGCTGCGCCCACGCATCACCGCGACCGGCAAGCCGAATTTGAGCACCTTGAGCCCGGGCGAGCTTTCGGTGCTGCGCATCACCGGGGCCCTCGACGTCACCAGCGAAATCCGCAACCAGGTCAACCAGGAAAGCGCCATCCTCGCCGATGGCGCCGATGGATTGACCGATACGATGATATTCTGGCGGAAAAAGCCCGAATTCGGCGTCGAGGTGGACGCGGCGAATGAAAAGAAGCGCATTCAGGCCAACAGGGCTGCGGGGGTCCCCTTGAACGAAGGCAACACGCCCGTCGTCATGCGCAAGAAAAAAGCCCTTCTGGACGGCGTATTCAAGTAATTCCGGGGCTGATTGCGGCCCGCTCCGATCACCCTCCTTCACATTGGCGCGAGTTCGCTTGAACGCGCAAACAATGGGCTATATTTCGAAAGTGAAGCACGTGCGGCGCGATGGCAAAGAATGGCGCCGAATTGATTGATCAATGATATTGGGAATTCTTCAACGATGGCGCATCCGATCCGATTATTTTCCGCAGTGGCGGCCTCCGCTCTGGCCTTGGCGCACCTCCAGCCCGCCAAGGCGGTGGTCTTCAACCCGGAAACCTTTACTTTGAGCAACGGCATGCAGGTGGTGGTGATCACCAATCACCGGGCCCCGGTGGTCACCCATATGGTGTGGTACAAAGTCGGCGCCGCCGATGAGCCGGCGGGCAAGTCCGGCATCGCCCATATGTTCGAGCATCTCATGTTCAAGGCCACCCGGCGCCGCGCCTCGGGCGAATTTTCAAAGATCGTCGCCCGAAATGGCGGCCGCGACAACGCCTTCACCAGCCAGGATTACACCGCCTATCACCAGACCGTCGCCGTCGACCGGCTGGAGATCGTCATGCGCCTGGAAGCCGACCGCATGCGCGGGCTGCTTTTGAACAAGGGCGAGATTGAAACCGAACGCCAGGTGGTGCTGGAAGAGCGCCGCTCGCGCACCGACAATTCGCCGCGCGCCCGCCTTTCCGAGCAGTTCAACGCGTCGTTCTATCTCAATCATCCCTACCACAAGCCGGTCATCGGCTGGGCGCATGAGGTCAGGGCGATCACGCAAAAAGACCTGAAAACGTTCTACAACAAATGGTACCGGCCCAATAACGCCATTCTGGTGGTCGCCGGCGACATCACCGCCAAGCAATTGCGTCCGCTGGCGATCAAACATTACGAATTGATCCCGCCCGGCAATATCCCGAAACGCATCCGCCCCTCCGAGCCGCCCCACGATGCGGCAAGGCGCGTGGTGCTGCGCGATGCCCGCGTGCGCCAGCCCGCCTGGCGCAAGGGTTACCTCGCCCCCACTTTGGGAACCGGCGAGACCAAGCATGTCTATCCGCTGCAGGTTCTGGCCGCGATATTCGGCGACGGCGCCACCAGCCGGCTGAACCGCGCCCTGGTTGTCGACGCGCCGGTCGCGGTATCCGCCGGCGCCTTTTATGACGGCGATTCCATGGGCCCCGGCGGCATTCATATATTCGCCAGCCCGCGCCCCGGCGTGACCATGGACGCAATCGAAGCTGCGGTGGAAAAGGAAATTGCCAAGCTGACCGGCGCCGGCGTTACGGACGAAGAGGTGGCGCGCGCCAAACAAAGAATGCGCTCGAGCGCGATCTATGCCCGGGATTCTTCGGTCGGCGGCGCCCGCACGCTGGGTGCGGCGCTGGCATCGGGGCAAAGCATCGAAGACGTGGAAAGCTGGCCCGAGCACATCGGCGCCGTCACCAAAGAACAGATCAATGCGGCGGCGCGCGCCGTGTTCCGCAACAAAGCCTCGGTGACCGGTCTGTTGCTGCCCTTGGCCAAGCCTTGAGAGGAATTGATATGCGATCTCTCGCCGCCTTAGCGCTGATCGCCGGAGCCCTTATGGTTGCGCCGGCAAACGCCATTGAAATTCAAGAAGTCACAAATAAGTCCGGCATTACGGCCTGGCTGGTGGAGGATCACGGCAATCCGATCATCACCATGAACATCGCCTTTCGCGGCGGCTCGGCCCTCGATCCGGACGGCAAGGAAGGGCTCGCCAATCTGGCCGCCTCCACCATGGACGAAGGCGCCGGCGATCTGGACAGCCAGGCATTTCAGCGCAAGCTGGAGGATTTGTCGATCTCGCTGCGCTTTGGCTCCAGGCGCGACAATTTTACCGGCAGCCTTCGGACCCTGACCGCCAATTCCTCGCAAGCGTTCTCTCTTTTGGCGGCGGCGCTGACCAAGCCGCGGTTCGACACCAAGGCGGTCGAGCGCGTGCGCCGGCAAATCCTCGCCGGGCTGCGCCGTTCGGCCGAGAACCCCCGCGATATCGCCAGCCGCGCCCTGATGCGGCAGTTCTTTCCCAACCACGCTTACGGCCGCCCCAGCGACGGCACGCTTGCGACGGTGCCCCTGATCAAGCTTGCCGATCTTCGCGTGTTCGTGGCCCAGCGCATCGCCCGCGATAATCTTGTGGTCGGCATCGTCGGCGATATTACACCGGCGAGGACGGCGGCGATGCTGGACATCGTGTTTGGCGGCTTGCCGGCCAAGGCGGCGCCCTGGACGCTCCCCGAAGTGCAGGCGGTGCCCGGCAAGCGGACCATCGTCATCGACAAGCCGGTGCCGCAAAGCATCATCCGCTTCGGCCATGCCGGCATCAAGCGCGACGATCCCGATTTCTTCGCCGCCTATGTGATGAATTACGTGCTCGGCGGCGGCGGTTTCGAATCCCGTTTGTACGAGGAAGTCCGCGAAAAGCGCGGCCTCGCTTATTCGGCCTGGAGTTATTTGTCGCCGATGAACGCCGCCGGATTGGTTCTCGGCGGCGCCGGCACCGCCAACGAGCGCGCCGGCGAGACCATCGGTGTGATGCGCGATGTTTGGCGGCGCATGGCAGACAAAGGCGTCAGCCCAAAGGAATTGGAGGACGCCAAAACCTATTTGACCGGCTCCTATTCGCTGCGCTTCACCTCGTCCCGGCGCATATCGTCGATCTTGGTGGGCATTCAGTTGCAACGGCTCGGCATCGATTATATCGAAAAGCGCAACGGGCTGATCGCGGCGATCAACAATGATGATGTCAACCGAGTCGCCAAAACGCTCCTTAAGCCCGACGGCATCACCCTGGTGGTCGTCGGCAAGCCCAAAAACGTGACCACGCAACCTTAATCGGATCAAGGGTTTATGCCGGCCGGCCACCGGCGGAGGCGCGAGGCTGGTTGCGCATCAGCGCATTTGCTAATCTAAAGCCATGCGCTATCAGCAAAATACGGATGGCTGCTTCGCCGGGGTGATCGGCGAGACCGGCCTCGGCGACGATGCATATCGGGACTTGCTCGGGCAATGCTCGGGCGCGCTCGAAAAATTGCGCGCCGGCGCGGGCGGCGGCACGTTGGCGTTTATGGATATGAGCGAAGCGGCGGGCGGGCTGCAATCGCTCGAACCCATTGCCGAGAAATATATCGAGGCGTTCGACCATGTGGTCTGCCTCGGCGTCGGCGGCTCCAGCCTCGGCGCCAGAACCTTGTGCGCGCTTAGCCCGGCGCCGCTGAGCGGAGAGCGCCCGCGGCTTCATTTCATGGACAATATCGATCCCGACAGCTTCGCCGCCCTGTTCGGCGCCATCGATCCGGCGCGCACTGGTTTTGTGGTTACCTCCAAATCCGGCGCCACCGCCGAAACCTTGAGCCAGTTCCTGATCGCCCTCGATTGGATGCGGAGCGCCTTGCCCGGCGCCCAAATAGCTGATCATTTCACTGCCATAACCGAGCCCGGCCCGCGCCCCTTGCGCAACCTCGCCCAAAAGTTTTCGATCCCGATCCTCGATCACGACCCCAAAATCGGCGGGCGCTATGCGGCGCTTAGCGTTGTCGGCTTGCTGCCCGCCCTGATCGCCGGGCTCGATGGCGACGCCTTGCGCCAAGGTGCCGCCGGGACCTTGGCGCCATTGCTGGATGGCGCGGCGCCGGAAAACTTCGCCCCGGCCATCGGCGCCGCGATCAATGTCGGGCTGGCCCAAAACAACCGCGTCACCGCCACGGTGATGATGCCCTATCTGGACCGGATGACGGAATTCGGCGCCTGGTTCCGCCAGCTTTGGGCGGAAAGTCTGGGAAAGAACGGCCTCGGCACGACGCCCATTCGCGCCCTCGGCGCCGTCGATCAGCACAGCCAGTTGCAGCTCTATCTGGATGGGCCATCTGACAAGCTGTTCACGCTAATCTTCGCCGCGGCCAAAGGCACCGGCGCCATGATCGATGCGGAGCTGGCTTCCGAAGCCGGGCTCGGCTATCTCGCCGGGCACCGCATGGGCGATCTTTTGGACGCCGAGCAGCGCGCCACCGCCGCCGCCTTAACCCAGTGCAAACGGCCCGTTCGGATCATCGCCCTGGAGCGTCTGGACGAGGAAGCCATGGGCGCGCTGATGATGCATTTCATGATCGAGACCGTGATCGCCGCGCATCTGTTGGGCGTCAACGCCTTCGATCAGCCGGCGGTGGAAGCGGGCAAGGAAATGGCGCGCCGCACCCTGGAGGCGGGGCGGCCATGACCATCCGGCTTTTGCCAACCACCATTGTCAACCGCATCGCCGCCGGCGAGGTGGTCGAGCGCCCGGCATCGGTGGTCAAGGAATTGGTGGAAAACGCGATCGATGCCGGCGCGCGCCGTATCGACGTGATTATCCGGGGCGGCGGGCGCACCTATATGTCGGTGGCCGACGACGGCGAAGGCATGGAACGCGACGAATTGAGCCTCGCCGTCGAGCGCCACGCCACGTCGAAACTGGCGAGCGATGATTTGCAACAAATTGCGACCCTCGGTTTTCGCGGCGAGGCTTTGCCGTCGATCGGCTCGGTCAGCCGCATGGACATAACTTCGCGCCCCGGCGGCGCTGATACCGCCTTCGCGATCTCCATCGAGGGTGGCGCCAAGTCGGAACCGGCGCCGGCGGCGCGGCAAGGCGGCACCACCATTGAAGTTCGCGATCTGTTTTTTGCGACGCCGGCGCGGCTCAAATTTCTTAAAGCGGAAAACACCGAACGCGGTCATGCCCTGGATGCGGTCAAGCGCCTGGCCATGGCGCATCCGGAAATCGCCTTTTCCCTCGGCGACGGTGATCGCAGCCTGCTCAATCTGGCGGCCGCCGGGGGTGATTTCTTCGATGCGCGGCTGGACCGGGTGGGCGCCATCATGGGCAACAAATTTGCCGAAAACGCCCTGGCCGTCGAGGCGCAGCGCGAAGCCATCCGCCTGACCGGTCATATCGGCCTGCCCACCCTCAACCGGGGCAACGCCCAATTGCAGTTTCTCATCGTCAATGGCCGCCCGGTGCGCGACAAGCTTCTGTTTGGCGCGGTGCGCGGCGCCTACCGGGATTTCCTGGCCCATGACCGGCATCCCTTGCTGGCCCTGTTCCTGGATATTCCGTCCGATCAGGTGGATATCAATGTGCATCCGGCCAAGACCGAGGTGCGGTTTCGCGATCCCGGTCTGGTGCGCGGCCTCATCGTCAGCGCCCTAAAGCACGCCCTCGCCGAGGCCGGCCACCTGGCCTCGACCACCGTCGGCAACCAAGCCATGGGCGCCTTCCGACCCATGGGGAGTAACATGGGAAATAATGTGGGAGGCGGCGGCGGAAACTATGCCTATCGCGCGCCCACCGGCCTCTCCGAAGACGCCACCCCCTACCACGCACCGCTGGCCGGACTGGATGGGGCGCCGTCGGCGCGCTTCGAGGCCGAAACCGAGCCCGCCGCCGATGCCGATTGGCCCCTCGGCGTCGCCCGCGCGCAGCTGCACGAAACCTATATCGTCGCGCAGACCGAAGACGGCATCGTCATTGTCGATCAGCACGCCGCCCACGAACGGCTGGTATACGAAGACATGAAGGCGGCACTGGCCGCAAACGGGGTCGAACGCCAGGGCTTGCTGATCCCCGAGGTGGTCGAGTTGAGCGAGGACGAGGCGGCGCGCATCGCAGGCCACGCAGGCGAACTGGCGGAATTGGGACTGATCTTGGAAGCCTTTGGCCCCGGCGCCATGGTGGTGCGCGAAATGCCGGCGCTTTTGGGCGAAGTGGATGTGGGCGCCCTGGTGCGCGATCTCGCCGATGATCTGGCGGAATTGGGCGAAGCCATATCCTTGAAAGACCGGTTGGCCGATATTTCATCGACCATGGCCTGTCACGGCAGCGTCCGCGCCGGGCGGCGCCTCAACGGCGATGAGATGAACGCCTTGCTGCGGCGCATGGAGATCACCCCACACGCCGGCCAATGCAATCACGGCCGCCCCACCTATGTGGAGCTGAAACTGGCCGATATCGAAAAGCTGTTCGGGCGGCGTTAGCGAACTAAAGCATTTCCGGCGCGCCGTTCCGGTAATCATCGGCGCAGGTGGATTTGATCGAACCAACCCAATCACCCCACGGCTGGCCATCGCCGAGCATGTGCCGGCGCAACCGCATCGTATCGGAAATTTCGCGGCGGAGACCGGCGCCCCTGGAATATTTTTTAGGGTTCCCGAAGCCAACGGCTTTCAGGTGATAACGGCTGGAAATAACGCGCGCCTCGGCGCTATCGATGCGCACCGTCCAGAAGCGCTTGCCATCAGCCAAATAGACGCTGGCGGCGATGATGTCCTCGCCGGCATGGCGGCTTTCAATCCTGGTCGGCGTCTGGCCGGCGCGGGCGAAAAGCTGGCGCAGCGCATGCTCCACATCGAAGCGGCTCAATTCTTCTTTGTTTTGCGGCAACCGAATGTCGGCGCTGCAAACGCCGGCAGCGGCGTGAGCGGGATTGGCGGCGCGCACCGAAACGGCCCCAAGAGCCAAAATGGCGCCAAGCGCCGTGAGAACGATAACGGAAACTGATAGAATATTTTTCATTTTTTACTCTGCATTATTTGGTTAAGCATACAGAGTGAAATAGTTTAAAAACGCGCCAACGCAAGCGATTCCGCCGGATTATTGGTCATGGCAGCCATGCAAATTCGGCACAAGAGTCAGGCGTGGAAGCGGGCGAAGCTGATTTTGGTGGCGCCGTAATTGCGTTCTTCCACCATCTCAAAGACGTCCGGCGGCGCCAGAATTTCATCGCGGCCGGTTTCGATCACCAGAACGGCGCCCCCCGCCAGCCAATTGGGGCCCGCCAGCACCGCCAGCGCCGCCGGGATCAGCTGGGCCCCATAGGGCGGGTCCAGGAAAGCCAGCCGGGCAGGATCGTCGCTCGCCGGCGCCGCGCCCAGGCGCCTCACATCGGCGCGCACCACCGTCGCCGCATCTTCGCCGAGGGCGTCCGCATTGGCGCGGATGAGATCAATGGCGGCGTTCGAATTGTCAATAAATTGGACGGAACTCGCGCCCCGGGACAAGGCCTCGAAGCCAAGGGCGCCGGTGCCGGCAAACAGATCAAGCACCGGGCAGCCGTCCAAATCCAGTTGCAGCCCGTGCATAAGGATATTGAATATGGCTTCGCGGATGCGGTCCGAGGTTGGCCGCGTCGCGGCGCCCTTGGGCGCGATCAGGCGGCGGCCTCTATTTCTTCCGCCGACTATGCGCACCGGGAGCCACCTTTTTAAAGCCCAACTGCTCGGCCAAAGCCTTTTGCGGAATTTCGTCCACCTGGCCGGGCCCGAGCGCGCCCAACTGAAACGGCCCGTAGGCGGTGCGGATCAGCCGGTTAACGGCCAGCCCCAGATGCTCCATCACCTTTCTGATCTCGCGGTTCTTGCCTTCCACCAGGGCCATGGTCAGCCAGGCGTTGGCGCCTTGGGTGCGATCGAGGGCGGCGCGGATGCCGGCATATCGGATGCCTTCGATTTCGATGCCGCGTTCGAGGGCGGCCAGCTTGTCCTCGTCGACGCGGCCATGCACGCGCACCCGGTAGCGCCGCGTCCAGCCGGTGGCCGGCAGCTCCAGCTTGCGCGCCACCTCGCCGTCGTTGGTCAAGAGAAGCAGACCTTCCGAATTGATGTCGAGGCGCCCGATGGAAATCACCCTTGGCATGTTTTTCGGCAATTGCTCGAACAGGGTGGGCCGCCCTTCCGGATCCTTATGGGTGGTCAAAAGCCCGAGCGGCTTGTTCACCCGCCACATGCGCACCGGCTCGTTTTGCGGAATGCCGACGCCGTCGACGGTGATACGGCTGGCACCGGTCACCAGGAAGGCCGGTGTGGTCAGCACCTCGCCATCGACGGCGACCCGGTGCTCGGCGATCCAACGCTCGGCCTCGCGCCTGGAACAGAGCCCGGCGCGCGCCATCACCTTGGCGATGCGCTCGCCCTTGCGCTCGCCATCTGGCGCACCGCCCGTGGCGGTTTTTTCAGGCGCGCGCGGCATCGACAAAGGCTGCAAATATGCGGATATCGCCCGCATCGATTTCAAATTCGGGATGCCACTGCACGCCGATACAAAAACGCTGGCGCGGCGCCTCGATGCCCTCGATAACGCCGTCGCGGCTGCGCGCATTGACCACCATCGAGCCGGATATCTCCTTGACCGCCTGATGGTGGGCCGAATTGACGTTCATCTCTTGGGTGCCGACGATATCGTGCAATTGGGTGCCGGGCTCGATGGCGACTTTGTGCCCCGCCTCGTCCCTGGGATTGGATTGTTCGTGCTCAAGGGCCCCCGCCACTTCGTCCGGGATATGCTGGATCAGCGTGCCGCCAAGCACCACCGCCAGCAATTGTTGGCCGCCGCAGATGCCGAGCACCGGCATGTCGCGCTCCAACGCTGCCCTCGTGACGGCGATTTCAAACTGGGTGCGGTCCTCTTTCAGGGTCACGGTATCGTGGGTGCCGTCGTCGCCGTAAAGGGACGGATCGACATCGAAATTGCCGCCGGTCACCACCAGCGCATCGACGCTGGACAGCAATTCGTCCGCCAAATCGGTCTCGTGGGGCAGGATCAGCGGCACCCCGCCGGCCTTGGCCACCGCCGATGCGTAGTTGTGGCGGAGCGCGTACCAGGGGAATTTGGAATAGCCGCCAGCCGCCTCGGTATCGGCGGTGATGCCGATCAAGGGTTTGTTTAATGTGCGCGGGGTCGGGCTGTTCATGGCCGCACTTTATGACGCTGGCCGGAGCCGCGCAACGCCCGGCCTTGACCATGCCACCCCCATTCCGCCAGTTTGGCGGCATGAGCGACACGGAAATGGAACCCATGGCGCGCGCCCTCGCCGAGGCCGAAGCGGCCCAAGGGCGTGCCGAAGTGCCGGTGGGCGCGGTGCTGGTGGACGCCGCCTCCGGCCGCGTGGTGGCGGCGGACGGCAACCGCATTATCGAGCGAAACGATCCGACGGCGCACGCGGAAATGCTGGTGATTCGCCGGGCGGGCGAAATAAGGGGCGCGCCCAGGCTCGCCGATTGCGATCTTTATGTGAGCCTGGAGCCCTGCCCCATGTGCGCCGCCGCCATATCCCTGGCCCGCATCCGGCGGCTTTATTTCGGCGCCTATGACGCCAAGGGCGGCGGCGTCGAGCACGGGCCGCGCATATTCGGCCAAGCAACCTGCCACCACGCGCCGGAAATATACGGCGGTATCGAAGAAGCCGCCGCCGCCAAACTGTTGCAAGACTTTTTCCGAGCGCGCCGCTAATGGCCAAATCCAAACCCCAGCCGGGGCGCCAAGACCCTGACATATGCGGTTACGTGCTGAGAGCTTGATCTAGTTCGGGCCGGGAATATTGGTGACGCTTGGGCCATAGAGTTTGAATTTGTTCACGTCGGCCATGAGCAGTTGGAGAAATTTGGGGTGAACGAAAAATTTTTCCCTGCCAATCTGTGTCTCCGACAGGACACCGATATCGATCAATGATTTCAGGTAACGGGATGCGGTTTTTCTCTGGGCGATACCGGAACCGGTCAAATGGCCAATGCGGCAATAGGGCTGTGCAAAAACCAGTTCAACCAATTCGTGGCTGTAGATTTTCGGGTTGACCGTGCTGATATAATCGCGCGTGTGGTCCATGAGCGATTTGATGGCGATGATTTTTGCCTTTGTCCATTTTGCCGTGTCCTCTATCGCCGTCAGCATATATATGATCCAAGGCTCCCAGGCGCCGAATTCCGTCACATCTCTGAGAAGACGGTAGTAATCATCCTTGTTCTCGATGATATACCGGCTGAGATAAAGCACCGGTATTTCAAGAAGACCCTGGTCCACAAGATAAAGAATATTCAGCGCTCTACCGGTCCGGCCATTGCCGTCGGTGAACGGGTGAATAGCTTCGAATTGGTAATGCCCGATGGCCATTCGAATAAGGGGGTCGATATCGGTATTGCCATTGAGATACGATTCCCAATTTCCGAGTTTGTCCCGGAGCAGGGTTACGCCCTCGGGCGGCGTATAGATGATATCCCCCGAAACGCTGCTCCGAAGTGCTGTTCCCGGTGTGGCTCGAACATCGATATCGATGGCGCGTATCGTTCGGCAGATTTTTACCGCCGTTGCCGTTGAAATTGGACGGCTTTGGATATCGCCAAATCCTTCGAACAAAGCCGTCCGGTAGCGCAAGGTTTCTTTGGTTGCCGGGTCCGCATCGCCTTCTTCGGCCGCCGCGTGGTGATAAAGCTTGTCGTCGGTCGTCACGATGTTCTCGATGGCCGAAGAATCCTTGGCTTCCCGCAAGGGAATTGAATTGATTAATACATTCTGGCTGGGGATGAGCCCGCCGGCTGTCTTCAGACCTTCCAAAGCAACCCGAGCCTCTAGACATCTCTTCAGAATTCTTGGCGTTTCCACGTCAAGATTTGGTGGGAGGTCCGGCAATCCGTTATAAGGAATCCGTGGGTCAAAATCGGCCATAAAAATATATCTCTAATATGTGTACGTTTTTCTAATTTTTACTCATATTAGAGATATATGTGTACCCAATGCACATGTCAATATATTATGTGTACGTTTATAAATTAATGACACATATAATCATATATATGTACATTTTGAAATTTTATACACATAAAAAATGACGAAGCCCTCCCCTACCCCCCAAATCTCGGCTCCGGGATGCCGCGGATGCCGAGGCCGGTGACTTTGAATAGCGAACCGGCACCAAATTGGGGGCTGGTTTCCACGGCGAAGCGGCCGTGGGCGGCGGCGCCGGGGTGATCGATGCGGGCCATGGTGGTCACATACAGCGCGTCCATATCTTCACCGCCGAAGGTGACGCTGGTGATGTTCTTGACCGGCATGCCGATGCGCCGCTCAATAACGCCGTCGGGCGCCCGGCGCACCAATTCGCCGGTGACCAGTTCCGCCGTCCACATATAGCCTTCTGCATCGATGGTGGAGCCGTCGCAAATGCCGAGGCCGCCCTTGGTCGAAGCGAAGGTCCGCCGGTTGGAGATGGCGCCGGTTTCGATGTCGTAATCGTGCGCCCAGATCTCTTCTTGGAAGGTATCGGTCACATAAAAGGTTTTGTCATCGGGCGAGAAGCAGGGGCCGTTGGTGCAGATGATATCGCCGCCGATGCGGGTTACCGACAGATCCGCATCCAGGCGCCAGAGCCCGCAGATGGCCAGCTCTTCCCGATCATCCATGCCGCCGGCGATGAAGCGGCCGGCCCGGTCGGTCTTGCCGTCGTTGAGGCGGGTGCGCGGCTGATCCGCTTCGATGGCGGCGATCAGCTCCAAATCGCCGGTGTCGAAATCATAAAAATAAAAGCCGTCATCCATGGCCGCCACCAGGCCGCCGTTTTCGCGCACCGCGATGGCGCCCACGTCATGGTCGGGAATGGAGCGGCTTTCGAGCCGGCCCGAGCCGGTCTCCATGCGGAACACATTGTCCTTGCCTTGGCGCCGCCCGGTTCCGTCGACCCAATAAAGAAACCCCGATTTTAAGTCCCACACCGGGCCTTCGCCGAGATAGTTTTCGCAATCAACAAGCTGCTCGATGCGCAAGGACATATCACGGCGCGCTCAAATCTTCGCCGGCCAGCACCCGGCCCATCAGCTGGCGGGTCTCGTCGATGCCGTAAAGGGCAACGAACGAGCCCATGCGCGGCCCCGTGGACTGGCCGAGGAGCGTCTCGTAAAGCGCCTTGAACCAGCTTTTCAAATCCTCGCCATAATGTTGCTTGCCGACCTCATAGACTTGGCTCTGAATATCTTCGGCGGGCGCGCCGGCCGGCAGGGCGGCGAGGGCCGCGTCCAGCGCTTCGAGGGCGGTGCGCTCAGGCCCGTCCGGCGCCCGGTAGGTTTTGCCCGGCTTGACGAAATCTCTGAAATATTCGACCGCATATTCGGTCAACCGGTCCAGGGTCGGCGCGTTTTCCGGCGTCGCGCCGGGCCGGTAGCGGCTGATGAAATGCCAGAGAACGGATTTGTCCTCGGTGTTGCAGACCCCGGCCAGGTTGAGAAGGATGTTGTAGGACAGATGCGCGTCCTCAAAGGGCGGCGCGCCGCCATGGATGTGCCAGGCCGGATTCTCGAGCTGCTTCTGGCCTTCCTGTTCGGGGTATTTGGCGACGTGCTGGAGATAGTCGTCCACGTTGCGCGGGATCACATCGAAATAGAGGCGTTTTGCCTGGGTCGGCTTTTGGTACATGAACTGGGTCAGGGATTCGGGCGGCGCATATTTCAGCCATTCCTCCATGGAAAGTCCGTTGCCGCGGGATTTTGAAATCTTTTCGCCGTTTTCGTCCAGGAACAATTCGTACGTGAAACCGGCCGGCGGATTGCCGCCCATCAGGCGCGCGATCTTCGACGACAAGCGCACCGATTCGATCAAATCCTTGCCCGACATTTCATAATCGACGCCGAGCGCCAGCCAGCGCATGGCCCAATCCGCCTTCCACTGCATCTTGCAATGGCCGCCGGTGACCGGCACTTCCACCTTTTTGCCGCTCTCATCCTCGTAGACCAGCGTGCCGGCTTCTGTATCGGTTTCGATCACCGGCACTTGGAGGACGCGCCCGGTGTCGGGGCAGATGGGCAGGAACGGCGAATAGGTCTTGCGCCGCTCTTCGCCGAGGGTCGGCAGGATTATGCCGCGCACCCGCTCGTGATTGGCCAGCATGGCCAAAAGCGTCGTATCGAACTCCCCGGATTTATAAGCGTCGGTGGCGCTCTTGAATTCATAGTCGAAGCCGAATTCATCCAAGAAACTTTGCAGCTGCGCGTTATTATGGGCGGCGAAGCTAGGATGGGTGCCGAACGGATCGGGCACCTCGGTCAGCGGCTTGCCCAGATGCTGCTCCAACATGTCTTTTTGGGGCACATTGCCGGGCACGCTGCGCAGCCCGTCCATATCGTCGGAAAAGGCGATCAGGCGGGTCTGCATGCCGGTCATGACCTCGAAAGCCCGGCGCACCATGGTTGTCCTGGCGACCTCGCCGAAGGTGCCGATATGGGGCAGGCCGGACGGCCCGTAGCCGGTTTCGAACAACACATAGCCCCTGTCCGGCGCCTTGCCGCCGAGGCGCTTATCCAGCTGGCGGGCTTCGGCGAACGGCCAGGCGTTGGCGGCGCGGGCGTGGTCTTGAACTTCGCTCATAGATACAGGCTCTCTCTAAATCCATTGCGGCTGAGACAGAAACCTGGATGCGACATGCAACACGCCGAAACAGCATCGACATTGTTGTCATTTATCGACATTTACAGACACGCGCGGATATCCCCAGACCGTCCCGGCCACCCAGCCACTGGCGGGGTGCGGCCTATATATAGGCCGTAGAGGGGCCCGCGCAAGCGGCCTATTTGTTCGCCTTGTTCGTCCGTCGTCGGCCGCGTCCATTGCGAATGCCGGACAAGGTGCTGCGCACGGTTGCCGGTGCCGTTGCACCGCTCACAATACGCGGCGCGCTGCCGGCGAATTGCATAGGCGCCGCGCCGCTAACCGCTTGGACCGGCAAAGATTGGCGCCGGCGTTTGAGCCGGGAGCGAAAAAAGCTCACCTGGCGGCCCATGGCATTGGTAACGACGATGGCCCGGGAATTTGACCGCTGAGCGCGCGACGCAGCCACCCGGCGAGGGCCGAGAATAACCAAGCCTAAACTGCGCCCAGCGATCAGTCCCCCGGACTTCATTTGATTGAACACCGGTCCCCAGCCGGACGCCGCCGCCTTCATGGCCGCGATCCTATCCAAGCTTATTTTCCCGGACCCGTAGTCAAGGAGTTGCGCCCTATGGAGGGCGCGGGCGATGGATTGGCCGCCGGGCGTGAGCAATGCATAGGAGCCGGCGGTTTCAGCGGCGCTGCTGGTGGTGGTCAGAGCGTAGATGCCAAGGACTGCAGCGGCGGCGATGATCAGGCTGGAAGCAGAGACTTTGCGCATGGGCTTACCCTCCCTGCCTGCCGGATTGATTGCCAACCTGGTCTTCCAGATCGATCAGGACATCCAATGTCTCGACGGTCTGCAGGATGATCTCGGTGGAGGTGGCGGTATCGCGGAGGAACAGAAACCCTTCATCGGCGGTGACCCGCATGCGGGTAACCATGCGGGTCAGGGTCTCCAGCTCGATGGAAATATCGCGGCCCCGGGCGCGCACATTCAAATCCCACCCGGCATCGGTTTCGCGCATATCGGTAAGCTCCATATCGAGCCGCGCCAGGGTCACCAGTGTCGCCTGGCGCAGTTCGTCCGCCGGTATGGCAAAGGTCTTGTAGGTGATGCCGCTTAAACTGTGATCGACGCCGGCGCCGGCGGCCACCCCGGTCACGGTCAACGCCGCCGCACCGCACCCGGCGAGCGCCAGCATCGAAATGGCGGTTAGCGATAACTTTAGGGCACCTCTATAAATACCCCGATAGTTTTTGATCTGCTAGAATCACGATAGCGCTACGAGTTGATCAGGGAATGGAATATGAGCCAGCTTGGATTTTTTGACATCGCCAATCGCTATGCAGGCTTGGATGGCAAAAATGATCCGCTATTGAAAATAGACAGCGTCGTTCCGTGGGAGGACTTCCGTCCTCACCTTGAAGCAGTCTGGCGCAAATCGGCTAATCAGCGCAAGTCATCGGCGGGTCGCAAGCCCTGGGATGCGGTTGTGATGTTCAAGGCGATCGTGCTCTGTGCGCTTTATAATTTGTCGGATGATCAGGTGGAATACCAAATTCGCGACCGGCTTTCCTTCGTTCGGTTTTTGGGATTGGGTCTTGAAGATAAAGTTCCCGATGCCAAGACGGTGTGGCTGTATCGAGAGCAGTTGGCGCAAGCCGGCATGATCGCGACGGTGTTCGAGAACTTCGACGCTTATTTGAAAGATCGGGGTTATCTGGCGATGGGTGGGCAGATTATTGACGCATCCATCGTCTCCGTTCCCACCCAGCACAACAGGCGTGATGAGAATGCAAAGATCAAAGTTGGCGAGACGCCGGAGGGCTGGGCGGATAAACCGGCCAAGTTCCGCCAGAAAGATATGGATGCCCGGTGGACCAAGAAACATGGCAAGAGCCATTACGGCTACAAAAACCATGTGAATATTGACCGCCGCCATAAGCTGGTGCGGCGCTATCATGTAACGGATGCTTCGGTACATGACAGTCAAGCCCTTGAGGCGGTCCTCGATGGAGCCAACACGGCATCCAATGTATGGGCCGACAGCGCCTATCGGTCGGCCGGCATTGAAAATCTGTTGAAAGAAAAAGCTCTGACGAGCCGTATCCACTACAAGGGCCACCGCAACAAACCTCTGAGCAAACGGCAGGAGCGAGGCAACAATATCCGCTCGAAGGTTCGCGTCCGGGTCGAACATATCTTCGGGGCCCAAAGCAACGACATGGGAGGAACGCTGGTGCGCAGTATTGGGATCGTCCGTGCCAAAACACGCATCGGGCTCAAGAACCTGGCTTACAACATGCGCCGCTTGGTTCA
>CAUZTZ010000029.1:0-20894 GCA_963582805.1 Alphaproteobacteria bacterium
GCCTGATTGTCGGAAATGCAGGTATTTTGGTGACAAAAGTTGTATATATAAAAGAAGGCGCGACGCGCAATTTCGTAATCGTGGACGCGGCGATGAACGATCTCCTGCGGCCATCTCTTTATGATGCCCATCACGAGATCGTTCCGCTGGTGGAGCCATCCCCTGGTGGACCTGAAATGTCCGCCGATGTTGTAGGCCCGGTCTGCGAGACAGGCGATACCTTCGCCACCGAATTGACGCTGGCGCGCCTCGAAGCGGGCGATGCGCTCGCCATTCGCAGCGCCGGCGCCTATGGCGCGGTTATGGCTTCGAGTTATAATAGCCGCGCGTTGGTGCCCGAAGTGATGGTCAATGGCGCAGACTTTGCCGTTATCAGGCGGCGCATCGCCACCGAAGACTATCTGGACTATGAAGACATGCCGAACTGGCTGGAATGAAAGTCATAACAAGAGAAGCCGAGCACCTTGAAAATTAGCCGCGGACCATTTTTCAAATTCTACCTGATGCTGGCGCGCGCCGGTCTGGCCTTGGAATATCTCTGGCCGGCTTTGTGGCCGGCGGTGGGTTTGGCCGGTTTGTTCATTGCCGCCGCGCTTTTGGATTTGTTCAGTTTCGTTCCGGTGTGGCTGCATGGGTTGCTGGTCATATCGTTCCTGATCGGTTTTTTCGGCGCCCTGCAAAAAGCCGTTACCCGCATTCCCAATATCCGCGCCGCCGCCGCCCGGCACCGCATTGAGGTTAATTCCGGCCTTGATCACCGGCCGCTGGCGGCGCTCGAAGACGATCTCGCCATCGGCGCCGACGACGCCGACGCCGTCGCCCTTTGGCAGGCGCACCGGCGGCGCATGGAGGAACAGGCGCGTATTTTACGTTTGCGCCTGCCCCATGCGGGCCTCACAAGGCGCGATCCCTGGGCTGTTCGCGTCGGTCTCGCAATATTGCTGGTGGTTGGCGTGTTGGCCGCCGGCAGCGACGGATTTTCCAGGCTGGGGCGGGCGCTGTTGCCGGAATTGAGCGCGCTTGGCGGCGCCGATACCACCAAGCTGAACCTTTGGATCACGCCGCCCGCCTATACCGGCGAGGCGCCCGTGGTACTGAAATCAGGTGCACCGGCAAGCGCCTCGGCGGGCGGCCCGGCGCCGGTCGATGGCCGCCAGGTCTATATCGACATTCCCGCCGGCAGCGCCGTTCTGGCCCAGGTTTCGGGCGGCGGCGCCGTGCCGGAACTACGCATCGACGAAGCCGCCGAGCCGTTCGCGCGCATCGAAGCCGACAGCTACCATTTGGAAACCAAGCTCAACAGGGGCAGCCGGCTGGCCGTGCACCAGCGCGGGCATGAACTGGCGGGCTGGGAATTGAACGTCCGCCAGGACAACGCGCCGAGCATTGAAATTACCGCCGCCGCCGAAACCTCCCGCCAGTTGCGCGTGCAGATCCCTTACGCCAGCGAAGATGATTACGGTCTCAAGGGCGTCACCCTTTCCATGCGCCGCATCGACGGGGCGGCGATCCCGGGCGGCGCCGACGAGGTCATCCTCCGCCTGCCGTTGCCGGGCGGCAACCGCAAATTGGTGAAGGGCAAATCCAACCACGATCTGGTCGCCCATGTCTGGGCCGGGTTGCCGGTGCTGGTGCATCTTCTGGCCACCGATGAGAACGGCCAGACCGGCGTCTCGGCGGTGGAGCCGGTGGTGCTGCCCGAACGCCGGTTCTCACACCCGGTGGCCAAGGAGATATATGAGCTGCGCAAGCGCTTGTCCGCCGGCGACCGGGACCGGCGCCTGGGCGTCCTGAAGCTTGATTCCATCGCCGAAATTCCAGAGCGGTTCGCCGGCAATTACACGGTTTATCTGGCGCTTCGGGTGGCCCGCGAACGCCTGCGCCAGGACCAGCGCGACATCGCCGTCTCCGATGTGCAGAAAATACTCTGGGATACCGCGTTACGCCTGGAAGAGGGCCGCGCCTCGGACGCCAGCCGCGATCTGGCCGCCGCCCAGCGCGCTTTGCGCGAAGCCTTGGACCGGGGCGCCGACATCAAGGAGTTGGAGCGGCTCATGGACGAGGTGCAAAAGGCGCTGCAGAAGTTCATGTCGGCACTGATGCGCGAATTGCGTCAGCGCGGCCAGTTGCCGCCCACCGATCCCAACAGCCAAACCACCGATATGCAGGATTTGCAGCGCATGCTCGACCAGATGCGCGAATTGATGCGCCAGGGATCGCGCGAGGCCGCCAAGCAATTGATGGCCGAGTTGCAGCGCATGCTGCAAAATTTGCGCGGCGCCCTGGCCCGGCGCGGCCAACAGAGCGAACAATCGCGGCGCGCCCAGAAGACCATGCGGGAATTGCGCGGCATCATCCGCCGCCAGCAGAAGCTTTTGGATGAAACCTTCCGGCGCTCCCGGCCCGGCGGCCAGAGAAAGCCGGGCGAAGAGCGTTCCGAGGCCAACAACGAAGGCCAGGAAGAGCAGCAGGCAATCCGCCGCGAATTGGGTAAAATGATGCGCAAATTCGGCGAACAGGCCGGCCAGATTCCGAAAGGCCTGGGCGATGCCGAGCGCGCCATGCGCCAATCCGAACGCGCCTTGGGCCAGGGCCGGCCCGGCGATTCCATCGATCCGCAAAACCAGGCGCTGGACGCGCTTCGGCGCGGCGCACAGAACTCGGCGCAGGCCTTGGCGCGCCGTTTGGGGCGCGGCGGCGTCGGACGCGGCCGCTTTGATCCCAGAGGCGGGCGCTTCGGCGCCTTCACCGGGCCCAGGCTTCGCGGCCTCCGCCCCGGCAACCGCGATCCGTTCGGCCGCCAGCTGGAACAGGGCAGCGCCGGAACGTCCACCGGGCGCGTCAAGATACCGGAAGAGAGCGAGATTCAACGAGCCCGCAAAATCCTCAACGAGCTGCGCAAGCGCATGGGCGACCAATGGCGCCCGGAGCTGGAGCTCGAATATATCGAACGGCTGCTAAAGCGGTTCTAGAGCGGTCAGGACTGCGCCACCCGGCCGAGGCAATGGCCGGCGAGGGTCATACATCCCCGGCGGAGGCTGAGGCAGGTTTCGACCAGTAGATCCGATTTCATCTTGAACTGTTGATTACGCGACTGGATCCATCCCGGAGGATGGCGACGCGCCACGGGTACGGGCACAGCGCCCGCCCGGTGGCGCATCCCACCGGTGGCTTTGTTGATCGGCATAACGACCCTCCCATATTTCGCCTCATTTTCTGAGGTCCCATGGGAGCGATGCAGGATTTATGCCCAATTAGAGCCGAAAATTGTGCAAGGATTTCAAATGGCTGCCAGCGGCGGGCACCGGCAATTGCGCCCAGCCCGGCAAAAATTGCCGGGTACGGTTACTTGGCCTTGGGGGCGTCTTCCTTGGGCGCTTTGCTTTCCAGCTCGCCGAATGTGACGTCCAAGCGTCTGGCGGTGGGCACAAGATCGATAATCACGGCCGAGAAATCGAACTTCTCGCCGGGCTTCAACAGGCTTTTCTCCGGCGACATGCTTTCGGTCTGCACCGGCTGGCCGTTGCCGTCGAAGGCATTAATCTGAATAACCGGAACCGGTCTATCAGTGTCCGCAATATTGGTGATGGTGCCCTTGACCACGACGGCGTCCTTGCCGCCGCGGGTTTCGCGCACCGGAGCGGCGGTTTTGATATTCAGGCCTTCGCCCGGAATATCCACATGCATGCCGATCCAATCGTAAAACACGCCATTGGCGCCCGGCCAAAGACCGACTACGGATCCCCGCATAACCACCAGCCCGGCGCCGAGCGCCGCGATAATCACGATAATGATCAGCGGCATCAGGAGCCGCTTGATCAGGCTCTTTTTCGGCGCGTCGTCCTCGTCATCATCGACGCCTTCCGAGAGGACATTGGGAATCGGATCGGGGTCCGGGATATCGTCGGGATCGAAGTCTTCGTCAAATTCATCTTCGTCGTCGTCATCGATCGAGTGGATATCGCCGAGCGGTTCCGGATCCGGAATTGATTCCAGCGCTTCTTCGTCAATATCGGTGATATCGGTATCGCCGCTGGCAAACACATCGACGCTTTCAATCTCTTCTTCGGGGCCGAGCATTTGGTCGAGCTCTTCGTCCGAGGGCAACTCTTCTTCCGGTATCGGCTCCGGCTCAGCCATTGGCGCGGGCTCCGGCTCCAGCTCTGGTATCGGTTCCGGCTCGGGCGGCGTCGGCGGCGGCGGCGGTGGCGGCGGTGGCGGCGCGGCATATTGTGGCGGCGGCGGTTGCGCGGCGACCGGATACTGATGCCAGATATGCTGGCAATTGAAACAACGAACCGGGCGCCCGACGGAATCAATCACGACGCCATCGACGGTAAAAGCGGTCTTACAGTTGGGACAGGTTATATGCATCGGTACCTGATTCGGATGGGCTATTGAACCTTATAGGTAATAGCGATTTTCAACGCAAGCTGGCCACGGTCCCCGAAGCCAAAAAACACCTTGGCTTGGGCGCATATGGGCTTATGGATGGAAATCGGCTAAAATCTGGTTAACGCGTCCCGAAATGGGTTTGGGACGTGGTTTAAGCGGAAATCCGCATGAGTGTTGTCGTCAGCTTCGAAAATGTCGGTTTGCGCTATGGCCTTGGGCCCGAGGTCTTGCGCGATATCTCCCTCAATTTGGAGGCCGGCTCGTTTCATTTCCTGATCGGCGCGTCGGGCGCCGGCAAATCATCGTTGTTGCGCCTGATGTATTTGGCGCAGCGCCCGTCGCGTGGGCTTATTTCCCTGTTCGGGCGCGATATTTCGACCCTGCCCCGGCGCGAATTGCCGGCCTTGCGCCGCCGCATCGGCGTCGTGTTCCAGAATTTCCGCCTGCTTCCCCAGCTTAGCGCCTTCGACAATGTGGCCCTGCCGCTGCGCGTGGTCGGCGTCAAGCAATCGGAAATTCACCGCCATGTGGAGGAATTACTGAGCTGGGTGGGGCTGCGCGATCATCTGGACGCCAAGCCGGCGACCCTATCGGGCGGGCAACAACAACGGGTGGCCATCGCCCGCGCCATCATTTCCAGGCCCAAAATCCTGTTTGCCGATGAGCCCACGGGCAATGTGGACAACCAGATTGCGGCGCGCATTCTGCATTTGTTTGACGAGCTTAACAAACTGGGCACGACCATCGTTATCGCCACCCATAACGAGGCTTTGATCAGAAAATCCGGGCGCCCGGTGCTGCATCTGGAAGACGGCGTGATCCGCAGCGCTGCCGATGATGCGGATGCCGGGGCGAGCGCCGATGACTCACCGGCAGCGCGCCTGGCCACCGAAAACGGGCGGCACACGTAAAATGGCCATCGGGCGCAGCGCCATCCCGTTCGGCAGCGACGATGCCTCGCGCTTCCTGCCGTGGATGCTGGCCTTTATGGTCTATCTGGCGGCCCTCGCGGTCGCCGGTCTGTTTATCCTGGCCGACGTGACCGATAAGTTTGATCGCGGCATTGAAAACACCCTGACCATCCAGATACCGGTATCGGACAGCACCTTGAGCGATGACCGCAAAGTCGCCGCCGTATTGGCCCGCTTGCGCCGCACGCTGGGCATCGAGCGCGCCGAAGCGCTGAGCCGGTCCCAGGTGGCGGGCTTGCTGAAGCCCTGGCTGGGCGCCACCGCCGCTTCCGGGCAATTGCCGCTGCCCCGGGTGATCGACGTTACGGTGGACCGGGGCAAAGGCTTCCGGGTGGAAACTGTGCGGGGTGCCTTGGAGCCCATCGTCCCCGGCATCGTCATCGACGATCATGGCGCCTGGCTCGGTGATTTTTTAGCGGCCGTCCGGGGCGCCGAGATGATCGCTATCGCGGTTGTCTTCCTGATCTGCCTGATCACCGTGATCATGGTGATCTTCACCACCCGCACCGGCTTGGGGCTGCACCGGGAAACCATCGAGATCATGCATTTTGTTGGCGCCCGGGATTCCTACGTGGCCCGCCAGTTTGCGCTGCGCTTCAGCCTGATGGGTTTCAAGGGCGCCTTGATCGGCCTTGCCATTGCCGTTCCGACGCTGTTGCTATTATCGGTCATCGCCAAAAATTCCGGCATTGGATTGATACCGGACTTCGAATTGACCACGGCGGCCTGGGTCAGTATCGCAAGTACGGTGCCGGCGTCGTCGCTGATCGCCATGATGACGGCGCGCGCCACGGTGATAAAATCGCTCACCCAGATGGTATAAGCGCATGAATTTTGCACCGCGCGCACGGTCGGTCGGGCGGCGCCGTCTGATTACGGCAGGCACCGTCATTGTGATTGCCATCGGCGTCTGGCTGGGCGGTATCTTCGCCTTCGTCGCCCTGATCCCGCTGGCCAAGCCAGGCGTCGATACCAAGACCGATGCCATTGTTGTGCTGACCGGCGGTTCCGGCCGGCTGAACGCGGGGCTGACGCTTCTATCATCGGCGCGCGCCAAGAAATTATTTGTATCGGGGGTTTACCGGGGCGTCGATGTGCAGACCTTGCTGGAAATCTCGCGCCGCGATCCGGAGGGGCTGGCCTGCTGCATCGTGCTTGGCTACGCGGCGGGCTCGACGGCGGGCAACGCCGACGAGACCGCGGCATGGCTGGCGGCGGAAAAATACGCCTCGGTGCGGCTGGTGACCGCCAGCTACCACATGCCGCGCAGCCTGTTGGAATTTCGCCACGCCATGCCCGCCATGACCATCATTCCGCATCCGGTATTTCCGCCCCGCTTTAAGCGCCGACAATGGTGGCGTTGGCCGGGCACGGCGCGGCTGATCCTAGCCGAGTTCCATAAATATATCGGCGCCGGCATGGCCCACGCCATCGACAAATTGACGCCCGGTTGATAAAGCCGTCCGATGATTTTGCGCGCATTGATATTCAACATCCTGTTTTTCGGCCAGGCGGCCTTGACGCTTTTATTCGGCTGGGCGTTTCTTTGGATGTCGATGGCCAATTACCGCCGTTACATCGCCCTATGGGCGCACTTCGCCAATTTCCTGGTGCGCCGCCTGTTGGGTGTCCAGGTGGCGTTCCGGGGCACCGAGAATATTCCCGATGAGGCGGTCATCTATGCCTGCAAGCATCAATCGGCTTGGGATACCACATTGTTTCTCTGGCTCGATGCGGACAACGCCTATGTGATGAAAGCCTCGCTCGGACGTATCCCGTTCTGGAGCTGGTACGTGCAGCATTGCGGCCACATCCTGATCGATAGGAGCGGCGGCGCAGGCGCCATGCGCGACATGATCCGCAAAGCCAACGCCATATTGGCGGACAACCGCTCGATCGTCATATTTCCGGAAGGCACCCGCACGCCGCCCGGCGGGCCCGGCAAGTACCATCCCGGCATCGCCGCTTTGTACACCCAATCGGACGCCAAGGTGGTGCCGATCGCCTTGAATTCGGGCCTCTTTTGGCCGCGCCAAAGCTTTCGCAAATATAAGGGCCGCCTGATTGTCGAGTTTCTGCCGCCCATGCCGGACGGTCTGAAAAGCCGGGAATTCATGACCCAGTTACAGGATCGCATCGAAACCGCCACCCGACTGCTGGAATCCGAATTTGATCAGCCTGCCGGGGATAAGTCCGGAAAGGCCAGCCTGCAATCCGCGCATAAGCCGAAATAACATCACCGAATCAATGTCTTAGGTCCCGGCGCGATTGTGCATATGTTAGTGGAAACAAACCGAGAACTTTTTAGTTGACGGTGGCCCGCGACATGATTTATTTTAACCAAGTGCCAGCGCAGGGGCGGATATTCACCCCGCCGCCCCTAGGCACCCCAGGACCGCACGCCGTTAGAGCATGGCCATGAAAAACATATCTTCCATATCCCAGCATATCTGGGACATGAAATACCGCCTCAAATCGAAGGATGGCCAGCCCGTGGACAAGACCATGGACGACACCTTCCGCCGGGTCGCCGACGCCCTCGCCGAGCCCGAAGATGACCAAGCTTTCTGGTCCGAAAAATTTTTCGACGCCATGCGCGATTTCCATTTCCTGCCCGCCGGGCGCATCCTAGCCGGCGCCGGCGCGGACCGGGATGTCACCTTGTTCAATTGTTTTGTCATGGGCGAAATTCCGGACGATATGTCGGGCATCTTCGGTGCTTTACGCGAAGCAGCCCTCACCATGCAGCAGGGCGGCGGCATCGGCTATGACTTTTCCACCCTGAGGCCGAAAGGCGCGCCGGTGCAAGGCGTCGGCGCCGATGCATCGGGGCCGCTGTCGTTCATGGATGTCTGGGATTCCATGTGCCGGACGATCATGAGCGCCGGCTCCAGGCGCGGCGCCATGATGGCGGTGATGCGCTGCGATCATCCCGATATCCTTGATTTTATCGAAGCCAAGAACGCGCCCGGCCGGCTCAACATGTTCAATCTTTCGGTCCTGGTCTCGGACGCCTTCATGCAGGCGGTCAAGGAAGACGCCACCTGGCAGCTTCTGTTCGACGGCAGTGTCTATAAAAGCCTGCCGGCGCGGGAGCTTTGGGACGCCATCATGCGCGCCACCTTCGCCTATGCAGAGCCGGGCGTCATCTTTATCGATCGCATAAACGCCCTCAATCCGCTTAGCTATTGCGAGACCATTCACGCCACCAACCCCTGCGGCGAACAACCGCTGCCGCCCTACGGCGCCTGTTTGCTGGGCTCGGTCAATCTGGCCAGTCTGGTTGAGAACCCGTTCAGCAACCAGGCCGGCATCGACGAAGAGGGCCTTGCCGCATTGGTCGCCGTCGCCGTCCGCATGCTCGACAACGCCATCGATATTTCGCGCTTTCCCTTGCCCGAGCAGGAAAGCGAAGCGCGCGCCAAGCGGCGCATCGGGCTTGGCATCACCGGGTTGGCCGATGCGCTGATCCTGTGCGGCGCCCGCTATGGCTCCGCCGATGCGGTCAAGCTGACGGAAAGCTGGATGGCGGCTTTGCGCCGCGCCGCCTATCTGACGTCGGTGGAATTGGCGCGCGATAAAGGCGCCTTTCCGTTGTTCGATGCGCCCGCGTACCTCGCCGGCGCCGGCACCGCCGGGCTGGATGATGATGTGCGCCAAGCCATCGAAACCCACGGCATCCGCAACGCGCTTCTGACCTCGGTGGCGCCGACCGGAACCATATCGCTGTTGGCCGACAATGTGTCGTCCGGGCTGGAGCCGGTGTTCTCGTTCCAATATACCCGCCACGTTTTGATGCCCGACGGCAGCCGCCGCGACGAAGAGGTAAGCGATTATGCCCACCGGCTTTACCGGCGCATGAAGGGCGAAGACGCGGCGCCGACCGAATTTTTTGTTGATACCCAAAATCTGGGCACCCGCGATCATCTGGTGATGCAGGCCGCCATCCAGAAATTCATCGACAGCTCCATATCGAAAACCATCAATTGCCCGGAAAGCATTTCGTTCGAGGATTTCAAAGAGGTCTATATGCAGGCCTTCGATCTGGGCTGCAAAAGCTGCACCACCTACCGGCCCAACGAGGTCACCGGCGCGGTTTTGGAAAACACCGGCAAGGGCGGCGCAGCCAGCGCCAACCCGGAGCCGGAATTGCCGTTCGCCCGCCCGGCCAACAAGAACGCCAAGCCCAAGGACGCAGGCGACGGCGGCATCCATTACCTGACCCAGCCCTTGGACCGGCCCGCAGCCCTCGACGGCGCCACCTATAAGGTGCAATGGCCGGAAAGCGACCATGCCCTCTATATCACCGTCAACGATATCATCCAGGATGGCCGCCGCCGCCCGTTCGAGGTTCTCATCAATTCCAAGAATACCGAGCATTATTCCTGGACCGTCGCCCTGACACGCATGATCTCGGCGGTCTTCCGGCGCGGCGGCGACGTCACCTTTGTGGTCGATGAGTTGAAAGCGGTGTTCGATCCCAGAGGCGGGCAATGGATGGGCGGCAAATATGTGCCGTCGCTGCTGGCCGCCATCGGCGATATTCTGGAACAGCATATGGTGCGCATCGGCTTCATAACCAACGATGACGATGCTTACGGCCAAGAGAGCCAGCGCCAGCCCATGGTGGTCAATCTGGGCGGCACGGGCCAAAGCGAGGGCGAAGGGCAGACGCAATCCGGCGCCGGTTTCCGCCAATGCCCGAAATGCGGTCAGGCGAGTCTGATCCGCCAGGAAGGCTGCGACACCTGCACAAGTTGCGCCTATTCCCGCTGCGGCTGAGCGGTTAGCCGGCCAACGGCTTCCTTAAATAGGAAACGCCCACCCGGACAGCCCGGGCGGGCGCATCAAATACTGGTTCGATCCGGCTTATCGGTCAGTTTTGCAACATCTGGTCGATAACCATCGGCGCTTTTTCGCTGCCGCCGACCTTGCCGGTGCTGGCTTCGGTATTCTCGCGAATCCAGACTTTGGCGGCGTCGGTATCGACGTCCAATTTGCGCACCAACTGAATCACCAGTGCTTCCAGCGCAATGATATGCGCCGCGATATCGTCCAACTGGTCGAAGTGATCGTCAACAGCGACACCAATATTTTTCAAATGGTCGCGCAGATCCTTGATATTGCCATCAATATCTTTGATTTGGTCAAAAAACATACGGCCCTCCACGAAGCTCATACCTTGTGTCTATTTATACAGCATCAATTCCCGATAGTCACCGAAGCATCGAAGCTGCGCCCAACCGGTTTAAAGAACTTCGCGGCGGGATCGATCCCAATCCCGCAAAATTCGACCGATTAGGCTTTGTAAGCGCATATGGTTAATATTCCGCAAAAATATTTTATAAGATTATTTGGCCGGGCACGTATCCGCCAAAATCCGCATTTCCGGCGAATCGCCCGATTGGACACAAGCCCTACTAAGACGGATCATTTCGCGCTAAGCTCGGATCGTCAGCCATGGAACTCCTAGCGCAATATTCCACCGCGATCTTGATCACCTTGATGATCCTGCTTGCCGTGACCTTAGGTATCGGCGTCGCTGCCATGGGTAGCCAGCGGTTTGGACCGGCGTTCCGCAATAAGGTGATGCGCGTGCGCCTGGCGTTGCATGGGCTGGTGGTGCTGGTGCTCGGCTTGTTGATCCTGTCGGGCATTTAAATTCGAAGGAAAGGGTTTTAGGAAATTGGTCAAACTGGACAAGATTTATACGCGCGGCGGCGACGGCGGCGAAACCTCCCTGGCCGGCGGCAAGCGCGTTGCCAAACATGATGTGAGGGTCGCCGCCATGGGCACCGTGGACGAAGCCAACGCCGTCATTGGCATTGCGCGGCTACATCTGGACGGCGATACCGGCGCCTTGCTGGGCCGCATCCAAAACGATCTGTTCGATCTCGGCGCCGATCTGGCGCGCCCCGAAAAGGCGATGAGCGGCCTGCACATCATTGCCGCCCAGGTGGCGAAGCTGGAAGCGGAAATCGATGGCTGCAACGAAAAGCTTGAACCCTTGACCTCGTTCGTGCTTCCCGGCGGCTCGGCGGCGGCGGCGCATTTGCATCACGCCCGCGCCGTCACCAGGCGCGCCGAGCGGCTGGTCGCGGAACTGGCCGCGAGGGAGCCGGTAAACGATCAGGCGCTGGCCTATCTCAACCGGTTGTCGGATTTGCTTTTTGTCCTGGCCCGCTCGGCCAACCGGGACGGAGCGGCGGACATATTGTGGGTACCGGGGGAAAACCGGAGCTGACGCCTCCCAAAACTCCGGCATTGGATTGACAGCCGAACATCTAATTTCTATGGTCCGGCGCGCTCAATTTCCGCCGGTGTTACGTTAAGGTGAAACCAATGAAAATCATGGTCGCGGTCAAGCGGGTCATCGATTACAACGTGAAAATCCGCGTCAAAAATGACGAGACCGGCGTCGAGACCGCCAACGTCAAAATGTCCATGAACCCGTTCGATGAGATTGCCATCGAAGAAGGCGTGCGCCTGGCCGAGGCCGGCGTCGCCGAGGAATTGATCGCCGTCTCCATGGGCCCCGACGGCACCCAGGAAACCATCCGCACGGCGCTCGCCATGGGCGCCGACCGGGGCATCCATGTCGCCTCCGATGAAGCGCTGGAACCCTTGGCAGTGGCCAAACTTTTAAAGGCCCTGGCCGACAAGGAAAGCCCGGACCTGATCATTCTCGGCAAGCAGGCTATCGACGATGATTCCAACCAGACCGGGCAGATGCTGGCGGCGCTGCTGGGCTGGAGCCAAGGCACCTTTGCCTCGAAGCTCGAATTTGATGGCGGTCATTGCGTCGTCACCCGCGAAGTCGATGGCGGGCTGGAAACGCTGCGCCTCAATATGCCCGCCGTGATCACCACTGATTTACGCCTGAACACGCCCCGTTATGCATCGCTGCCCAATATCATGAAGGCCAAGAAAAAGACCATCGATCAGATCACCCCGGAAGATCTGGGCGTCGATGTCACGCCGCGCCTGACCACGCTGAAAGTCGTCGAGCCGGCCAAGCGCGAGGCCGGCGTCATGGTCGAAAGCGTCGAGGAATTGGTGGACAAGTTGAAAAACGAAGCAAAAGTAATCTGATGGATTTGATGCAATGACAGTCCTGGTCATCTCGGAACACGAAAACGGCGCGCTCAAGGGCGAGGCCTTCAACTGCATTACCGCCGCCGCCGAGATTGGCGAGGTTACGGTACTCGTCGCCGGCGCCGATTGCCGCGCCGCAGCAGAAGAAGCGGCCAGTATCGCCGGCGTCGCAGATGTGCTTTTGGCCGAGGACGATGCCTACAAGAACCCGGTGGCCGAAAATTTCGCGCCGCTGGTGACCGGCCTCGCCGCCGATTACAGCCATATCCTGGCGCCGGCCACCACGTTCGGCAAAAACCTGATGCCGAGGGTGGCCGCAATGCTCGATGTGCAGCAGATATCGGAAATCACCCGCGTCATCGACGCCGATACGTTCGAGCGGCCGTTCTATGCCGGCAACGCCATCGCCACGGTCAGATCGTCGGACCCGGTTAAAGTCATCACCGTGCGTGCCACCGGCTTCGATGCGGCCCGGGCCGGCGGCGCGGCAGCCACGATTGACGAGATTGCCGGCGCCGGCGCTTCGGATCTGGCCCAATTCATCGGCACCGAATTGAGCGTTTCCGAACGCCCGGAACTGACCCAGGCCGGGGTCATCATATCGGGCGGGCGCGGCATGCAGTCGGGCGATAATTTCGTTCTTCTGGAGGCGGTCGCCGATAAATTGGGCGCCGCCGTCGGCGCATCCCGCGCGGCGGTGGATTCGGGCTTCGTTCCCAACGACTATCAGGTCGGCCAGACCGGCAAGATCGTGGCCCCCGAACTTTACATTGCGGTCGGCATTTCCGGCGCCATCCAGCATCTGGCGGGGATGAAGGATTCCAAAGTCATCGTCGCCATCAACAAGGACGAAGAAGCGCCGATCTTTCAGATTGCCGATTATGGCCTGGTCGCCGATTTGTTTAACGCCCTGCCCGAGCTGGCAGAAAAACTGGACGAATAAAATGACCCTCACCCGATTTGCGTGCCGAACAGGCGCCCCATGAGCAGCGATATAAAAGCCGTCGGCGTTGTCGGCGCCGGTCAGATGGGCATCGGCATTGCCCATGTTTGCGCGGTCGCCGGGTACGATGTGTGCCTGACCGACATATCCCAAGACGCCCTCGATAGCGCCAAGGAGCGGATTACGAAGAATCTGGCGCGGCTCCGCGACCGGGGCCGCCTGGAAGAAGCCGAAATGGCCACGGCGGTAAGCCGCATTTCGTTCAGCGCCGATTTCCAACACTTGTCGGACTGCACCCTGGTTATCGAGGCGGCCACCGAAAACGAAGAGACCAAGAAAGCGGTCTATGATTCCATCTGTCCGGTGCTAAAGCCGGACGCCATCCTGGCCAGCAACACGTCGTCGATTTCGATCACCCGCCTGGCGGCGCAAACCGACCGGCCGGAACGCTTCATCGGCATTCATTTCATGAACCCGGCGCCGCTGATGGAATTGATCGAGCTGATCCCGGGCATCGCCACGGCGCCCGAAGTATTCGATGCGGTCAATGAATTCGTCATGGCCATCGGCAAAACCCCGGTCAGCGCCGAAGATTATCCGGCCTTCATCGTCAACCGCATTTTGCTGCCGATGATCAACGAGGCGGTATACACCCTCTACGAAGGCGTCGGCTCCGTCGATGCCATCGATACCGCCATGAAGCTCGGCGCCCATCACCCCATGGGGCCGTTGGAGCTGGCCGACTTTATCGGCCTCGACACGTGCCTGGCGATCATGCAGGTGCTCCATGACGGGCTCGCCGACACCAAATACCGGCCCTGCCCGCTGCTCGTAAAATATGTGGAAGCCGGCTGGCTGGGACGCAAAACCGGACGCGGCTTTTACGACTATTCCGGCGATACACCGGTGCCGACCCGCTAGAGCGGTTGCGCAATACCGCCGCCGATCAGTGCAGCTCGGCGCGCACTTTCTGGCGCAGGATATCGATGGACATGAGATTGCCCTCGGCCTCGAAATGCCAGAACTGCCAGCCATTGCAGGCCGGCGCGCCTTGCACTGCGGCGCCCACTTTATGGATCGAGCCGCGATGGTCTGATGATTTGATGGAACCGTCGGCGTGCACCTTGGCGCTGTGGCGGCGGCGGTGATCGAAAAGCACCGTCCCCGGTTCCAGCAAGCCGCGCTCCACCAGCCAGCCGAACGGCACGCGCGGCTCAGATTTCTTGCTCGGCGTCGCCACCAGATCCGCATCCGAAGGCGCCCGCACATTTTCCAGACGCTCGGCTGCCGCCGCGATATAGCCGGCGTTGCTTTCCATGCCGATGAAATTGCGGCCCAGCTTCTTGGCCACGGCGCCAGTGGTGCCGGTGCCGAAAAACGGATCCAGGATCACCTCGCCGGGTTTGGTCGAGGCCAGGATCACCCGGTGCAGAAGCGATTCCGGTTTTTGCGTCGGGTGCGCCTTCTTGCCGTTTTTTTTCAGGCGTTCGGCCCCGGTGCAGATCGGCAATAACCAGTCGGAGCGCATCTGTAAATCCTCGTTGAGCGCTTTCATGGCGGTGTAATTGAATGTGTAGCGGGATTTTTGGTCGCGCGCGCACCAGATCAGGGTTTCGTGGGCGTTGGTAAACCGCCGTCCCTTGAAATTGGGCATCGGATTGGTCTTGCGCCAGACCACGTCGTTGAGCATCCAGAAGCCCAAATCCTGCAACTGGGTGCCGATGCGGAATATATTGTGATAGCTGCCGATCACCCAGAGGGTGCCGTCCGGCTTCAGCGCATGACGCGCCGCCGCCAGCCAGGCGCGGGTGAATTCGTCGTAGGCGGCAAAACCGTCGAACTTATCCCAATCGTTGGTGACGCCATCGACCACCGTATGGTTGGGGCGCAGCAATTCGCCTTCCAATTGCAGGTTATAGGGGGGATCGGCAAACACAGCATCCACCGACCCGGCGGGAAGTGATTGCATCAATTCGATGCAATCCCCTTCAAGGATTTGATTCAACACGGTTTTTATAACTCCCAGGTGTGGCCGCATCCTGATTCGACCGAGAGTCCACGTCAAGAAGTATTTGGAATCAAAGACTTAGACGCGTCAATATGTAGCGGGGCCGAAATTCACGCCCCCAAAATATTGATTATGGGCTTAAAACTTTTGCGGTGATGGGGGCTAACCCCTAGCCGATCCAGGCCGGCCCGGTGCTCCGGCACACCATAACCCTGGTTCCGCTGCCAGCCATATCCGGGATAATCGGCGGCCAGACCGGCCATGATCCGATCGCGGCTGACCTTGGCCAGCACCGACGCGGCGGCGATCGAAAAGGCGCGGCCATCGCCCTTGATCACGGTCTCGGTGCGGCAGCGCAATTTGGGCGCTTGCGTGCCGTCGATGAGGGCGTAATCGGGCGGTTCCGGCAAAGCCGCGACGGCCCGGCTCATGGCCAACAGGGTTGCCTGCAAAATATTCAGCGCATCGATCTCCTCCACCTCGGCGCGTCCGATACCGCAAGCCGCCCCGGCCTGGATTACATCGAACAGGGCGGCGCGCCGTTCAGGCTTAAGTTTTTTGGAATCGTCGAGCCCGGCGAGCCAATCGGGCCAATCTGCGGGCCGCCCGAAATCGCCATCGAACACCACCGCCGCCGCGACCACCGGCCCGGCCCAGGGCCCGCGCCCGGCTTCATCGATGCCGGCGATGCGGATAAATCCCGCCCGGGCGGCTTTGGCTTCCAGGGAAAAGTCAGGCATGGACTATTGGTAACGCGGCGCCTGCGCCGCCGCAACTACAGCGCCGGGAACTGATGCAATCCATCGGCGCCGAGGGGCAAATCGCGCACCCACGAAGCGTCTCCCGGATTGAGCGCCCCATAGAGATGCGGGAACAGGGCGCCGGCGCGGGACTCCTCCCACTTCAATTCGCCCCCAAGCACTTCGGGATCAACGGCGATCAGCACCAGCCCATCCTGACCGGCGCGGTGCTTGGCGGCGCTTGCCACAATCTGCTCGCCGTTGGAGAAATGAATGAAGCCGTCGGCCACATCCTGGGTCGAGCCGTGATAGGCGCCCGCCGCCTCGGCGGCCTCCCATTCGGCGCGCCGGCACATGTGATAGATGGGATCGGCCAAGGGATTGGGGCTTACTTGCCAAGCCTGGCGCGCAAGCTGCGCAGATATTTCAGATCCATGGCATCGAATTCGCCGTCGGCCAAATCCTGTTTGTATTCCTTCATATCTTCCTTGGTGCTGGCCGATACCTCGAGCCCGCTGATGGCGGCAATCAAATCCGCCGCCTCTTTCTTCAACTCGGCGGAAAGTTCGGCCTCCTTATCGTCGTCAGCATCGTCGTCTTCTTCGGCATCGGCATCGGCATCGGCATCGTCTTCGGCATCGTCGTCGTCAGCATCCTCATCGTCGGCATCTTCGTCTTCTTCATCATCGCCGGCGTCTTCGTCGTCTTCTTCTTCGCCGTAATCGTCTTCGTCTTCTTGCTCGGCGTAATCATCTTCGTCGTCGTCTTCGGGCTCGGCGTCGGGGTCTTCTTCGGGCACCAAAAGATCGTTCCAGTCGATGCCGGCGACGGTGATTCGCGCATGCAGATCGCGGGCGGCGGTCAGAACGTCGTCGTCCCCCTCCTGGCCCAGCTTTTCTAACAGCGCGATAAATTCTTCCCGATTGAGACTTGCGAGCATGATGCGTCTTTCCGAATGCCGATCCGAAACCGCTATAGGCCATATCCGCCGCCCCGTGTCTAGAGCAGTTCTGGATAGATAGGATCAATTTGACCGGGATGATTTTGCCCCGTGGCTAGGAGCGCGCCGCATGGCGATGCATTGGCATCGTCAAAGGCGTGCGACGACGTCCACTGGTCAAAAGCACCCGGCCTCCGGTGGGTCAAAATCGGCTCCCCGGTGGCGTTGCGGCGCTTGCCCGATGCGAAGGCATCGCGCTGCGCACCGCGCCTACCCGGAAAACCGATTTGCTCCCATCAAATTGATCCTATCTATCCAGAACAGCTCTTGGGCAGACGCGGTCAAAACAAGGCGAGCTGCCCGCCCTGGGCCAAGGGCTTGAGGAATTTATCACAATCGAAATCGGGCATCGGTTTGTCGAGGCCGTGCCGTTTGAGGGCGCGGTGGAAGCGTTGCTGCAACAGCCGTGCATAGGGCCCGGTGCCAACCATGCGCCGGCCAAACTGGCTTTCGTTCAGCGCGCCCGCCCGGCATTGGCGAATGAGCGACAACACCCGCCCGGCGCGGTCCGGATAGTGGGCCGCCAGCCAGGCTTCGAACATTTCCTTCACCTCATAGGGCAGGCGAATAAGGATATAGCCGGCCTGGCACGCGCCGGCCTCCGCTGCGGCGGCGATGATGCGCTCCAATTCCGCATCGTTGAGGCCCGGGATCATCGGCGAGGCGAGGACGCCCACCGGCACGCCGGCGTCGCTGAGCGCCTTTACCGCTGCCAGCCGCTTGCGCGGCGCCGCGGCGCGGGGCTCCATGCGGCGCGCCAGCTCGCCATCCAGGGTGGTCACCGAGACCATCACATGGACAAGCCCATCGGCGGCCATGGGAGCCAAAATATCCAAATCCCGCAAGATGCGCGCCGACTTGGTGATGATCGAAACCGGATGGTTGAAGGCGCGCAGCACCTCCAGCACCGAGCGGGTAACGCGCAAATTCTCTTCGGCCGGCTGGTAGGCGTCGGTGTTAACGCCGAGGGCCATGGGCGCGCAACTGTAGCCGGGCTTGCGAAGCTCCGCCTCCAGCCGTTCGGCGGCCTGATCCTTGAAGAATATTTTGGTTTCGAAATCCAGCCCCGGCGAAAGATTGAGATAGCTGTGCGTCGGCCGGGCAAAGCAATAGATGCAGCCATGCTCGCATCCCCTATAGGGATTGATCGAGCGGTCGAAGGGAATATCGGGGGATGTGTTGCGGCTGATGACGGTGCGTGCCGCGTCCGCAGTCAGCGTCGTTCGAAGGCGCGGCATATCCTCGTCTTCGTCCCGCCACCAGCCATCGTCCACCGGCACCGCCCATTGGGCCTCGAAACGCCCGGCCGGGCGGCCAACGGCGCCGCGCCCTTTTTGCGCTCGATCGGGAAGAATATCGACCATGGGCGATGTTAACACGAGGGCTTGGAACATTACAAGAACGAATTCGATTTTGATGGCCCCGCGCCGATGCGTATAATGGGGCCATGCGAAGCGTTGTATTCCATCGAAGGGCTCTATAATTGGCCCCCAAAAACCACCTGATCATCTTTACCCGGACGCCGCGCTTGGGCGGCGCCAAGCGGCGTCTGGCCGCCGATATCGGCGCCGCCGTCGCCATGCAATTCGCCCGCGCCAACCTGGACCATCTGGCGCGCACGCTTGGGCCTGATAGGCGCTGGTCGTGCAGTCTGGCGGTATCGCCGGACCGGGACGCGGGCGCGGGGTACCGGTGGCCATTGGGGCTGGCGCGCACACCCCAAGGCCCTGGCAATTTGGGCCAGCGCATGGGGCGCGCCATGGCGGCTAAGGGCCCCGGCCCGGTGGTGATCATCGGCGCCGATATCCCGGAGATTACACCCGATCAAATCGCCCGCGCCTTTGCCGCCCTCGGCCGCAGCGACGCGGTGTTCGGACCGGCCCCGGACGGCGGCTATTGGCTGGTGGGGCTGAAGCGCTCACCGTCAATTCCCGATATTTTTAGCGATGTCCGCTGGTCCAGCCGCCATGCCCTGATAGATACCGCCAGCAATCTAGGGCCCGGGACGCGCATTACCTATCTGGACACATTGGCCGATATCGATACCGGTGACGATTACCGGGCCTGGAGGACGCGCCGGCGGCGCAAATAGGAAAAAACCCGCCACCGGTTCCGGCAGCGGGCTTTTTCCTAAATTTGCTATCAGTCGTAATAGCGGCGGCTGTGGCGGTGACCGTCGCCCCGGTAATGGCGCTGCTGCGGAACCCAGCGGGGCACCTGGCCTTGGCCGCCACGGTGCCATTTGCGGCCATGATAATGGCCGGAATACTTGTGATCGCCGTGATATTCGGGCCGCACCGGGACATAGACAATGCGCGTCGGCGTCGTCGGCTGCGGCACATAAACGGTGCGCGTGCGCGGTGCCGAAGAATAGCGGGTGCCGCCGCTGGCGATTTGCGAGCCGACGCCGGCACCGATCAGCGTTCCGGCGGCGGTGGCGGCCAGTTGGCCCTTGCCACCGCCGATGTTGGAGCCGACGATACCGCCAATGGCGGCGCCGAACAAAAGGCCCAAGATGTCGTTCTGGCCGGCGGCCTGGGCAGGCTTGGCGCCGCTAACGGCAGCGCCGAAGGCGAGCATCGCGGACAACGCGACAGCGATAAATCTGGTGGTTTTGGTCGTCTTGCTAGGGTTTTTCATCGTCTCATTCCTCTCGAAGTTTCCAATTTCCGGGAAAGCTATGGAGGGGCTAGAGACTATTTTTATCGAATCGCCTAAAATATTCCTAAAAAGTTTGCCCCGAAGCCAAATAATGTTCGATGATTTCGTTGCCGGTGGCGCACCAGACGCCGTCATGGCCGGTGATATATTCGAGCGCCGAATTCAAACATTCGATCCGGTGCGGCAGGCCGATCAGGAACGGATGAATGCAGATGGCCATCACCCGGCCCGATTGTTCGCCCTCCCGGTACAAGGTATCGAATTGCCGGCGGATCATCTGGTCGAACTCTTCCGGGGTGCGATTGTGCACTTCGAATTGGGGGATATCGTTAATTTCCCGGGAATAGGGGATCGAGGCGATCTGCTTGCCGTCCACATCCATCAAATAGGGTTGATCGTCGTTGGTCCAGTCGGCGACATAGGTAATGCCGGCCTCGATCAGGTAGTCCAGCGTATTCCAAGTCTCCTGCAGGCCCGAACCCAGCCAGCCGGTGGGGCGCTTGCCGGTAAATTCCTCGATGCGCGCCAAGGCGCCCAATATCAATTCCCGCTCCGCCTCGGGGCCGAGCCCATTCAAGAGCCGGGAATTGCTTTGATTGTGGCCCATGATCTCCCAATCGAGGCGCATCATTTCCTCGACCACGTATGGATAGGCGTCGCAAACTTCGGAGTTCAGGGTCACCGATCCCCGGATGCCATGCCGGTTCAGCACCTCCATGATGCGAAAAATGCCGATGCGGGCGCCGTAATCGCGCTGCGCCCAGTTGGGCACATCGGGCACCGGCGCAGAGGGCCCGCGCACCGGCACGGTCTCATCCAGGGGAAAGAACTCCACATTGGGAATGATCCAAAACGCCAGCCGCGCACCGCCGGGCCAGGTGATCTTGGGACGCTGGGTTATGGGGACGTAGGGGAACGGTCCGTATCGCTGGGGCTTCATGGGACAACACCTTTTTGGGCTATTCGATACCCCGACTATATCGCTTAACGCACCGCTTGCACCTCTAAATGCACGCCTTCGCGTTTTTGCAAGTGCCCAATGATCTCGAACAGGTTTTTGGCCTGCGGATTACCGGCGGGC
>CAUZTZ010000030.1:0-20439 GCA_963582805.1 Alphaproteobacteria bacterium
TTGATCAATGTCGGCTCGGGCGGTTATCCCTTGAACAATCGTATCTTCATGGCCCTCGACACCGTGTTCCGCCGCATCCAGCAGTTCAATCCGGCCCGCCGTTCGCAGCGCAATGTGGCGCATCACTATGATTTGTCCGGCGGCTTGTATGAGCTGTTCCTGGACCCGGACAAACAATATTCCTGCGCCTATTTCGACACAATGGCGAGCGACCTCGCAACCGCCCAGGAAGACAAAAAACACCATATTGCCGCCAAGTTACTGTTGGACGAGGGTGCCCGGGTGCTCGATATCGGATCGGGCTGGGGCGGGCTGGGCCTTTATCTGGCGCGCGAGTTCGGCGCCCGCGTGACCGGCATCACCCTGTCCGAAGAACAGCATAAGATATCCAATCAACGAGCCAAGGAATGCAATCTGGAGTCTAACGCCGAGTTTCGCTTGAACGACTACCGCACCCTGGAAGGCGAATTTGACCGCATTGTCTCGGTCGGCATGTTCGAACATGTGGGCGCCGGTCACTACCAGGCCTATTTCCAAAAAATCAAAGACTTGCTGACCGAGGACGGCGTGGCGCTGCTGCACACCATCGGGCGCTCAGGCCGGCCATCGTCGACCGATGCCTGGATACGCAAATACATATTCCCCGGCGGCTCCATGCCAACGCTTTCGGATACCACGCCGGCCATAGAAAATGCCGGACTGGTGGTCACCGACATCGAATTTCTGGGCCGTCATTACGCCGAAACCTTGGCGCTTTGGCAGATCAACTTCCAGTCCAACCGCGACAAAGTCCGGGAAATTTACGACGAAACATTCTGCCGCATGTGGGAATATTACCTGGCCGGCGCCGAGGCCTCGTTCCGCTATCTCGGTCTGACGGTGTTTCAGATTCAATTGGCGCGGCGCCATGACGCGGTGCCGATGACCCGCGATTACATCACCGAAACCGAATCGGAACTGAAAAATCCGAAATCGGAGAGCCAGCGCGCCGCCTGACCGGGCCGCCCAAGCTTGAGCGGCATCCGCAACTGGCCCCGCCAAAGGCGCGCCGGTCAATAATTTTTCGAGTTATCCCCGATATCCTCAAGCCTGTTGATCGTTTCCGTCTTCCCCCGCTTCGCTTCCGGCTGTAATTTGCCCCATGGCAATTTCAGCACAGCAACCGGTTCCCCTCGATTCCCCCGATACGTCTTTGCGGGCGCCGCCCGAGGATGCCGAGCGGGTGCTGCCAACCTTCCGCTCGCCGCCCCATAATTTCGAGGCCGAGAAAGCACTGCTCGGCACCTTGATGGCCAACAACAATGCCCACGACCGGGTTTCCGATTTTCTGCGGCCCGAGCATTTCGCCGATCCCATCCATGGCCGCATCTATGACGCCATATCCAAGCTCCTCGACGCCGGCCAGATCGCCGATCCGGTCACCTTGATGAATTTCTTCGAACAAGACGACAGCCTTGCCGATGTGGGCGGCTCCGACTATTTGGCCGAGCTGGCAGCCTCCATGGTCAGTATCATCAACGCCCGCGATTACGGCCAGATCGTTTACGATCTCCACCTGAAGCGCCAGCTCATCGATTTCGGCGAGCAGGTGGTCAACCGCGCCTTCAGTCCCGAAGTCGACGATGCGGCCATGCTGCAGATCGGCAGTGCCGAGCAACAGCTCTACGATTTGGCCATGACCGGTGAATTGGAAGGCGGTTTTCAGTCCTTCGACACCTCCATCAAGGAAGCCATTGAGCGCGCCGAAATAGCCCATCAGCGCGACGGTCAACTGGCCGGCGTCGGCACCGGCCTTCGCGATATCGACCGCTTGCTGGGCGGGCTGCATCCTTCGGATCTGGTTATTCTCGCTGGCCGCCCGTCCATGGGCAAAACCGCGCTGGCCACCAATATCGCGTTCAACGCGGCCTCCGACTATGAGGTGGCAATCGACGCCAACGGTAATAAGAAGACAATCAACGGCGCCGTCGTCGGGTTTTTCTCCCTGGAAATGTCGGCGGAACAATTGGCGGCGCGTATCTTATCGGAACAGACCGAGATTGCCTCCGACAAAATGCGCCGCGGCGAGCTGACCAATGCCGAGTTTGACAAGCTGGCCGCCTGCGCCGCGCAACTGCGATCCCTGCCCATCTTCATCGACGATACGCCGGCGCTGACGGTCAACTTGCTGCGCTCCCGGGCGCGGCGCCTGAAAAGCCAGCACAATCTCGGCCTGGTGATTGTTGATTATTTACAGCTTATGCAAGGCAACAGCCGCACCGACAACCGGGTCCTGGAGATCGGCGAGATCACGCGCGGGCTCAAGACGTTGGCGAAAGAGCTGGAGGTGCCGGTCCTGGCGCTTTCCCAGTTGAGCCGCGCGGTCGAGCAACGCGAAGACAAACGCCCGCAATTGTCGGATTTGCGCGAATCGGGAACCATCGAGCAGGATTCGGACGTGGTCAGCTTTGTATTCCGCGAGGCCTATTATCTTGAGCGCGGCGAGCCAACCCAGCGTCAGGACGAATCCCCCGACAAATACGCCGAGCGCCATGACCGTTGGCAGACCCTGTCCGATGAAATGAAAAACCGCGCCGAATTGATCATCGCCAAACAACGGCACGGCCCGACCGGCAAGGTCGATCTCTATTTCGACGGCATGTATACCCGCTTTGCCGATCTGGACACCCAGCATACTGATCGTAATTAACCTCCCTAAGCTGACATGACCGAAACCTCAGGGCCTGAATTGACCATCGATCTGGGCGCGGTTCAGGCCAACTACCGGACATTGCAATCGCATCTGGCGGAGACCGAACTGGCCGCCGTGGTCAAGGCGGACGCCTATGGATTGGGTCTCGGCCCGGTTGCCCGCGCCCTCACCGAAGCCGGATGCAAAACCTTTTTTGTGGCCACCAGCGCCGAGGCAGTTCAGCTTCGGGTTGCCGAAAGCAATGCCCATATCCACGTCTTCAACGGCCCCCTCCCGGGCGAGCAAGCGGCGTTCGTGGAACACGCGCTGGTGCCGGTGCTCAACAGCCTCGAGCAGTTGCATAATTGGTCCGTCTATTGCACCGAAATTGGCGCGCCGGGGCTCGCCGATATTCAGATCGATACCGGCATGACCCGGCTCGGCCTGGAGGCGGGCGATGTGGCGCGCCTGAGCGCGGAGCCAGGATTGTTGCAATCGGTCACGCTGGATCTGGCCATAAGCCATCTGGCCTGCGCCGATCAGCCGGACCATGCCATGAACCAGGAGCAGCTGGCGGCGTTCAGAGCCGCCGCCGGTCAGATTGGCACGGCCGGGAAAAGCCTGGCATCGTCGTCGGGCATCTTTTTGGGCGCCCAATATCACTTCGATATGGCGCGTGCCGGGGCCGCGCTTTTTGGGTTAAATCCGGTGCCCGGAGGCCCCAACCCCATGCGGCAAGTCATTCGAATTCAAGGGAAAATCCTGCAAGTGCGTTCCGTTGACACTGTTCGGAGCGTTGGCTATGGTGCCAGCCATCAGGCCACCCGGCCGGCCAAGATCGCAACGGTCGCCATCGGTTACGGCGACGGCTATCCTCGCGCCCTTAGCAATGCCGGAACAGCCTTTATCGATAGCCACGAGGTACCAGTGGTGGGGCGCGTTTCGATGGATTTGACCACGCTGGATGTGACGGACGTGCCCGATAGCCTTTTGGCCCTGGGCCAGCCGGTTGATTTCGCCGGCCCGTTAAATCCGGTGGACCAGATCGCCGGGCAGGCCGGCACCATCGGTTACGAGATTCTGACCAGCCTCGGGACGCGCTACCAGCGGCGCTATGTGGGCGGGGAAGGCAACGCCGCATGAAATTTCTGCAGTCCATAGGCCGCTTTACGTTTGGCTTCCTGGCCACTGCGGGGCGCATAACGGTGTTCACCGGCACCGCCTTGATGCACGCCGTCCGGCCGCCATTTTATCCGCGCATCATCCTCAAGCAGATGATCGAGATCGGCTATTTCTCGCTGCCCGTGGTCGGGCTAACCGCCGTCTTTGCCGGCATGGTGCTGGCCTTGCAGAGCTTCACCGGGTTCGCGCGTTTTTCCGCCGAGGGCGCGGTTGCCAATGTGGTGGTTCTGTCGATCACCCGCGAATTGGGACCGGTGCTGGCCGGGCTGATGGTATCGGGCCGCATCGGCGCCTCCATGGCTGCCGAGATCGGCACCATGCGGGTGACCGAACAGGTGGACGCGCTGACCACGCTGTCGACCAATCCGTTCAAATATCTGGTCGCGCCGCGTTTTATCGCCGGCATCACCATGCTGCCCATATTGGTCTTCATCGCCGACATCATCGGCATCCTCGGCGGCTATCTGGTGGGGGTCTTCGCGCTTGGCTTCAACCCGTCGAATTATCTGCAGAACACTTACGAGTTCATGGAGGTGTTCGATGTGGTATCGGGTCTGATCAAGGCCAGCGTGTTTGGCTTTATCATCACCCTGATGGGCTGTTACCACGGCTATTATTCCAAGGGCGGCGCCCAGGGCGTCGGCCAGGCAACCACCAACGCGGTTGTCTCGGCATCGATCCTGATCCTCTGTTTCGATTATATTTTAACCCAGTTATTCTTTGCCGCGGATGGCTGAAACCGAAACCAAAATCCTTATGAAGGATGTCCGCAAGGCCTTCGGGCCAAAGGTCATCCTGGATGATTTCAATCTTGATATCAAAACCGGCGAATCCATGGTCGTAATCGGCGGCTCCGGCGTCGGCAAATCGGTGATGCTCAAATGCTTGTTGGGCGTGTTGACGCCGGAAAGCGGCGCCATCACCATCGACGGCGACAATGTGGTCGGCATCGGCTCCGCCGAGCGCGACCGCGTCAACGCCAAGCTCGGCATGCTGTTCCAGGGCGCCGCCTTGTTCGACAGCCAAACGGTCTGGGAAAACGTCGCCTTCGGACTGACGGCGCGCAATGTGGCGCGCGACGAAGCGCGCGAGATCGCCATGCAGAAAATCGCCATGGTCGGCCTCAAGCCGGAGATTGCCGAGACGTTTCCGTCGGAATTGTCGGGCGGCATGAAAAAGCGCGTCGGGCTGGCCCGCGCCATCGCCGCCGATCCCGAAATCATTTTCTTCGATGAGCCGACCACCGGGCTCGATCCCTTGATGGGCGATATCATCAACGATCTGATTGTCCATTGCGTCGAGGCGACCGGCGCTACCACCTTGACCATCACCCACGACATGCTGTCGGCCCGCAAGATTGGTGATCGCATCGCCATGATCTATAAAGGCAAGATCATCTGGGCCGGACCGACCGGCGATATTGACGATTGCGACAACGAACATGTGCAACAGTTCATCAACGGACGCACCGATGGGCCCATCCAGACGGCCGTCCGTGACTAAGGGTTAAGGGTTGAGAATGGCCCGAGCCACCAATAGCTATAGCTGCCAGGAATGCGGCGCTTCCCACGCCAAATGGAGCGGGCGCTGCGACGATTGCGGCGCCTGGAACACCATCACCGAGGATGCGCCGCGCGATTCTGCGCCCAAGGGCCTGAGCGCCACGCGCGGCCGCAACATCGAATTTGTCGGTCTCAAGGGAAAATCAGCGGTGCCGCCGCGCAGGGCGTCCAACATCGCCGAGTTCGATCGGGTCTGCGGCGGCGGACTGGTGGCCGGCTCGGCGCTGCTGGTAGGCGGCGATCCGGGCATCGGCAAATCGACGCTTTTGCTGCAGGTGTGCGCGGCCCTGGCGGCGGCGCCGGACGCCGGGCGCTGCATCTATATATCGGGCGAGGAAGCCATCGATCAGGTGCGCCTCCGGGCCGAACGGCTGGACCTGACCCATACGCCGGTGGAGCTGGCCTCGGCCACCAATGTGCGCGATATCGTCACCTCGTTGGAGGGCGGCGGCGACGTGCAGGTGGTGATCGCCGATTCGGTGCAAACCATGTTCGTTGACAGCCTCGATTCTGCCCCCGGCACCGTCGCCCAGGTGCGCGCCTCCGCCCAGGAATTGATCCGCCTTGCGAAACGCTCGAACTTTGCTCTGTTCCTGGTCGGCCATGTCACCAAGGAAGGCATGATCGCCGGGCCCAAGGTGCTCGAGCATATGGTCGATACGGTGCTCTATTTCGAAGGCGAGCGCGGCCACCAGTTCCGCATCATGCGCGCCGTTAAGAATCGATTCGGCCCCGCCGACGAAATCGGCGTCTTCGAAATGACCGACAAGGGCCTGATCGAAGTGGCCAACCCCTCTGCCCTGTTCCTTGCCGAGCGCGATACCGAGGTCTCTGGCGCCGCCGTCTTTGCCGGTATCGAAGGCACCCGGCCAATGCTGGTTGAGATTCAGGCACTGTGCGCGCCGACCACGTTCGGTACGCCCCGGCGCGCCGTCGTCGGCTGGGATTCCGGTAGGCTCAACATGGTGCTGGCGGTCATGGAAACCCGCTGTGGATTAAGCGCCGGACTTAATGATGTTTATCTGAACGTGGCTGGGGGCTTGCGTATCACCGAGCCGGCGGCCGATCTGGCGGTGGCGGCGGCGCTGGTCTCGTCGCTGTCGGGCTCGCTGGTGCCGGCCGATACGGTAGTCTTCGGCGAGATCGGATTATCCGGCGAAGTGCGGCCTGTGGGCCAGGCCGACGTGCGCCTCCGCGAGGCAAAAAAGCTGGGCTTCACCCGGGCCATTGTTCCCAAAACACGGAACAGCCGTAAAAAGTCCGCCAAGGCCGCCGACACCTTGCCGGTCACCGAGATTTCCCATTTGAACGAGCTGATGGACTTATTGCCGCCGCAAGGGCAGAATCAGGGCGTCCGGACGGCGAGTGGATAGAATGGAAAATTTTCCCATCAATGGATTGGATATCGGCGTCATCGCCGTTTTGTTCGTGGGTGCATTGATCGGCCTGGCGGTCGGCTTTGTGCGCGGCGGATTGTTCGTGCTGTCCTGGCTGGGCGCCGCTATCGCCACCATCTTCGCCTTCCCGGTTGCCAGGCCCTATGCGCGCCAATATATCGACAACGAGCTGTTTGCCGATCTGGCCGGCGGCGCGATTTTGTTCGTGGTCACGCTGATTGTTTTGTTCCTGGTTTCCTCGTTGTTGGGCGGCTGGGTGCGCAATTCCCGGCTTAACGCGCTCGACCGCTCGCTCGGCATGGTATCGGGGCTGGCCACCATGGCGCTCATTTTGGCGGTTGCCTATATCGCCATGGAGCAGGTCTGGCCGCCGTCGAAGCAGCCGGGCTGGATGCGCGAGGCGCGCTCGATCCCGCTGATCAAGTCGGCGGCGCTATCGTTGAACGAAATACTGCCCGACGAGTTCAAACTGATGGGCAAGGCGGCGGTGGACGATGTTTCCGACAAGGCGCGGGATTTGCAGCGCTTTCAAAAGCTGGTGCGCCCGGCCAGTGACGGCGAAACCAGCAACCGGGCGCCCGGCTACGACAAACGCGCCCGGCGCGATCTCAACCGAATCATTCAAAATACCCAGTGAGCACCCATTTCTATATGAGCACATCACCCTCCCTACACGACGATGACCATTTCCACGATGAATGCGGCGTGTTCGGCGTGTTCGGCCACGAAGACGCGGCGGCGCATACGGCGCTGGGTCTGCATGCTCTGCAACACCGGGGCCAGGAAGCGGCCGGCATCGTCACCTGCGACGGCACCCATTTCCATAACCACCGCTCGCTCGGGCTGGTCGGCGACAATTTCTCGTCGCAGGCGGTGATCGAACGTCTGCAAGGCTCCATGGCCATCGGCCACAACCGCTATTCGACTTCCGGCGAAACGGTATTGCGCAACGTGCAGCCATTGTTCGCCGATTTCGATTTCGGCGGCCTGGCCATTGGCCATAACGGCAACCTGACCAACGCCTATGCGCTGCGCAAACAATTGGTCCAGCGCGGCTGTATATTCCAATCAACCATGGACACCGAGATTATCGTCCACCTGATCGCCATTTCCGAATATTCCACCGTCGTTGACCGCATGATCGACGCGCTGCGCAAGGTGGAGGGCGCCTATTCGCTGGTGGCGCTGACCAACGAAGGGCTGATCGGGGTGCGCGATCCGATCGGCGTCAGGCCGCTGATCCTCGGGCGCATCGACGGCGCTTATATCTTGGCGTCGGAAACCTGCGCCCTCGATATCATCGGCGCCGATTTCGTGCGCAATGTAGAGCCGGGCGAGATCGTCGTAATCGACGCCGACGGCGTGCGCTCGATCAAGCCGTTTACCAAACAGCCGCAACGGTTCTGCATTTTCGAATATATCTATTTCGCCCGCCCCGACAGCATGGTCGAGAACCGCAATGTCTATGATGTGCGCATCAAGATCGGCGCCCAATTGGCGCGCGAAGCGCATGTGGATGCGGATGTGATCGTGCCGGTCCCCGATTCCGGGGTTCCCGCCGCCATCGGCTATGCCAGCGAAGTGGACGTGCCGTTCGAGCTGGGCATCATCCGCAATCACTATGTTGGCCGCACCTTTATCGAGCCGGCGGACCAGATCCGCCATCTGGGGGTCAAGCTCAAGCACAACGCCAACCGCGGCCGGCTGGAGGGCAAGCGGGTGATCCTGGTTGACGATTCCATCGTGCGCGGGACCACGTCCGAAAAGATCGTCGAAATGGTGCGCGCCGCCGGCGCCGCCGAGGTGCATATGCGCATTTCCTCACCGCCGACCACCAATTCCTGCTTCTACGGTATCGACACGCCGAAGCAGGATGATCTGTTGGCTTTCAGGTTGGATGTGGCCGCCATGGCCCGCCATATCGGCGCCGATTCCCTGGCTTTCATCTCCATGGATGGATTGTACCGGGCGGTCGGCGAAGAAGCCCGCAACGGCGAATCCCGGCTCTATTGCGACGCCTGCTTCTCGGGCGACTATCCGATTGAGCTGACCGACCAGAACGGCGGCCCGATCCCGGCGCAATTGTCGCTTCTGACGGAGACCGACTGAGCATGGCGGAGCAAGCGCCAAGCGGCATATTAAAAGATCGCATTGCGCTGATTACCGGGGCATCCCGGGGCATCGGGGCGGCCATGGCCAAACGCGTTGCCGCCGAGGGCGCCCATGTCATCTTGGTTGCCCGCACCCAGGGCGGGCTGGAAGAGGTCGACGACGCCATCCGCGCCGATGGCGGCCATGCCACCCTGACGCCAATGGACTTGACCGATATGGACAAGATCGACCAGCTCGGCGCCGCCCTCTATGAGCGCTTCGGCAGGCTCGACATCGTTATCGGCAATGCCGGTTTGCTCGGCACCATGGGTCCGATCACCCATCTCGAGCCGAAGGTCTGGGAAGAGGTGATGACCGTCAATGTGTCCGCCAATTGGCGCATGATCCGCAGTTTCGATCCCCTGCTGCGGCAATCGGATGCGGGGCGCGCACTGTATTTTTCGTCCACCGCGGCACGGAGCCCGCGCGCCTATTGGAGCGTCTATGCGGTGTCCAAGGCGGCGCTGGAAATGACCGTCGGCATCTATGCCGAGGAAACCAAAAACACGCCGATCCGGGTCAATTTGTTCGATCCGGGCAAGACGCGAACCGTGATGCGCGCCGAGGCGGTGCCCGGCGAGGACCCGGACACGCTTAAAACGCCGGAATTTGTCGCCGAGCAGATCATCGAGCTGGTGGCGCCGTCCTGCACCAGGCATGGCGAGATTATCAAGGCGCTGGAGCCGCAAGAAGTCTGAGACCAGTCGGGAGATTATCCAGGAGACTATCCAGGAGACGAGGCCATGAAGGAATGCTCTAAATCGATCATGCGGCGGCTGCGCGATCCCAACTTCGCCAACCGCTATTTCGTCGGCAGCGGTCTCGACATCGGCGGCGCGCCTGATCCCTTGGGGCTTTATGTGGAATTATTTCCGCGCCTGCGCGGTGTCGCCACCTTCGACAAAGAAGACGGCGATGCCCAGCATCTCGACGGGATCGAAGACGGCTCCATGGAATTCGTCCATTCCAGCCATTGCCTGGAACATTTGGTTGATCCCGCCGAAGCGCTCGGCAACTGGTTCCGCAGCGTCAAGCAAGGCGGTCATTTGATCGTCACCGTGCCGGACGAAGATATGTACGAACAGGGCCGCTTTCCGAGCACCTGGAACGGCGATCACAAACACAGTTTCACAATTATGAAATCGAAATCCTGGTCGGCAAATTCGATCAATCTGTTGGACTTGATCCAGGCGCTTGGGCCGGCCGCCGAACTGGTGCGGCTTAATATTCTCGACGAAGGCTTCCGCCATACCCTGCCCCGTTTCGATCAGACATTGACCCCGATCGGCGAATGCGGCATCGAGTTCGTTATCCGCAAGCGGACCAACGAGGAACTAGAAGCCGGCGGGCGGCATCCGCCGGCGGGCGTGGTCAGCCCCATGGAATCGTTCCTGCTGACCGGCTTTCAGTTGGATTAGGTCAAGGTCTGGTGCGCCCCCGCCCCATCGCCCTTAAGCGCCGTTCGGCCCTTTGGCGTTGCAGCCGGCTGATCCGGGCGCTGATTTTTTGCAGCTCTTTTTCGGGATCGATGTCGCCCCGATAACCCATGGCTTTTTTTCGCTGACGGCTGGCCAACGAGAACCAGACAAAGGATCGGCCAACATCGGTGTCGATCCCCCAGCCCTTCTGGTACATGGCGCCGAGCACGCTTTGCGCGCCGGCGTGCCCCTGGAGCCCGGCTTTTTTGAACCAATCGGCGGCGATGCGGAAATCGTTGTCGACGCCGCGCCCATCGAAATAGAGGACACCCAAGGCATATTGCGCTTCGGCGTTGGCGCTTCTGACGGCGGCGGTGCGATAGAATTGCGCCGCCCGCCCGTAATTCTGGCGGACCCCCGATCCGGCTGCATAGAGCCGCCCGGCGGCCACCTGAGCATCTGCGTGCCCTTGCGCCGCGGCCCGGCCAAGCCACTTGGCGGCGGCGGCCGGATCGGCCGTGCCGGCCAGCCCATCCCGGTAGATGATGCCGATCTGATATTGGGCGCCGGCGGCGCCGGCCTCGGCCTTGGGCGCCAAGCTTTCCAGCCTTACGCCATGCGCCGCCTGAACCGGATCAACCTGCTCGACAAACAGCCCGCCGAACAGGAACCAGCCGAAAAATATGGCAACCACCAGCACCAGCGGCGTCGCCACGATCTTCCATCTGTTCGGGACGGCGCGCCATAAGACGATCAGCCAAAATCGCATGTTTGAAGCCGGCGGGGCTGCCGGCGGACCTAGAGCGGTTCCGAATGAAAATGAACCAATTTGATGGGAACAAATCGGTTTTCCGGGTAGGCGCGGTGCGCCGCGCGATGCCTTCGCATCGGGCAAGGGCCGCAACGCCCCCGGAGAGCCGATTTGACCCACCGAAGGCCGGGTGCTTTTGACCCGTGGACGTCGTCGCACATCTTTGCCGATGCAATGCATCGCCATGCGAAGTGCTCCTCGCCACGGGGCAAAATCATCCCGGTCAAATGGTTCATTTTCATCCGGAACCGCTCTAGCGCGGCGGCGGCGCGGTGGCCGGAATATGACCGACGGTGGGCTGGCTTTCGCCGTGCGGCGCCGGCACCGCGTAACAATTCACCCGGCCCAGGGTCCGGTAACAGAACACCTCATCCTGGACGCCAACCTCGTCTTCCACGCAATAGGTCAGGCCAATATTTTTGCGCACCGTGGAGCAATCCTTGCCGGTGGTAAATGACACATAGTGATCGGTGAGGGTCTTGTCGGTGCCCATCACCGTAAGGCCCTCGAGGCCGACCAGAGGCGGCATCGCACCCGGCGCGCTGGCGACTGCCGTGCACCCGGCCAGCACCGTCAACGCAATAAGCAATGGCAAAATCCGCAAGCGCCCAACTCCATTATTGCGGCCGCCGCGCAGACCATGGCGCTACGGCAATTATTGGTCTTTACTATAGGCGCATCTTATTTAAGAAGGAATTAATGAAATACCCCAATTATTTCAATATGTTATGGCGTTTGTCAGCGCCATCCCCAGTGGCTTGGCCGGATCAACGCCGGCGCCGCTGGCAAAGCCGGGCGGCGCGGCTTGCTAAGGGGGGCGGCGGGGCGCTACAAGGTGGCCGGCAGTTACGCGCAAATTCATCACCATTAACGCAAAAATGAACCGGTTGGATTTGCCATGCCCCATGCGCCGGGCTATTTTAGCGCGCATTTTTAAGGCCTTGCGCCGGCGTCGCCGGGTGAGACCAAAACTCAAGGAACCCACATGGCCGAACGCGATCTGGAACAGGACAGTCTATTCAAGGAAATAGATGAAGATCTGCGCCAGGAACATTATGCCAAGCTTTGGAAGAAGTACGGCTCCATCGTCATCGCCATCGCCGTTCTGTTCGTCGCCGGCGTCGGCGGCCAGCAGGCGTGGAACGCCTATAGCCTCAACCAGCGTACCACAAGCAGCGCCCAGCTATCGGGCGCGCTCCGCGCCGTGGCCGCAGGCAAGACCGGCGAGGCCGACGCGATCCTGGCGAAACTGGCCGAAGATGGCAGCGACGGCTATGCCCTGCTTGCGCGTTTCAATCAGGCGGCGTTGCTGGCCAAATCCTCGGACACCGGGGCCGCCGCCGATGCTTATATGAAATTATCCGCCGACTCCGATATCGATCCCCTGTTTCGCGGCCTGGCGACGGTGCTTTCGGTGCTTCACGATTTGGACGGCGGCGATGCCGGGCAATTGACCGGACGCCTGGCGCCCTTGCTGGAAACTTCAAGCCCTTGGCGGCACAGCGCCAAGGAGCTTACCGCGTTATTGGCGCGGAAATCGGGTGACATCAAGCGCGCCAAGGTATTGTTTCGGGAATTGACCGACGACGGCAGCGCGCCCCCGGGCATTCGCGCCCGGGCGGCGGAAATGTCAGCGATACTGGGCCGTTAGAGAATGAATTTTTTGCCATCACATTCGGCCCGCCGGGCGGCCTCGCTGTTGGTTTTGGCGCTCGCCCTGGCCGCGTGCGATACTTTCCTCGGCACGCCGGAAAAGCCGCCGCTGCCGGGTGAGCGCATCTCCATCCTTCTGCACCAGCAGACTTTAAGCGCCGATGCCGGCGCCCAGGGGCAAAATATTCAACTGCCGGCGCCGCAGCCGAACGCGTCCTGGCCGCAGGCCGGCGGCTTTGCCAACCACGCCATGCACCATATGCAGGTGGGCCAGGATTTGCAGCGCGCCTGGAGCGTTTCGGTGGGCGAGGGCAACACCGATTCCGAAAAAATCACCTCGCAGCCAGTCATCGGCGACGGCATGATTTTTGTCATCGATTCCGAATCCCGGCTTGGCGCCTTCGATGCCAAGACCGGCGATGATCTCTGGGAAGTGGAACTGCCGCCGGAAGAAGAGGATGACGGCTTCTTCGGCGGCGGCCTGGCCTATGAAGCAGGGCGCATCTATGCCACCACCGGCTTTGGCGAGGTGATCGCGCTCGAGGCCAAGACCGGCAAAATCATCTGGCGGCGCGGTCTGGCGGCGCCCATGCGCAGCGCCCCGACGGTGCGCGATAACCGGGTCTTTGCGGTGACCGCGACCAACAAGCTGTTTGCCCTCAATGGCGATACCGGCGAGATCATCTGGAACCATTCCGGGATCGAAGAAGCGACCAACTTGCTCGGCGGCGGCAGCCCGGCGGTGGATGGCGGCGTCATTGTGGTGCCCTATTCGTCCGGCGAGGTGTTTGCCTTGCGCATCGAAAACGGCCAGGAACTTTGGAACGATTCGCTTAGCGACGCGCGCCGCGTGCAGGGCGCAATTCCGATATCCGCCATCCGGGGCCGCCCGATCATCGACCGGGGCCTGGTGTTCGCGGTCTCCAATTCCGGACTATTGGTGGCGATTAACCTGCGCACCGGGCGGCGCCTGTGGGACCGCAATGTGGGCAGCATCGAAAGCCCCTGGATCGCCGGTGACTATCTTTATGTTTTGAGCGACGATTCGGAACTGATCGCCGTCAACCGCCGTAACGGCCAGATCAACTGGGTGACCGGAATGCCCCAATGGGAAGACCCCGAGGACAAGGACGGCCGCATCGACTGGACCGGCCCGATCCTGGCCAGCGACCGGCTGATCCTGGCCAACACGGTGGGCGAGGCCTATGCGGTGTCGCCCTATACCGGGCGCATTCTCGGCAAGGTGGAAGTCCCGGACGGAGTATCGATCACGCCGATCGTTGCCCAAAATACACTTTATCTCCTGACCGACGACGCCGAGCTCGTCGCCTATCGATAGTTAGGCCCCATGGGCAAGCGCTTCTCCATCGCCATTGTCGGGCGCCCCAATGTGGGCAAATCCACGCTCTTTAACCGGCTCGCCGGCAAAAAGCTGGCGATTGTCGATGATACCCCCGGCATCACCCGCGACCGGCGCGAGGGACCGGGGCGCCTCGGAGATTTGGACTTAAATCTAGTCGACACCGCCGGTTTTGAAGAGGCCAACGACGATTCCCTGGAAGCCCGCATGCGCGAGCAAACCAACCGCGCCGTCGGCGATGCGGACCTGGCCCTGTTCCTGATCGATGCCCGCGACGGCGTCACGCCGCTGGATGAGCATTTCGCCAATTGGCTGCGCAGCCAAGACCAGCCGGTGCTGCTCGTCGCCAACAAATATGAGGGCAAATCGGGCGAAGCCGGGCTTTTGGAAGCCTTCGGCCTCGGCCTTGGCGAGCCGATTGCGCTATCGGCTGAACACGGCGAGGGCCTGGCCGAGCTCTACGGCGCCATGCAGCCATTCGCCGACGCCTGGGCCGATGCGCCATTGGCCGATGGGCTGGAAATGGCAGACGCGGCGGCCGGCGGCGATCCGGGACCGGCCATGCAACTGGCCATCGTCGGGCGTCCCAATGTTGGCAAATCCACCCTCCTCAACCAGCTGGTTGGCGAAGACCGCATGCTCACCGGCCCGGAAGCCGGCATTACCCGCGATGCCATCGCCGTCGAATGGTCGTTCGAGGACCGCCCGATCAGGCTGATCGATACCGCCGGGCTTCGCCGCCGCGCGCGGGTTACCGGCAAGGTCGAAAAACTATCGACCGATGATTCGCTGCGCGCCATTCAATACGCCCAGCTTGTGGTCCTGGTGCTGGACGGCGAGGTTATGCTGGAGCGCCAGGATTTGACCATCGCCCGGCGCGTCGTCGACGAGGGCCGCGTGCTCATCATCGCCGTCAACAAATGGGACGCGGTCAAAGACAAAAAGGCGCAACGGCAAAAACTGGAAGACCGGCTCGAAAAATCCCTGCCCCAAATCCGCGGCGTGCCGGTGGTCACAATTTCGGCGCTGACCGGAAAGGGCATCGCCAAATTGTTGCCCACCGCGTTCCGGTATTTCGATGTCTGGAACCAGCGGGTGCCCACCTCGAAGCTCAATCGCTGGCTCGAAGATATGGAGCAAATGCACCCGCCGCCGCTGGTGCGCGGGCGCCGTATCCGGCTACGCTACATGACCCAGGCCAAATCGCGCCCGCCTACGTTTGTTTTGTTTTCGTCCCGCGGCGCGGAAATCCCGGAAGATTACAAACGCTATCTGGTGAACGGCCTCCGCGATACATTCGATCTGGCCGGCATCCCCTTGCGCCTCAACGTGCGCACCGGCAACAACCCCTACGTGGACGACTGATCCCTTACATCCGGTTGAGCACCGCCAGCGCCCGCTCCCAGGAGACATCGCGGGCGGCCACGTCGTAGCCGTCGCCCCGGGACGGGAACATATAGCCATGCTCGGCGCCCGGATAAATGAACAGCTCGGAGCCGTCCAGGGCGTCGATGGCGGCCTTGATCCCGGTAATCTCGGTCATCGGCGCGACCGCGTCGTTGTCGCCGTAATGGAAACTTAAGGGGCATTGGACGGCGCCAAACTCAGCCATGAATTTGGCCACGTGGGAGCCGTGAAAGGAGATGCCGGCATCGCAGCCGAGCCTGGATGCGCCCATCAGCGCGTAAGGCCCGCCGAAGCAAAATCCCATGACCGCGACCTTGCCGTTGCATTCGGGGCGGGCTTTCATATCGGCCACGGCGGCGGCGACATAGCGCAACCCGTCTTCTGAATTATAGCTTCCGTTGCGGGCCTGGGCGCGCTGCATGCCTTGCTTGGAGACCGGCACCGGCCCGGGATCGATCTGCCAGAACATATCGGGCGCGGCGGCGGCGAAACCGGCATCGACGAGATCATCGACCACGCCCTTCAGTTCGTCATCGACGCCGAAGATCGTATTAACCACGATGACGCCGCCACTGGCGCCGGATGCGGGCGCTGCGAAATAGGCGGCGATGGCGCTATCTTCGAACGGTATTTCGATATTTTGTGATGGCATGGTACGGCCCTCCCCAAATCTAAGCGGTGATATTGAAAACCTGTCTGGCGGTCAATTCGTAGAACTTCTCCGGGTTTCGGGCGGTGACGCCTTCGGCTTGATCCACCTGCTGCTTGCATTCCTCGTACGGGTAGTCGACGGCAAACATGAGCCGGTCCTCGCCGGCAACCTCCTCGACAAAGCGGACGGCGGGATCCCAGTTGTGCCCCGACGACGACATCCAAAAATTTTCGAGGAAATATTCGGATGGCAGGCGCTTGGCGGTCCAGAACGGATAGGCGTCGGTGGCGTTCTTGCCCCTGGAATAGATGCGGTCCATGCGGTCCAGCCAGAACGGCAGACCCTCGCCGAGATGGCCGAGCACGACGCGCAGTTTCGGGAACCGGTCAAAAATACCGGCAACGATCATACGCAAGGCACAGACGGCGGTTTCCGTTTGGAACCCCCACATGGAGCCTTCCAGATGGCGCTCGAACATGGGCGCCATCATGGCCGGCGCCGCCGGCCGGGGGTGAATATAAAGCGGCGTGTCGAGGGCTTCGGCGGCTTCCAATATGGGCCAGTAAGGCGCCGCATCCAGATACTCCCCCTTGGTGTGGGAATTGATCATGATGCCCTTAAGGCCGAGGCCCAAGCCCCGCTCGATCTCTCGCGCCGCGGTCTTCGGCGCCAGCGGCTGGACCGCGGTGAGGCCGGTAAACCGCGTTGGATGGGCCTTCACGGCAGCGGCCAGAATGTCGTTGGCTTCCGCTGCCAGAGCGCTGCCGGTATCGGCATCCAGGCATTGGACCCCCGGCGCGGTGATGGCGATGACCTGCATATCAATGCCGTTGGCGTCCATTTGTTCGAGGCGGATGGGCCCCAAATCGACCAGCCGCTCGGCCACCTGGGCGCCCCAGCCCCGGTCGGTGTTAATGAGCCGCCCGAGATGCTGGGCCATACCCGCCTCGCCAGGCGCGCCGTCGGCAAGCATGGCGCGCCATGCGGTGACCAGATTTTCGGTGGCGAAGGCTTCTTCAATAGCAATTTTCTTCATAAGCGTTACGTCTCCCTGTTTGGCGCCACCATAGCATAAGAAATTCCCCCTTGGCGAAGCCCGTTGATGGCGCTTAAATCATCCCATGAAGCGATCGATGGTTTGGCTGATCCTGATATTTGCGGCGATGGCGCCCGGCCCGGCGGCAGGGCAAACCGCCGTCGATCTGGAATTGATCCTGATGGCCGATGGTTCTGGCAGCGTCGATACCAATGAGTTCGAGCTGCAGCGCCTGGGCTATGTAAAAGCGCTCCGCCATCCGCGCATCCTCAACGCCATCCAATCGGGGCCCCTCGGCCAAATCGCCCTCGCCTATACCGAATGGAGCGGCCCCGCCTTGCAAGTTCCGATCGTCGCCTGGAGCCTGATCCGAAGCGCAGAAGATATCGAGGCGTTCGCCAAAAAATTGGAAGCGGTGCCGCGCATGCTCTATTCCGGCGGCACCGCCATCGGCGACGCCATCCTGTACGGCGTGGCCTCGATCAACGAAAACGCGTATCAAGGCCGGCGCAAGGTCATCGATATTTCCGGCGACGGGCCCGACCGGGGCAGCCTGCCCGCTTTTATCGGCCGCGATCAGGCGATTGCCGAGGGGATGACCGTGAACGGTCTGCCGATCCTCGAAGGCTTCGACGATCTGGCCCAATTCTTCCGCGACAATGTGATCGGCGGGCCCGGCGCTTTTGCGGTGCCGGCAACCGGCTTCAAAGATTTCGCCACCGCCGTCCGCCTCAAGCTGATCCGCGAGATCGCGGCCAGACCCAGCCCTCACGCCGCCGCGCTCCGCCAGCGCGCCATGCTTTCCAGATTGCGCGGCGCATCGGCGCCCAGAACCCGGGTCAGATCGCGCATGCTGTCGAGATTATGAATGGTGCGAAACTCGTCCACATGCGGCAGAATGGCGCGGATGCCTACCGATTTCGGCTCAAAGCCTTCATAGCGCAGAAGCGGGTTCAGCCAGATCAGCCGCCGGCAGGATTTGTGCAGCCGCTCCATTTCCTTAGCCAAGCCGGTGCCTTCGTCCCGGTCGAGGCCGTCTGAGATCAACACCGTGACGGCGCCCTGGGTCAGCACCCGGCGCGACCAGTTCTGATTAAATTCGTGCACCGAATGGCCGATGCGGGTGCCGCCGGACCAGTCGACCACCGCCTCGCCGACCTTTTCGAGGGCCGCGTCCACGTCTTTATAGCGCAAATACCGTGTGACGTTGGTCAGGCGGGTTCCGAACAGGAAGGTGTGCACCCGGTCGCGGTCGTTGGTGATGGCGTGCATGAAATGCAGCATCATGCGCGAATAGCGCTCCATGGAGCCCGATATATCGCAGATGATGACCAGCGGCGGATGCCGGGTGCGGCGTTTGCGTTTCATCAGCGGAATATAATCGCTGCCCGAGCGCAGCGCGGCGCGCAAACTACGGCGCATATCGATGCGCGCGCCCGACGGGTCGGCCCGGAAGCGGCGGGTCGGCACCTGCATGATCGGCAGGCGCATGCGCCGGATGGCGTCCAGGGCCTCGCGGACTTCTGCGGACGACATTTTCTCGAAATCCATGTCCCTGAGAACTTCGCCGGCGCTCCAGGTCAGGCTCGCATCGAAGGTGATTTCTTCTTCGCCCTCCTCTTCGTCATCGTCGCCGCCATCCCGGTTCGGGTTCAACGCCTCGGCCAGGCGGCGGGAGATTTCCTCGGCATTCTCGGCCGCCTGTTGGGCGCCGCCGGCATCGGGCAGCATGATCTGCATCATGCGTTCCAAGATATCCGGGTTGCGCCAGAAAATATGAAAGGCCTGGTCGAACAATTCGCGCTGGTCGCGCCGGTTGACGAACACCGAATGCAAGGTCCAGTAGAAATCAACCCGGCTGCCAAGCCCCACAGCTTCGACGGCATTGAGGGCCGCCAGCACCTGACCGGGGCCGATGGGCAGGCCGGCGCGCCGCAGCACACGCCCGAAATGCATGATGTTTTCGCTTAACAGCCCGCCCGGCCCCGACGCCTCGGGCGGCGCAACTGGGACCGGCGTTTCGGCCACTTAAGCGGCTCCGGCGGCGGCGATCTGGGATTTGACTTCGTTCAGCAATCGCGTCGCCTCCGAGCCTTCGATCTTCTGGATATCGTCCTGATATTTCAACAATGTGCCCAGCGTGTCGTTGACCATTTCCGGGTCCAGCGACAGGCAATCGAGCTGCGTTAAGGCATGTGCCCAATCGATGGTCTCGGCAACGCCGGGCAGCTTGAATAAATCCATATCGCGCAGCTTGTGCACAAAGCCGACCACCTCTTCGGAGAGGCTTTCGGCGGTGCCCGGCGCCTTCACTTTCAAAATCTCCAACTCCCGCTCGGCGCTCGGATAATCGACCCAATGATAGAAACAGCGCCGCTTGAGGGCATCGTGAATTTCGCGCGTCCGGTTGGAGGTAATGATCACCAGCGGCGGCGTCTCGGCGGTGATGGTGCCGAGCTCGGGGATGGTCACCTGGAAATCGGACAGCACTTCCAGCAAAAATGCCTCGAACGGCTCGTCGGTGCGATCCAGCTCGTCGATCAGCAATACCGGCGCGCCGGCTTCGTCGGCCTCCAGCGCCTGCAACAAAGGCCGCTTGATCAGGAAATTGTCGCTGAAAAGATTGGCCTCCAAGGCGCCGCGGTCCTGGTCGCCGGCGGCCTCGGACATGCGAATTTCGACCATCTGGCGGGGATAGTTCCACTCATACACGGCGGTGGTGACATCCAGGCCTTCATAGCATTGCAGGCGCAACAGACGCCGGCCCAAGGTTGCCGACAGGACCTTGGCGATCTCGGTCTTGCCGACGCCGGCCTCGCCTTCCAGGAACAGGGGCCGGCCGAGGCTTAAGGACAGGTACAATGCCGTCGCCAGGCTGCGGTTGGGAAGATAGTCGCCGGCGCGCAACAACGCTTCGGCTTCGTCCACCGTGGTGGGAATGGCGCTCATGGGGTCTGGGTTCCGTTGGTTATAAATTTCAGGCGCGAAGCATAGAAAACGCCGCCCCTTAAGTCCATGCCCCTGCGCCGATGGCCATGGCATGCGCCAAGCGCATAATGGTGCGACATGAATTCAGTTTTCGGGCATACCGGTTCATTACTATTCCTAACGGTTTATTACGTTTCATACCGGTTTTCCG
>CAUZTZ010000031.1:0-20389 GCA_963582805.1 Alphaproteobacteria bacterium
AGATCGCCTTGCCCGGCCTGGGTTGGCTCGATGCCCGCCTCCAAAGCGCGCGCCAGATCCAGAAGGATGCGCCTGGCCGTGATCACCGGAGCGTCGGAGGCAACCAGCCGTTCGCGGGAACGGTCGACGATGCTGCCTTGGGGCTCGCCCGGGCTTGCGGGCAGGGTTTCCTGGATACAGCGGTCCTGCTCGTTGACGCCGAATATGCCGGTGTAATTGCCGTCCGCCTGGATGTCCCGGTCGATCAGATAATCGTTGCCGGAATTGGCGTCGGGCAGGAAGGTGTCGATGATATAGCCGTTCGGCAATCGGTGGGCGCCTTGCCTCATGCGCGGCGGGAAAAATGTGCCCCGCTCAAGCTCGGCCAGCTCGGTCTCGTTGAACGGCCGCTCGGCGTTGAACATATAGCCGAATGTGGTGACATGATCGTCGTCCACCGGCACCCAGGCGCGGCCTGAACGGGGATAGCGCTGATTGGCGATCAGTGAGAACATGGGCACCAGCCATTGGGTGACGCGCCAGAAATATTCGCCCGGCTGATCGGTCTGGCGCCGGGCGCCGGTGACATACCCGTAGGGCGTCTCCTTGACGGTCAGTTCCGGCGCGCCATCGACCAGCCCCGGAAGGTACGATGTGAAGACCCCCGGCAGGCCATATTCAGGTTTGTCGGCCCGGTGCAGAAATGAGACGTGGGACGAATCGATCTCGCCCTCCATTCCTTGCGCCCAGTTGGAGCATTGCAGCCAGCGCGACACCTGGACTTGGGGTTCGGGCAATCCGGTCCATTCCAGGGCGGGCAATTCCGGTTCCAGGTGATCGGGTCCCATATAGACCCAGACGACGCCGCCGGCTTCGCGGGTGGGATAGCTGGTGATGCCCATCTTGCGCTTCAGGTTGTCCGCATCGGCGACGTTGGGCAGATCGACGCAGGCGCCGTCCGCGCCGAATTTCCAGCCGTGATAGGCGCAGCGCAGGCCGTGTTCCTCGTTGCGGCCCCAGAACAGCATGGCCATCTTGTGCGGGCAGTAGGCGGCGACAATGCCGACGCGCCCGCCGGTATCGCGAAAAGCCACCAGATCTTCGCCGAGAATGCGCAGCCGCTTCGGCGGCCCGTCCGGCTTGGCCACTTCGGATGTCAGCAGCGCCGGCAGCCAGAAGCGGCGGAACAGGTTGCCCATGGGCGTTCCCGGCCCGACCCGGCAAAGGGTTTCGTTGTCTTCCATCGACAGCATCACAAATTTATGGCCGCTGGCCGAAATTTACGCAAGTGGGTGTTGGTTTCGGCGCCGCCCCGGCAACCGGCCAGGAGGCACAAATTCGGAAATCTTATGGATCGCCGGCGACCCGTTCGCCCAGATATATCTATCGTATGTACGTACCAATCCTAGGAGTCCTCCGTTTTGACAGAGTGTATTCTACTTGGTAGCTAGAATGCGTATCCGGCAAACGGAAATTCTGCGGGGGGGGACCTCGCATTTCAAAGTCGGCCGCATGATTATTTGAGGAAAGCCGCCGGGCTTGACCAGCGATGGACAATTTTAATCTTACCCAGCTATCGGTATTGATCGTCGAGCATCACCCGCACTTAAGCTCTATGTTGCGTGGCATTTTGCGGGAATTGGGCATCACCAAGGTTTATGACGCCTTGACCCCCGATGCCGGCTTCGAAGAGTTCAATCTGCAGGCGCCCGACGTGGTGCTTGTGGATTGGTCGCCGGATTTTGACGGCATTCAACTGCTGACCAGAATTCGCACCGATTCGGAAAGCAAAAGCCCTTATGTGCCGGTAATAATGGTCACCGCCTTTGGCGAGGCCGAGCGGGTGTTCGAAGCCCGCGACGCCGGTATGACCGAGTATCTGACCAAACCGGTGTCCGGCAAAAGATTGTACCAGCGGATTTCGGCAATCGTAAAATCGAACCGGAACTTTATCCGCGCCGACGCGTTTTTCGGCCCCGACCGCCGCCGCCGGGATAAAGATCATCAAGGCGAAGACCGGCGCGGCCAACCGGCCGAAGCCGAAGCATAAGCCGAAGCATAAGCCGAAGCCGAAGCATAAGCCGAAGCTTAAGCGCCGGCACCGGCACGCCTAAATTTTTCGTGATCGAATATCATTCTGTTTGACCCTCCCCTTGCGGGAAGGGTTAGAAGCAGGTCAGTTTCGCCAATCGTTAAATCCGAAAAAGGACTGATCCATATGGTTAAGCCGGCCACCCTCGCCACCCTCGCCACCCTCGCTATCGTGTTTTCATTGGTTTCCGCGATCGCAATTACCGATGCGGATAGCGCTCACACGGCGGCAACAAATTCGACCGACAGGTCGAAATCGAACAATCACGCTGAGGCCATTCAAAGCAAATTTGGCGCCCTGAAATTAAAATTTCCCGAGATGGACCCGATGAAAGGCAAGAAGCTTTTTGTCGATAGGGGATGTGTTGCCTGTCATGCGGTGAACGGCATCGGAGGGCATGATGCGCCGGCGCTCGACGCCCACAAAATGGGCGACATCATGAACCCTTTCGAATTCGCCGCGAAAATGTGGAAAGGCGCCCCGGCGATGATCGCCGCCCAGGAAGGCGCGTTCGACGCGCAACTGCTATTTTCCGGCGATGACCTGGCGAACATCATCGCGTTTGCTCATTCCGATAGCGTGCAGCACGGCTTCACGGAATCCGATCTCACCGACAAGGCGCGGAAAATGATGAACCACAGTCACGGTAAGGCAAACGGCGGCTCCCATCATTCCGAAGAAAAAGGCCATGGCAAAGATCACCATGATGGCGAAAATGCGAAGCCCCATGCCCATCAACCAAATTAATCGATCGCCCATTTAGGGCAAATCGGTGCCGGGCAGGAACATGGTATCGAAGGCGCATCAGGCGTAGAGCACGCGGCCATCGACTTGAAGCGCGTGCCGGGTCCCTTTAATGGTCAGCCCGGATTTGCCGGTGATCGCGCCGCCGTCTTCGAAATCGATTATCGGGTCTGATCGCGCCAACATATAATTCCTGTAGTAGCTACAGGTTCAAGAGGTCATCCATCGGCGTAACCATATTGTGATTTAAACCCCGTGGCGGTGGCTCAGGCACAGCAGCTTGCCGCGTCATTGCCCGACGCCTGCGCTTCCTGGATCGGCGGGCAGGGCTGGGTGCCGTAGGAGCAATAGACGCAGCAATCGCCCGCCAACGGCTTCAAAAGCGCGCCGCAGCCCTTGCAGTCATAAAACCATTGGCAGGAATCCGTGGGCATGGTTTCGGTCTCGGTGTGGCCGCATTCGGGGCAGGTGATGTCCGATGCCGGCGTGACTTTGAATTCAGGCGATTGTACGGGCGTATCCATGCGGGCGTTCCCTGAATCGGTGCTGATGATGGCTGGATGCTACAAGCTGTAGCCACTACAGATACAAGTGATATTATTTTTGAAATAGTGAAAAAAATTGACCGCCATCAAGTTCATATACAGCCAAATTTGCTAGAACTCTAATTGACCGGAAATCCTGGTTCCCCCGGTCAAACGAAGCGAAATAGACATGGATAGGAGGTATGAATATGACCACAACCACACATTTCGGTTTTCATTTCGATGATGATGCGGCGGCCCCAATCACCACCGTTACGCTCCAGAAAACCATGGCGCTCCTCATGCGATTGTCGATCGGCTGGACGTTCCTTTATGCCGGCGTCAATCAAGTGATGAACCCTAACTGGACGGCGCTGCGGTTCTTAGGAGGCGCCAAATCCCTCAAACCCATGTTCGAGTTTTTTGCCTCTCCCGCCGTCATCCCCTATGTGGACTTTATGGTCCAGTGGGGGCACCTGGCGATCGGATTGGCGCTGATCACCGGAATTTGCTTCCGGCTGTCGGCCGGGTTCGGGGCCTTGTTGATGATTATGTACTACCTGCCGCGCCTGGATTTCCCGATGGTGGGCGCCCATAACTTCATCGTCGAGTACCATCTGGTCTTTGCCTTCCTGCTGGTCTATCTCGCCGCCATCAAGGCGGGATCCATCGGCGGGGCGCAGGACTTTTTGGCCCGCATCCCCTTTGTTGCGGTGCTGCTGGAGAGGCATCCAAAGGTTCTGGCATGGCTCACCTAGCGCCATACGCCTAAGCATTAAAGGCAACATGCAAGGCGGCCCGGGAAGGTTCCCGGGCCGCCCCAATATGCGGCGCCTGCGCCTTCGAAAACGCGCCGGCGGTCAAGTTTTGCGGCGCTTGCGGCGCCGCAATGGCCGCCCATGGCCGCAGGCCGCGCGATGCCGATTTGACCGGCGCGCTGTCCCGGCTCCGGGACGCGGCCAATCAGATAGGCGTCATGGGCTCGGTCCCATCTTTGGACGCGGCGCTCGCCGAATAGTTCGGCTAGACTGATTGAGCGTTGGCATCTCGAAGACCGGCTGGGATTTCGCAAACCGCCGGAGATCATGCGCGAGCCCTGAATATTACGCGGCGTCCTCCGGATATTGGATCACATAGTCTTCCGGAATGCCGAGCCAGGTTCTGGCGTGGCCGATATCGCGGAACTGATTGCGTTTCACATGTCCGGTCCGGCGGGTCGATACGGTCCATCGATGGGCAATGGCAAAGTCGGCGGCATTTCCGAGAATCCAGGCGATACGGCAGACGCCCAATTGGCTATCCATCAATTTTAGCCGGTCACGGCCTATTTTTAAATTCGCTTGATCGCCATGATCGGCCGGGAAGGCGGTGGCACCCAAATCGTGGAGGATATTGATGCCGCTTTGATATAGGGGGTCGCCGAGAAAATCTTCCAACACATCGAGGCCGGTTTCCGATTGAAATTCGCAGGCGAACTTATAAAAGGCGTATTCCACTTCCGTGTCGGTGTAATAGCTATGGGTCATGGCCTAACTTACAACGATTCTAATGTGAACAAATTTTAATAATTTAAGGGAAGTTGTCCGGATCAATGCTGCCAAAATTGATTTGAATGATTAAGAAATAGGCAATACTTATATATGATTAAATAATAATCAATTTTAAAGTGGTTTACCGGGCTAAAAATTAATAACCCATTGAATTTAAACCATAAACTAACTTGGCACGGCGATTGCTATATCTTGACAATAACACGTAGGCGCCGATTTTGGTGCTGGCGGCCTGGCAATCAAGCGGTCCCCCAGTGGGCGCGAATTTGGAGGTCAAAATGGACCCGATCGACGCAAAAAAAGCGAACCGTATTAGACTTTTCGATTGGAAGTCGGTCCAGATGCGCACCTTTCATCTGACCTGGGTGTCGTTTTTCCTGTGCTTTTTCGGCTGGTTCGGCATCGCGCCGCTGATGGCCGTGGTGCGTGAAGACTTAAGCTTGAGCAAATCGGAGATCGGCTGGACGATCATTGCCTCGGTGGCGATCACCATCGTGGTGCGCCTGATCGTCGGCCCTCTGTGTGATCGCATCGGTCCCCGCAAAACCTATGCCGGTCTGATGATCCTCGGCGCCTTTCCGGTGATGGGCATCGGCCTTGCGAACAGCTTTGAAAGCTTCCTGCTGTTTCGCCTGGCTATTGGCGGCATCGGCGCGTCGTTCGTCATTACCCAGTATCACACGTCGGTCATGTTTGCGCCCAACGTGGTCGGTACCGCGACGGCGACAACGGCGGGCTGGGGCAATCTCGGCGGCGGCGCGGCGCTGATGGTGATGCCGTTGATCTTTGCCGCGATTGTCATGCTCGGCGCCGAAGAAGCCCTCGGCTGGCGCCTGGCCATGGTGGCGCCGGGCCTGGTGCTATTGGCCGCCGGCGCCGCCTATTACAAATTCACCGAGGACTGCCCGACCGGCAATTACCCGGATCTACGCCGCTCCGGCGTCATGGCGGGCGCGGATAATTCCGGCGGCGCCTGGAGCACTTTCCGGAGCGCCGCCGCCGATCCCCGGGTCTGGTTCATGTTCCTGATTTATGGCGCCTGCTTCGGCACGGACTTAACGATCCTCAACATCGGCGCCATTTATTTTTTCGACAGCTTCGATCTGGATTTGAAGACCGCCGGCCTGATCGCCGGATTGTTCGGGTTAATGAGCATTTTCGCGCGTACCCTGGGCGGTGTCTTTTCCGACAAGATCGCGGCCCGGACCGGCCTCGGCGGGCGCGTCCATTTTCTGTTTATCGTCACCTTCCTGGGCGGCGCGGCGCTGATTGTTTTTTCGCAAATGCGCGTGCTGGGCCTCGCCATCGCCGCCGTGCTTGTCTTCTCGTTGTTCGTGAAAATGGCCCAAGGCGCGACCTTTTCCATCGTTCCGTTCATGAACCGGCGCGCTCTTGGCGCGATCTCCGGCATCGTCGGCGCCGGCGGCAACGCGGGCGCCGTCGCCGCCGGGTTTTTGTTCAAATCGGAAAATTTAAGCTACGCCGACGGGCTTTTGTATCTTGGGCTAGCCGCAACCCTTTGCTCGTTACTGGCGCTATTCGTCCGCTTCTCGCCGGACATCATCGCCCATGAGCGCCAGCGGCTGGCCGAGGCGTTGGCCTTGCGCGGCGCCCCCATAGCCGCCACCGCGAAATAAAGGAGCCCATCCTATGAAACAGAAACTGGTCGTCATCGGCAACGGCATGGCCGGCATCAAGACGGTGGAAGAGCTTTTGGAGCGCAACCCCGATCTCTATGACATCACCGTTTTCGGCGATGAGCCCCACGGTAACTATAACCGCATCATGCTGTCGCCGGTTCTGTCGGGCGAAAAATCCATGGCCGACATCATGATCAACGAGCAGAGCTGGTACGCCGAGCACGGCATTACCTTGCACGCCGGCAGCCCGGTCACCAGCATCGATCGGCCGCACCGGACGGTTACAGCCGAAGACGGCACCTCGGCCGCGTATGACCGCCTGCTGATCGCCACCGGCTCGTCGCCGTTTATCATCCCGGTGCCGGGCCATGATCTGCCCGGCGTGGTGGCCTTCCGCAATATCGCCGATGTGGACGCCATGGCCGCCGCGGCAGCCGAATATTCGCGCGCCGTGGTTATCGGCGGCGGGCTTTTAGGGCTGGAAGCCGCCGCCGGATTGTTGCGCCGCGGCATGACGGTCACCGTCATTCACCTGATGGATTGCCTGATGGAGCGCCAGCTGGATCCGGTTGCGAGCGCGCTTCTCAAGCGCTCTTTGGAGGAACGCTCGCTCACCTTCGAGATGCCCGCCGAGACCAAAGCGATTCTGGGATCGGATCGGGTGCGCGCCGTTGCCCTTGGCGATGGAGCCGAGATCGCCGCCGATCTGGTGGTCATGGCGGTCGGCATCCGGCCCAATATCGGCCTGGCCGAAGACGCCGGGCTGCACTGCGGACGCGGTATCGTCGTCAACGACACCATGCAGAGTTATGATCCGCGCATCTACGCCGTCGGCGAATGCGTGCAGCATCGGGGCCAGACCTATGGGCTGGTGGCGCCCCTGTTCGATCAGGCCAAGGTGTGCGCCAACCATCTGGCCGAAATCGGCTATGCCCGCTATGGCGGCTCGCTTACCTCGACCAAATTGAAAGTGACCGGCATCGATGTGTTTTCCGCCGGTGATTTTTCCGGCGGCGAGGGCGCCGAGGAGATCATCTTCCAGGACGCCGCCCAGGGCATCTACCGCAAAGTGGTGATCAACGATAATCAGGTGCAGGGCGCGCTGGCTTATGGCGATACCTCCGACGGCGCCTGGTATTTCCAGCTCATGCGCGACGGCACCGACGTTTCCGCTTTACGCGAAAAATTGATGTTCGGCCATGGCGGCGGCGGCGAAGCCGGCCTCGGCGGCGAAACCGGCGCCGCCGCCTTGCCCGGCGATGCCGAAATATGCGGCTGTAACGGGGTCTGCAAGGACACCATTACCGCCGCCATCACCGCCAAGAATCTGTTTACCCTCGACGACGTGCGCGCCCACACCAAGGCGTCGTCGTCCTGCGGCTCCTGCACCGGGCTGGTGGAACAGCTGCTCGCCTCCACGGTGGGCTCCGGCTATGCGGAAACGCCATCGGTGCGGCCTTTGTGCAAATGCACCCAGTTCAGCCACGACGATGTGCGCCGCACGATTATCGAGCAGAATTTGAAAACCATTCCGGACGTGATGCGCTTCATGGAGTGGGAAACCGGGGACGGCTGCGCCAAATGCCGCCCGGCAATCAACTATTACCTCCTTTGCGCCTGGCCGGGGGACTATGTGGATGACGCCCAGTCCCGCTTCATCAACGAGCGGGCGCACGCCAATATCCAGAAAGACGGCACCTATTCGGTGGTGCCGCGCATGTGGGGCGGCATGACCAACCCGAAAGAATTGCGCGCCATCGCCGATGTGGCCGAGCGCTTCGATATTCCGGCGGTCAAGATGACCGGCGGCCAGCGCATCGATCTTTTGGGCGTGAAAAAAGAGGATTTGCCGGCGGTCTGGCGCGATTTGAACGCGGCGGGGATGGTATCGGGGCACGCCTACGGCAAGGCCTTGCGCACCGTCAAAACCTGCGTCGGCTCTGAATGGTGCCGCTTCGGGGTTCAGGATTCCACTGCCATGGGGATCGATCTGGAAAAAATGGCCTGGGCAAGCTGGACGCCGCACAAGTTCAAGATGGCGGTATCGGGCTGCCCGCGCAACTGTGCCGAGGCGACCATCAAGGATTTCGGCGTGGTCGCGGTGGAATCTGGCTGGGAGCTGCATGTGGGCGGCAATGGCGGCATCCGCGTGCGCACTACGGACCTGTTGGCCAAGGTAACGACCGAGGCCGAGGTGAAGGAATATGCCGGCGCCTTCCTGCAGCTCTACCGGGAAGAGGCCCATTATCTGGAACGCACGGCGCCCTGGATCGAGCGTGTTGGCTTGGGCCACGTCAAGCAACGCATCAACGAAGACGCCGCCGGCCGGCGCGCCCTGTTCGACCGGTTCCTCTTGTCCCAAGAATTTGCGCAGACTGATCCCTGGGCCCAAGGCGCCGATGACACCCCCGAGTGGACCGGAATTCGCCCATTGGCGGCGGCGGAGTAAAAATTATGGAATGGCAACGCATTTGCGATCTCGAAGATATTCCGCGTCTCGGCGCGCGCACCATTTGCCTGGCGGCGGGGCCCATTGCCTTGTTCCGCACCCGCGATGACCGGGTATTCGCCTTGCTCGACAAATGCCCGCATAAAGCCGGGCCCCTGTCCCAAGGCATTGTCCACGGCACGCGGGTCACATGCCCGCTCCACGATATGGTGATCGAGCTGGAAACCGGCCTCGCGATTGCCCCCGACGATGGACAAGCCACCACGTTCGAGGCTCGGGTGATCAGCGGAAATGTTGAGATTCGGGGCGCGGCGTTGGAGGCTGCCCAATGACCGGCGAAACCCGAACCACCTGCCCCTATTGCGGGGTCGGCTGCGGGCTGGTGGCATCGCGCGCCGCCGCCGGCCATCTGGAGATTACGGGCGATCGGTTGCATCCCGCCAACCGGGGCCGGCTCTGCGCCAAGGGGGCGGCGCTTACCGAAACATTGGGGCTGGAGGGGCGCGCGCTGTACCCAGAAATAAATGGCCGGCGGGCAAGCTGGGATCAGGCGCTTGACCATACCGCCGAAGTCCTGCGCCGCACGATTGCGGAACATGGGCCGAACTCGGTGGCATTCTATGTCTCCGGCCAGCTTCTGACCGAGGATTATTACGCCGCCAACAAGCTGATGAAGGGTTTCATCGGCTCGGCCAACATCGACACCAACTCAAGATTATGCATGGCGTCTTCGGTTGCCGGCCACAAGCGCGCCTTCGGCGAAGACATCGTGCCCGGCAATTACGAGGATCTGGAGCTGGCCGACCTGGTGGTGATCACCGGCTCCAACGCCGCCTGGTGCCACCCGGTTCTGTATCAGCGCATGACCTTGCGCGAGCCCGGCGCGCCGGCGCCGCGCATTGTGGTCATCGATCCCCGCCGCACCGCCAGTTGCGCCGACGCCAATCTGCATCTGGCGCTCAAACCCGGCAGCGACGCCATCCTGTTCAACGGCCTGCTGGTGCATCTGGCGCGCACCGGACATATGGATCAGGACTATGTGGCCGCCTCGGTCTCCGGCTTTGACGAAGCCCTGGCCGCCGCGCAAATCTCGGCGCCGGATGTGGAAAGCGTCGCCGCCGCGTGCGGGCTGGACGCCGCGGAGGTCTGGCAGTTCTTCGAATGGTTCGCGGCTACGGAGCGCACCGTCACCCTTTATTCCCAAGGCATCAACCAGTCCCGCTCGGGCACCGATAAGGTCAATGCGATCCTCAATTGCCACCTGGCCATGGGGCGCATCGGCAAGCCCGGCATGGGACCGTTTTCGCTGACCGGCCAGCCCAACGCCATGGGTGGGCGCGAGGTCGGCGGCCTCGCCAACCAGGTGGCCGCGCATGTGGATTTCGGCGATGAAGACGGCATGGCGGCGGTGCGCAAATTCTGGAAGGCACCCGCCATGGCGGCGGCGCCGGGCCTGAAGGCGACCGATATGTTCGCTGCCATGGCAAGCGGCGAGATCAAGGCGCTCTGGATCATGGGCACCAATCCGGCGGTCAGTCTGCCCGGCGGTAAGGCTGTCCGGGATGCCCTGGCGGCTTGCCCGTTCGTCGCCGTCTCCGACTGCGCGGCCGATACCGACACGGCCCAGTTCGCCGATGTCCTGTTTCCGGCTCTCGCCTGGGGCGAAAAGGACGGAACCGTGACCAATTCCGAGCGCCGCATCTCGCGCCAGCGGAAATTCCTGCCGGCGCCGGCCGAGGCCCGCGCCGATTGGTGGATCATCTCTGAAATCGCGGCGCGGCTTGGATTTCGGTGCAGCTTTGATTACCAATCGCCGGCGCAGATTTTTCGCGAACATGCGGGGCTGACCGGAGCCACCGCTGGGCCGGGGCGCCTCTTTGATATCTCCGATCTGGCCGAAATCGACGATGCCGTCTATGACGCCCTCAACCCGGTGCAATGGCCGCTGGCCCGGGGCGCCGGATCCCAGCGGCTGCTGGCGGCGGGGGAATTTCCGAGCCCGGACGGGCGGGCGCACATGATGCCCATCGAGCCCGCCCAGCCAGATGCCGCCGATCCGAAGCGGCCCCTGATCCTCAATACCGGGCGGCTGCGCGATCAATGGCACACCATGACGCGGACCGCCAAATCGCCCCGCCTCACCGCCGAGGCTGCCCAGCCGATCATCGATATCAACCCCGCCGATGCCGCTGATTATGGGTTGGAGGAGGGCGCCTTGGCGCGCATCGAAAGCGGCCAGGGCGTCATGGTCGCCCGTGTTCACGTGACCGATCGCCAAGCCCAAGGATCCCTGTTCGCGCCGATCCATTGGTCGGATCGGTTCGCCCTAAAGGCCAGCGTCGGATCGCTGATCGCGCCACTTTGCGATCCCATATCGGGGCAGCCGGAGCTTAAACAGACTCCGGTGTCGGCGGCGCCCTTCGAAGCCGCCTGGCACGGCTTCGCGCTCAGCCGCGAGCCGATACAAATCGCCGGCGCCGATTGGTGGGCCAGCGCCCAAGCCGCGGGCCACCGTCGCACCGAGTTCGCCGGCAACGACGCGCCGGGCGATTGGGACCTCTGGGCACGCGCCTTGTTGGGCGAGTTGCATGGGGGCGGCGAATGGCTGGCCTTCGGCGACAAGGGATTGGGGCTCTATCGCTTTGCCGTTTTGCGCGGCGGTGCCCTGGCCGCGTGCCTGTTCATTGCCCCCGATCACAATCTGCCTGACCGGCAATGGCTGGCCGGCCTGTTTGCGCAAAGCGCGCTTCTGCCGGCCGAGCGCATGGCGCTGCTGACCGGCGCGCCGGCCGAGCCCGGAGCAGATAAAGGCCCGGTTGTCTGCGCCTGCCAGGGCGTCCGGCGGAGCGTCATCGAAGCGGCCATGGCGGACGGCAATCCCATGGCCGACACCAACTGCATGTCAGTGGCGGCGCTTAGTGACGCCACCGGCGCCGGCGCGACCTGCGGCGGCTGCCGGCCCGAATTGACCCAGATGCTGAAATCCCATCGCCGCGCCTTAAATTCCGCGCCCGAAGACGCCCTCGCGAGAAGCGCCTGAGTGCCGGGTTGGCTTTCGTGCCGCCCCGTTCTCGGATATCCTTGGCAGCAAAGGGGGATGACCCATTACGCGGGCCGTCATCAACATTTTTTGAAAAGGCAGATGCGCGATGTCTCCGAACAGCGAAATCCTAGCGGCGTTAATGGGCGCCGTGGCCGGCGGCGATATCAAGGTGGTCGACCTTACGCACCCGCTTGGCCCCGAAACGCCGATCATCAAGGTACCCGAAGGCCATGGCGCCCAGCCGCCGCCTGTGTCGCTGGTACCGATTTCCGATTACCGTAATGACGGCGGCTTCGCCCGCTGGAGCACGCTCACCACGGCCGAGCATGCGGGCACGCATTTCGATACCCCCAGCCACTGGTTCACCGGTGCAGACTATCAAGACGGCGCCACCGATAGTATCGCGCCCGAGCGGTTTCTGGCGCCGGCATCGGTCATTGATGTCACCGCCGGCGTGGAAGCGGACCCCGATTTCATCCTTACCGCCGGCCATTTGGAAGAATGGGAGGGTGCGCATGGCCAAATCGCGGCGGGCAGTTGGGTCTTGATGCAGAGCGGCTGGGCGAAACGGGTGGGCGATGCGGACGCCTTCCTCAATCTTGCAGAAGACGGCTATCACTCGCCGGGGCCGAACCCCGAAGCCGTCCGCTATATGATCGCGCGGGATGCGTGCGGCTACGGCACCGAAACCGTGGGCACAGACCATGGCAATGCGGGCCAGTTCGATCCCCAGTTCCCGGCCCACAATCTGATGCACGGCGCCGGCAAGTTCGGCATGTCGAGCCTCAACAACCTGAACCAGTTGCCGGCCACCGGGGCCGTCCTGGTCACGCCGCCCTTGAAGATCACCGGCGGCTCGGGCAGTCCTTTAAGGGTGCTGGCGCTGGTACCGGCGGCCGAAAATCCGGGCGGGTAATTGTGATAAAAGTGTTTAAATTGCCCCGTCGATAGAATAGTTGGCCGTTCATGAATTCTTCCGCCACCCCTAAGACGCGCCTGTTCGGCGGCATCGGCGCTGCCCTGAGCCATCCGGTTTATCGCAATTTTTGGATCGGTATTTCCGCCCAGATCGTCGGGCGCTGGATGTTGAAGGTGGCGGTCGGATGGTTGACCTGGGAGTTGACCAAATCCACGGTCTGGCTCGGCATTGTCGCCGGCGCCGAAACATTTCCTCTTATTGTTCTGTCCCTGATTGGCGGCGCGGCCGCGGACAAGATCGGATATCTGCGCATCATGTGGGTGAGCCAGTTGGCTCTTGGCGGCGCGGCGGCCCTTTTTGCCGTTCTGGTGCTGGCCGATCTGATCACCATCGAAGGCGTCGTGGTGCTGACCGTTGTCATGGGATCCCTGGAAGCCCTGAGCGGTCCGGCGCGGCTTTCCATCGTCAACGCATTGGTGCCAAAAAAGGATCTGGCGGCGGCCATTGCGCTGGGATCGGCGAGCTTCAATGTTGGCCGGGTTGTTGGTCCGGCCATCGCCGGCGCGCTCATTGTTGTTGTCAATATTGGGACGGTGATGGTTCTTGCGGCGCTGACATTCTTTGCGTTTTTCGTGATTTTGATGCGCACCAGAATTGAAGAGACCCGGTCCAAGTCATCGGGTTCTCTAAATTTTGTCAGCGATATGAAGGAAAGCTTGGTCTATGTGGGGAACCACTCGGGTATTTTCTTTTTGTTGGCTTTGCTGGGCGCGACGGCCTTGTTGATCCGGCCCTATATTGATCTGGCCCCCGGGATATCGGTTACCATGTTTGGCCAAGGGGCGCCCGGCATGGCCATATTGCTGTCTTCTACCGGCGCCGGCGGATTGATCGCGGGATTGTATCTGGCGCAACGGGGTGACACCCGAGGTCTGACGCGGCTGGTGACGGGCAGTTTTTTGGGCGCCGCAATTTTTCTGACGCTGTTTACCATATCGGGCCATATATGGCTGGCGGCGGCGGCATTGTCGCTGGTTGGCTTCTTTATTCTGATTGGCGGTATCTCCTCGCAAACGCTGATCCAGAACGTTGTTGAGCCGCGCGTTCGGGCCCGGGTGATGAGCCTCTATATTATCATCTCCTGGGGCGTGCCTGCCATCGGCGCATTGATTATGGGCTGGCTGGCGGAATTTGGCGGCCTCCAGATCACCCTCGCCGGCGGCGGTGTCCTGGGCGTGTTCGTCTGGCTCATAATGGCCCGCCAGGGGCCAAAACTAAAAGTCCAATTGGAAGCGGTGAAGGAAGCCTAGCGTATAGCAAGCCGCCATTTGTGGGACTTCCAGCCCGCCCTGCATATCTACAATGCAACATTGTTAATTGACCGCCGCCGCCCAACTCTATAGAACCATCGGCGGGCCACGGTCCCCCAACGGATCGCGACCTATCTGCAAGGATAGGAGATATTGCATGAACGTCCCCCGAATGCCGGACATGCGTCCGGCAAATCCAAACTTTTCATCTGGTCCCTGCGCCAAGCGTCCCGGTTGGTCGCCCAAAGTCTTGGACAATGCCGTTCTCGGCCGCTCGCACCGCTCTAAATTGGGCAAAGCCCGATTGCAGGAGGTGCTCGACAAGTCGCGCGCTATTCTGGGGCTGCCGGGAGACTACCGGATCGGCATCGTCGCCGCGTCCGATACCGGCGCCGTCGAAATGGCGCTCTGGTCATTGCTCGGGCCGCGCGGTATCGACGTGCTCGCCTGGGAAAGTTTCGGGTCGGGCTGGGTCTCGGACATCACCAAGCAATTGCATTTGGAGGACGTGCGCGTCCTCGAAGCCGATTACGGCCAGTTGCCTGATCTCGGCCAAGTGGATTTTTCCCACGACGTGATCTTCACCTGGAACGGCACAACGTCGGGCGTGCGCGTGCCGAACGGCGATTGGATCGATGCGGAGCGGGGCGGTTTGACCATTTGCGATGCCACCTCGGCGGTGTTCGCCATGGACCTGCCCTGGGAGAAGATCGATGTGGCCACCTATTCGTGGCAGAAGGTGATGGGCGGCGAGGCCCAGCACGGGGTTATTGTCTTAAGCCCGCGCGCGGTGGAGAGGCTGCAAAGCCACGTCCCGGCCTGGCCCATGCCGAAGCTGTTCCGCATGACATCGGGGGGCAAGCTCAACGAAGGCATCTTCACCGGCGCAACCATCAACACGCCTTCCATGCTGTGCGTCGAAGATGCGCTGGATGGATTGAACTGGGCGCAAAATATCGGCGGGCTCAAAAGCCTGATCGGGCGCTCCGAAGCCAATCTGGCGGCGCTCGCCCGCTGGGTGGAAAATTCAGCCGATGTGGATTTTTTGGCCGAGGTTCCAGATACAAGGTCCTGCACGTCGGTGTGCATCAAAATCGTGGCGCCCTGGTTCACCGCATTGTCGGATGACGATCAGGGAGCAGCGGCCAGGCGCATCGCCGCCTTGCTCGACGCCGAAGGCATTGCCTACGACATCGACGCCTACCGGGATGCGCCGCCGGGCCTTCGTATTTGGGCCGGAGCCACCATCGAGACCAGTGATTTGGATGCCTTAAGCCAGTGGATCGACTGGGCGCTGAGCCTGACCGAAACCGAATTCGCCGCATAAGCGGTGTTTCTGAGAATACGAGGAGAATTGCAATGCCGAAGGTGCTGATTTCCGACGCTATGTCGCCCCGCGCCGCCGAGATTTTCGCCGACCGGGGGATCGAAGTGGACGTGATTACCGATATGGACGCCGATGCGCTGGCCGCCAAAATCGGCGAATATGACGGGCTCGCGTTGCGTTCCGCCACCAAAGCCACCGAAGCCATAATCCAGGCCGCCGATAATCTGAAAGTCATCGGCCGCGCCGGTATCGGCGTCGATAACATCGACATAGGGGCTGCCAGCGGGCGCGGCATCGTCGTTATGAATACGCCGTTCGGCAATTCCATCACCACCGCCGAACATGCCATCGCCATGATCTTCGCCCTGGCCCGTGATATCCCCGAAGCCAACCAATCGACCCATGCGGGCAAATGGGAGAAATCCCGCTTCATGGGGGTCGAGCTGTACGGCAAGACCCTCGGCATCATCGGTTGCGGCAATATCGGCTCCATCGTCGCCGACCGGGCCTTGGGGCTCAAGATGAAGGTGGCCGCGTATGATCCGTTTTTGTCGCCGGAACGGGCTGCCGATATCGGCGTCGATAAGGTGGAGCTGGACGAATTGTTCGGGCGCGCCGATTTCATCTCCCTGCACACGCCGATGACCGACGCCACCAAGGGCATCATCGATGCGCCAGCCATCGCAAAGATGAAGGACGGCGTCTATATCATCAATTGTGCGCGCGGCGGCCTGGTCATTGAAGAAGATTTGAAGGCGGCACTTGAAAGCGGCAAGGTGGCCGGCGCCGGCATGGATGTGTTCGCCCAAGAGCCGGCCAAGGAAAATATCCTGTTCGGCGATGCGCGCGTGGTGGTGACGCCCCATCTCGGCGCCTCCACCAACGAGGCGCAGGTCAATGTCGCCATTCAGGTGGCCGAGCAGATGTCCGATTATCTGCTCACCGGGGCGGTCACCAACGCCCTCAACATGCCCTCGGTCAGTGCCGAGGATGCGCCCAAGCTGACCCCCTATATGAAACTGGCCGAACAATTGGGCAGCTTCGCCGGCCAGGTGACGGAAAGCGCGCTCAAAAAAGTGAAGGTGGAATATTGCGGCCAGGCATCGGATCTGAACACCAAGCCGCTGACCGCCGTGGTCCTGCAAGGATTGCTGTCGCCGTTGTTGGAATCGGTAAACATGGTATCGGCGCCGGCCATCGCCAAGGAGCGCAATATCGAGATTACCGAAAGCACCTGTGAATCCCTGGACGAGTTTCAGACCATGGTGCGGCTCACGGTGACCACCGAAAACCAGGTTCGCTCGGTGGCCGGCACTCTGGCCCACGGCGACCGGCCCAGGCTGATTGAAATCAAGGATATCGCCATCGACGCCGAATTGGGCGCCAACATGCTGTATATCACCAACGAGGATAAGCCGGGCTTTATCGGCGCGCTGGGCACCGTGTTGGGCGAGGCCGGCGTCAATATCGCGACGTTTAATTTGGGCCGCGGCACCAACGGCGGCGATGCGATTGCGCTGATCGAAACCGATGGCCCGGTGAGCGAAGAGCTGGCCGCCAAGGTGCGCGCGCTGCCGCACGTGGTGCGCGCTATGCCGCTGAAATTTTAAGGAACGCGCAAATCCGCCAGCCCTAGCTGCCCTCGAACTTGTAATATTTGGCGAATTCCAGGAGCGGCGCGTCGGTCATGGTGAACAGCACGCTGTCTTCATCGGCCCGATGCTCGATCCAGCGCCAGGTGGGGGCGGCGAAAACATCGCCCCGGTTCCAGCGAATTTCCTCACCCTCTATGATCGAGACGCCGCTGCCTTGCATGGGCGCAAACGAGGTGTTGGCGTTGGTCCGGTACACCTGTGTTTTCTGACCGGCCTCAAGCCGCTGCACATAAACGCCGAGGGTCGGCATGCAGGACGTATCCAGGCGCACGCGTTTGGGAAAATAGCCCTCCGGATCATCCTCGGCGGCGTCCAGCATTTTCTGGATATCATCCGAAGAAAAGCGGAACGGCGAGACCTCGGCGACCACTTTGACCGGCTCATAAATGTCCGGGTGCGGCTCGAAGATGACCAGATGCAGGGCGCGGGTGAACGGCGCGTCCAATCCGTCCAGCCAATAGGCCGGATCATCGCCGTCGTGGATATGGCTGTGATACATGCCGCCGGGGGTCAGCACCACGTCGCCGGTCTCCATCAACATCTTTTCGCCTTCCACCACCGAATACATTTTTTCGGCGTCCAACATCACCCGCAGCGCATGCATGGGATGGCGGTGGGATGGCGCGGTCTCGCCGGGCAGCACCATCTGATAGGCATGGAACAATGTCGGCGCGATGCCGGGCTTGCCGTCGGCCACGTGATTGACGCACATGAGGATGCGCCGGCCGGCATCCTCGGCGCTGATCAGTTTCGCCGCCGCGTCCAGGGCCGGGCGCACCTCGGCATATTTCCAATGGGCGTTGGGGTAGGGCGAGGAATAGCCGCCGCTGCCGGGGTCGCGGTCTTCGATGCGCCAGCCGCAACCGAGGTTCAACGGCGCCACCCGCTCGTAGAAGGTCTCCATATCGCCGATATCGGCGAACGGATTGGTGGATTGGTCCATTGGCTTGCCTCCCACTGCATTGGCGGCGTCAATCCCCGAAATCGAGCGAGAAGCCGCCATCGATAACCAAATGGGCGCCGGTCATGTGGTCCGATGCTGCGGAAGCCAGGAACAGCGCCAGCCCGTTAATATCGCCGGGCTCACCCATGCGGCGCAAGAGAATGTTGCGCTCGAAACAGGCGCGCCGGCGATGGCCAGCCGTTATGGCCGGGGCTATTCGCGGATATGTTGGGGCAGGTAGCGAAGAATGAGCGGAAAATGGCCGCCCTTGAAGCCGCCCAACAATTGCTTGAGGACCTGTTTGCGGCCAAGAAATTGTTCGGGATTTTGAAAGCAGGCGGCCAACAGGCAAATCTCGATATCCTTGCCCTGTTGCAGAACCTCGAAGGCGCGGGCCATTTCGCCGCCCTGTTGCACGATCTGATTGATGGCGTGCACCTGTTTCATAATGCTCTTGGTGCTGCGGCCAAAGAGCTCCATCAAAATCTTGCCATCGTCGCCGCGAACCGGCGGTATGTAGCGCACCGTTTCGGCGCAAAGGGCGCCCCAAATCGCATCCACATAGCCGTTGGTCATTTCCATTTGCTTGATGCGGGACTCCCAGCGCTTCATCTCGGCGGCCGCGGCGTCTTTGCCGCCGGCATTCTTTTTGCTGCCAAGGCCGAACAAGCCCTTCTTCTTTTTGCCCTTGCCGGTCGGGCGGGTCGGCAGTTTTTGCTTGGTGGTCACATCGGTCCAGGTATAGCGCCAATGCTCCCAAATATCGCCGCGCCCGCCTTCGAAGCCGGTAAATTGCTGGAGATAGGACTTTTGCTTGTCGGCGGCCCGGGTGGCGCCGCGGATGATAATTTCATGGCAACGCTGGGTGAATTCGGGAATGACGTATTCGCACAATACCGCATCGAATTTTGCCGCGAATTTCGCCGACAGCATGAAGGGCAGCTTGGTCTTGCCGCCGCCTTTCTGTTCGATGCCCATTTGCAGGGCCTTGAAGCGGTTCTTGAATTCGGCCGCGACAACCTCGGCAAACATTGCCGCCGTCACTGCCGGATCGGTGCCGCCCTCTTTCTCATCGCGGTCCATGTCTGCATAGGCGTCGTCGGGCTTCGAAGGTTTGAGATCAACGCCGGGTCCCGCATCACCGCCGCCGGCGGCGTCCATCAGCATGGCCGCATCTTCGCCGGCATCGCCGCGCCGTTCCGGGCTAGCGCGGGGCTGGGGGGCGCCGGCCGCTGTGCTCTGGCGGTATTGTTCGGCTTTTTTGCTGCGATAGGTTTTGATTTTGCGCAATGTCAGCGTCATCACCGCGATCAGTTTTCGCAAGGTTTCCGCGGCATCGTCGCGGCTGTCCAAATCCTCGGGGAATACCGCATCCAGATCGGCCATATAGGAATTGCGGAACGCTTCGTCGCCGTCGCGGCTGAACAGTTGCTCGACAATGACCGCCATGCAGTCCTTGAGCGCATGGAAGCTTTTGGCTTCGCCGATCAGCGCGATCAGGCCATGGCCATCGGCCTCAAACACGGCTTCCCAATCAATGGGCTCGGACTCTATTTCGCTTACCAGTGCACTCGCTGCGCCAGACATCTCGCTTACCGTAAATTTTGGGCCGGCCGGAGAAAATACATGCAATTCTTAAAGGTTACAGACCGGCGGTTGTTTGCAAGTTATACATGGGCAATATCGGCCCAATTTCCACCCTTATTGTGAATATTGGCGGCCCGGCGTTAATCCCGAATAAATTCAGGGAGATAGCGGGCGATTAGGGGGAAACTGGGGCGCCGGAATCCCTTCAACATTTCGCGCAGCCGGTCCTTTTCGCCGAGATAGTGGGGCGGGCGCTGATAGCAGTTGGCGAGCAGGCAAATCTCGATATTCTTGCCTTGCTGGTAATCGGAGAAAGCCCGCCCCAATTCAAGGCCTTGATCGACGATCTGGTTGATGGCGCGCATCTGGTTAACGGTGCCGTTGGTGCTGCGGCCAAACAGCTCCATCAATAGCTGGCTGTCCATATCGCGCACCGGCGGATCATAGTCGTCCGACGCAGCGCAGATCTCGGCCCAGATCTGCTCGCAGCGCTCGTTATCCCGTTTGGCGTTGCGGACCGCCTCTTTCCATTCTGCCTTGGCCTCTTCTTCGCTTCTGTCGCCGGTGTCTTTTTTGGCAAAACCCAACAGGCCCTTTTTCTTCTTTTTGGGCTTTGGTTTGGCCGGG
>CAUZTZ010000032.1:0-20366 GCA_963582805.1 Alphaproteobacteria bacterium
GTTTCGCGCGCCTACTCCACGTTTCGCGCGCCTACTCCACGTTTCGCGCGCCTATTCCAATTTTGCGGCACCCCCGCCACATGGCCTCCAAGGCGCGCTTGCCTCATGGCTTTTTTAGCAACGGCTCAGGCGCCGTTCAAATCAACAATTATTGCGAATTGTTACGCTATTCCGGCGCCTGATTTAATTGGCCTGGCGCCGTAAAAATGCTGGAATTTCAAGGAGATCGCCGGAATCCTGCCCGTCGCCAAGATTCTCGTCCGGATCCAGCCCGCCAAAGGCGCCCTGATCGTCCAATTCCGGCTCGGGCGCAAATTCCGGCACCGATTCGGCGGCTTCGGTTGCGGCCTCTTCGGGCTCGGGAGCGGCCAAAGAATCCTGATCGGTGACCGCGAAGGCGATATTGTCTTCGCTGGCCTCCGGCGCCGGGGCGTCCGGCTCAAGTATGGCTTCCGGCTCAAGGCTGGCTTCCGGCTCAAGGCTGGCTTCCGGCTCAAGGCTGGCTTCCGGCTCAAGGCTGTTTTCGGGCGCGGGTTCGGCCATAATCTCCGACGCGAGCGGCGTCGCTTCGATCACCGGCTCGGCGGGCGCCGGCTCGATCATCGGCTCGCTTTCGATCTCGGCAATCTCGGGCTCGGGCTCGGCCTGCATCGCCTTGGGCAGGGTGCGTTCGCGCTTCGGAACCCGGCGTTCGCTGCGGGCGACGCCGGTGACCCGCTCGAACAGGGATTTTTTCTGCGGCTCGATGTCTTCGGGCTCGATGCGGGTGTTGACCATGTCTGCGGCGGTGAAGGGATCGGCCTGCGGCGCGTCGTCGATGGCCACATTGCCCATGACCGGCGGCGCCGGGATGAATGCTTCCGCTTGCGCCGGCGCCGGCGCTTCGGCAATCGCAGGCGCCGTGTCCAGGCTGGCTGCCGGCGCAGGCGTGGCCAGCTGGGCGGGCGCTGCATGATGGGCCGCCGGGGCAGGCTGGGCGGGCGCGGTGATGCCAGCGACCGACGGGACCGGCTTGGTATAGACCGGCCTTTCGGTGCGTTCCGCGCGATCGGCTATTTCCGGCCGCAGTGCTTGTTGCTGGATATGGGGCGCCGGGCGCGGGAATACGGAAACCGGCGCCCGGGCGGCCGGCATTTCGGCCTCCGGCTCGGGCGCCTCTTCGATGGCGGGCTCGGCGGCGCGGGCATCGGTGATCGCCGGCGCCGCGCGCGCGGGCATGGATTGGGCTTCCGAATCGATACCAGTGGCGACCACCGAAACCCGGATGCGTCCCTCCAATGCCTCATCGAAGGTGGAGCCGAAGATGATATTGGCGTCGTCGTCGACTTCTTTGCGAATACGGTTGGCGGCTTCGTCCACTTCGAACAGGGTGATGTCCTTGCCGGCGGTGATATTGATCAGCACGCCCTGGGCGCCCTGCATGGAGGAATCGTCGAGCAAGGGATTGGAGATCGCCGCCTCGGCGGCTTCGACGGCGCGGTTGTCGCCTTCGGCCTCGCCGGTGCCCATCATGGCCTTGCCCATCTCGCTCATCACCGACTTGATGTCGGCGAAATCCAGATTGATGAGGCCCGGTGAGACCATCAGATCGGTCACCCCGCGCACGCCGGAATAGAGCACCTGATCGGCCATTTGGAAGGCGTCGGCGAAGGTGGTCTGCTCGGTGGCCACATAAAAAAGGTTCTGGTTGGGAATGATCAGCAAGGTATCCACATATTGCTGCAATTCCAGCAGGCCCTCTTCGGCCAGGCGCATGCGCCGATCCCCTTCGAAATGGAACGGCTTGGTAACCACGCCGACGGTGAGGATGCCGTAATCGCGGGCGGCGCGGGCGATCACCGGCGCAGCCCCGGTGCCGGTGCCGCCGCCGAGCCCGGCGGTCACGAACAGCATGTTGGAATGGTGGATATGACCGAGGATCTCTTCCAGGGATTCTTCCGCCGCGGCGCGGCCGATATCCGGGTTCGATCCGGCGCCAAGGCCCCGGGTCACGTCGATCCCCATCTGGATGCGGCGCTCGGCGGACGATTTGGCCAGCGCCTGGGCGTCGGAGTTGGCGACCAGGAACTCGACCCCCTCGAGCCCACTCTCGATCATATTATTCACCGCGTTGCCGCCGGCGCCGCCGACGCCAATGACCGTGATATGCGGTTTCAGATCCGGCGTGTCCGTGGTTGTCGGTACGGTAAGTTTGATACTCATATCAGCCTCCAATGAAGACAGGGATTGGGTTGTTCAAATTCAAATATGCTCACGAAGCCATTGCCCGACCCGGTCCATCCGGTTTTTGGGCACCTCCATGGCGCGGAATGACGTCACCGACTGTTCCGCGCGTTCGTTCAATGCAAACTGGATCAGCCCGGCGGAGGTGGAAAACGCCGGGCCGTTGGTGGAATCGGCAAGCCCCTTGAAATGGGCCGGGCGGCCAAGCCGCACCTGCCGGTTCAGAATTTCCGAGGCCAATTGGCTGACGCCGTTCAACTGGCTGGCGCCGCCGGTCAGCACCACCCGGCGCCCGACCTCGGCGTCGATGCCGGCCTCTTCGATTTTGGCGCGGGTCATTTCGAATATCTCTTCCAGGCGCGGACGGATGATACCTACCAAAATGGCGCGGCTGATCTCGTTCTCGTCGAGCCCTTCTTCGCCGACCAGCGGCACTTTGATAATCTCTTGGTCGTCCGACGCCGACGGGATGACGCTGCCGAGCAAGCTTTTCATACGCTCCGCATGGGCCAGCGGCGTCGACAGGCCGCGCCTGATATCGTTGGTCACGTGGGTGCCGCCCAAGGGCACCGAGTCCGTATGGATGACCTCGCCGTCGACGAACACCGAAATACCGGTGGTGCCGCCGCCCATATCGATGCAGATGACGCCCATCTCTTTTTCGTCTTCGACCAGGCACGATAGGCCGGACGCATAGGGTGCCGCCACATTGGCTTCGATATCCAGCCGGCAGCGCCCGATGCAGCTTTCGACATTGCGTAACTGCGATGCGTCGGCGGTGACGATGTGCATCTTGACGCCCAATTTCTCGCCGAACATGCGGCGCGGATCGCGCACCCCGGGGCTGCCGTTGATGGTATAGCCGACCGGCAGGGTATGCAGGATGCGGCGGTCGTCGCTTTGCCTTGCATAGAGCCAGGCCGGATCGAGGGCGCGGCGCAAATCCGCATCGCCAATCTCATGCCCGGCGATGGCGACGTCGAAGGAAATCAGCCGTGATTGCGGCGCACCGCCGGAAATGCACAACACTACGTCGCGCACATTTTCCTCGGCCAGCTGTTCGGCGTCTTCGACGGCGGCCAGCACGCAGGCCTCGATGGCGTCCATATCGATGATATTGCCCGAACGCACGCCCTTGGAGATGCGATGGCCGATGCCGATGATCTCGGCGGTGGTGCCGGTGGGCCGGGCAACGAAGCACACGATCTTGGTGGTGCCGATATCCAGCGCCGTGATCAAACCGTTACGCGCCGGCTTATTATATTTGTGGGAATTGAACATGGGCGCTATCAGGTGTCCCTTCCGGTGGCGGCGGCGGATTTTTTAGGAGCGGCGTCCGGCGCCTCAGCGGGCGCCGGGCGCAACACCACGCGCCCCGTCAATCGAAGATCGATGGCGGCATAGTTCCGGTCCAGGATGGCGTCGCTTTGCTGTAATTCGGCCAGTTGCCGCAAGGCCGTTTCGGGATCAAACTCCGGCAATTGAATGGCCAGGTGATTGCTTAAGTGCAGATCCCAGCGGCGCGCGCCGATGCGCACCGCGGCTGAGACCCGCCGGGACAGTTCCGGCACCTGGGCCAGCGTGTCCAAAAGCCCCGATGCGTGGCGGGGCGCGTCCGGCCCGATCACCGTGATCAAATTGCCGAAGCGCCCGATATCGCTGATCGGCACCACGTTGCCGGCGGTATCGATAAGGCGGAAACGGCCGTCGCGCTGCCAGAGCGCCATCGGCCGACGCTCGGATATGCGCAGATGAATGACATCGGGCAAGTGCCGCTCGATGGAGACGCTTTCAATCCAAGGCAGGGATTTGAGGCGCGCGTGCGCGGCTTCGGGATCAAACGCCAAAATCGGCGCGCCCCGCTTCAGACGCAGCGCGCCGAGCAATTCGGGCGATTTGGTCTGGTGGCGGCCTTCGACGAATATTTCATCGAGGGCAAAGCCGAATTTGGCCGACGCCGCGATCATTGTCCATTTGGAATTGTCGGCGGCACGTTGAGCGAAGCCGCTTTGCCACGCCCACCAGCCGGCCACGCTTGCCGCCGCCAGCACCAACGTGGCCAGACCGGCGCGCGTCTCCTTCCGCCGCCACATTGATTTAATGCGCAGTCTGCGCCGGCGCAATTTGCCGGACTTGAGGAATGTCCCCCTTAGTCGCACGCAGCGTTCTCCACCATCCAACCGACGAGCTCTGGAAACGGAATACCGGCATGCGCCGCTTGTTCCGGAACCAGGGACGTCGGTGTCATCCCAGGTTGAGTGTTCACCTCAAGAATGTACAAATCCTTACCATCGAAACGAATGTCGGCGCGGCTGACGCCGCGGCAGCCAAGCTCTTGATGCGCCAAGGTGGAAATGCGCATCGCCTCGGCCTCCACCGGGGCCGGTATTTCCGCCGGCAAGCGATGCTGAGAGCCGCCTTCCGCATATTTGGCGTCGTAATCGTAAAAGCCCCGCTGGGTGGTGATCTCGGTGACACCCAAGGCCTTATCGCCCATCACGGCGACCGTCAGCTCGCGCCCGGCGATGAACTTCTCAACCATGACTTTATCGCCATAGGGCCACGATTCGGTGTCCGCCGAATAGGTTTCGCCGGCGCCAATTATGGTCACCCCGACGCTGGAGCCTTCGTTGAGCGGCTTGATCACGTAGGGTGCCTCGAAGCTCACGCCGCCCGCCAGATCATCGCGGCTGGCGATCACATGCTCGGCCACAGTTATGCCGGCGGCGGCGAACAGGGCTTTGGCCGCCGGCTTGTCCATGGCCAAGGCAGACGCCAGCAGGCCGGAATGGCTGTAGGGAATATCGAGGATGTTGAGCAAACCCTGGACGCAGCCATCTTCGCCATAACGGCCATGGAGGGCGTTGAACACGGCGTCCGGCTTCGGATAAAGCCGGGTCAATAGCGCGCCCATGTCGCGCTGAACGTCGATCGAGGTGACCGAATAGCCCGCTGCGTTCAATCCGTTAGCCACCGCCGCCCCCGATACCAGCGACACCTCGCGCTCGGCGGACCAGCCGCCCATCAGGACCGCCACGTTGCGCTTCATGGGCTGGCCTCCAATAAGGGAGCTGGGGTGGCGGTGCCGAGGATGCGGATTTCCCATTGCAGGGAGATGCCGGTCTCGGCAATCACCCGGCGGCGCACGTCCTCGCCGAGCCCTTCCAGATCGGCCGCCGTCGCCGATCCGGTATTGATCAGAAAATTGCAGTGCTTTTCGGAAACCATGGCGCCGCCACGCTTCAGGCCTCGGCAGCCGGCCCGTTCGATCAGCTGCCAGGCCTTGTGGCCCACCGGATTGACGAAGGTGGAACCGCCGGTGGGTGTTTTGAGGGGCTGGCTGATGCCGCGCTCTTCTTGGATATCGCGCATTCGCCGGGCGATGGCGTCTTTGTCTCCGGGGGTGCCTTTTAATTGGGCGGCAACGAAGATCAGGGTTTCATCCGCACCCGAATGGCGGTAGGAAAAGCCCATATCTTCTAATCCGAGCCTACAAGGGCCGTCCGCGCCCATGGCATCGACGGCGCCGGTGATATCGGCCATTTCGGCGCCGAAGGCACCGGCGTTCATGGCGAGCGAGCCGCCGAGGGAGCCGGGGATGCCGCTCAAAAACTCGAACCCCGTCAGGCCGGCGTCCCGGGCGGCGCCCGCAATTTTCAAATTGGATGCGCCGGCGCCGGCGGTGATTGTCTCGCCGTCCACCGATATATGGTTGAAGCCGTCGCCAAGGCGCACCACGACGCCGGCGATGCCGCCGTCGCGCACCAATATGTTGGAGCCGACGCCGATCACGGTAAGCGCAATTCCGGCGGGCAGGTTGGCCATAAGCGTGGCCAGGTCATCCAGGTCGGCGGGCCGGAACAATATTTCCGCACCCCCGCCGACGCGGAACCAGGTCAACTTCGACAAAGGTGCGTTTTCGGTGATGCGGCCGCGCAAGTCCGGCAAGGCATCAATCAAGCGGTCACTTTTGCAGCTGGCGGCCATTATAGTTGCGCCAATTCATCGGGCAAGGCGTTGGCCCAGCCGGTTATGCTGCCGGCGCCCAGGCAGACAACCATATCGCCGGGGCTGCCATTGGCCGCCACCAGCGCCGCCAGATCGGCGGGATCATTTAAGGAAATCACATGGCGGTGGCCGCGCGCCCGGATGCCGTCGACCAGTGCCGCCCGGTCGATGCCGTCGATGGCATCCTCGCCGGCGGCGTAGACATCGGCAACGATGACCGTGTCCGCATCGTTGAAACAGGTGCAGAAATCCTCGAACAAATCGCGCAGCCTTGAATAGCGGTGCGGCTGCACCACGGCGATGATATGGCCGTCACGGCTCGCCGCCCGCGCCGCGTCCAGCACCGCCGTGATTTCCACCGGATGATGGCCATAATCATCGATCACCGTGATGCCCAGCGCCTCGCCGGTCTTGGTAAAGCGCCGGTTGACGCCGCCGAATGCGGCCAGCCCGGCGCGGATATGGGCTTCGCCGACGTCCATTTCCACGGCGATGGCGATGGCGGCGACGGCGTTCTGAACATTGTGGGCGCCGTGCATGGGCAAATAGAGGCCGGTGATATGGGATTCGGGCGCACCCCGGCGCGCCGCCACTGTGATATCGAAATTGGAGCCGCCTTCGGCGGGCGCCGAAGCGGTAACGCGCACATCGGCCTGCGGGTTGCGCCCATAGGTGACGATCTTGCGCTCGGGCACCGCCGGGATCAGGGCCTGAACCTCGGGATCATCGATGCACAGCACCACGAAACCATAGAAAGGAACGTTTTTGACGAAATCGACGAAGGCGGCGCGCAAAGCCTCAAACGATCCGTAATGGTCCATATGCTCGGCATCGATATTGGTGACGACGGCGATGGTGGGATGCAGTTTAACGAAGCTGCCATCGCTTTCGTCGGCCTCGGCAACCATCCAGTCGCCGCCGCCGAGGCGCGCGTTGGAGCCCCAGGCATTGATGATGCCGCCATTGATAACGGTGGGATCAAGCCCGGCGCTCTCCAGCAATTGCGCGACCAGGGACGTGGTGGTTGTCTTGCCATGGGTGCCGCCGACGGCGATCGAGGATTTGAGGCGCATCAACTCGCCCAGCATTTCGGCGCGGCGCACGACCGGAACGAGCCCGCGCCGCGCCGCCACCAATTCCGGGTTGTCGGCTCTCACCGCCGAGGAAACCACCACCACGGCGGCATCGCCCAGATTAGCCTCGATGTGGCCAATCATGACCGTGATGCCAAGGGCGCGGAGGCGCTGCACATTGGCGCCCTCGGCCACATCGCTGCCCTGCACCCCGTGGCCGAGATTGTGCAGAATTTCGGCGATGCCGCTCATGCCGATGCCGCCGATGCCGACAAAATGGATGACGCCAAGATCAAGGGGCAGGGTGCTCATGGGGCTGCCCCGGAAATCTCCGCGGCTTCGGCGGGCAAAAGGGCGGCGACCATATCGGCCAGCCGGCTGGCCGCGTCCGGGCGCCCGAACGCCGTGGAAGCGGCGGCGGCGGTTTCCAATATGCGCGGCATGGTCAGCAGCGAGGCCAGCCGCCCGGCCAGAATATCGGGGGTAAAGGCGTCTTCCGGTAACAGCCAGCCGCCGCCGGCCGCGTCCAGCGCATGCGCGTTGGAGGTTTGGTGATCATCGACCGCGTGTGGATAGGGAACCATGATCGCCGGGCGCCCGATGGTGGTCGCCTCGGCGATGGTGGAGGCGCCGGAGCGGCATATAATGAGATGCGCCGCCGCCATGCGCGCCGGCAGATCATCGAAGAAAGACGCCAGCTCGGCCGGCACCCCGATGTCCCGATAGGCAGCGGCTGCCGCGTCCAGATCATCGGCGCGGCATTGCTGGACTATGGACAGGCGGGTGCGCAAATCTTTGTCCAGCCGCCCGATGGCGTCCGGCACCACGTTAGCGAACACCGACGCGCCCTGGCTGCCGCCGAATACCAAAATGCCGATGCGGCTCTCGTTCCCCCGATCCGGATAAGCATGCTTTCGCAACTGAGCGACGGCGGCGCGTACCGGCATGCCGGTGCGCATGACAACTGCGGCAACCTCCGGGATGGCGGCGACCTGATCGAACGATGTGGCGATCTGGCTGACGCCGCCCGCCAGCAGACGGTTGGCGCGGCCGAGAACCGCGTTTTGTTCGTGCATGGCGGTCTTGGCGGCGCAAAACTTTGCCGCCAGCATGGTCGGCACCGAGGCATAGCCGCCGAAGCCGACCACCACTTGAGGCTTGATGCGCTTGAGAATGAACCAGGCCTGGACGGTGCCGGCCAGAATTTCCAACACGCTTTTGATGCGGGCGACCAATCCCTTGCCGGCAATGCCGCCGGCCCGGATGCGAAACAATTGAGCGCCGGTGAAGCCCGCGTCCATGGCGCCGCCGCGCGCATCGGTGATCAGCGCCAGCCTAAAGCCGCGCGTTGCCAGCTCGGCGGCCAGGGCCTCTGCCGGGAACACATGCCCGGCGGTGCCGCCGGCGGCGAGCGCGATCATTGGTGCATTTGGAGGCGCCATCAGCGCGGCCCTCCCGGCACCCGGGAATCCCGTGTCAGCGCCAGCACCATGCCCATGCCGAGGGCCAGCGCGAACATGGACGAGCCGCCATAGGATATGAACGGCAACGTCATGCCCTTGGTCGGCATCAGATTGAGGGTCGAGGCCATATTGATGATCGCCTGCAGGCCGAACTGAACCAGCAGCCCGGCCACCGCCAACTGGGTGAACAGATCTTGGTCCCGGAAGACGCGCACGAAGCCGCGCAGGACAATAAAGGCGAACAGGGCGACCACCATCAGGGTCATCAGCAATCCGAACTCCTCGCCGGCGACGGCGAAGATGAAATCGGCGTGGGCGTCGGGCAGCACTTCTTTTACATGGCCCTCGCCGGGGCCGACGCCGAAGATGCCGCCGCCCCGGAACGCGTCCAGGGAGCGCGCCACCTGATAGGCTTCCTCGCCGGACGGATCGAGAAACAGATCGATGCGCGCCTGCACATGGGCGAACTGGAAATAGGCGAAGACGCCGCCGGCAAGAAACAGAGCGCCGATGGCGATCACCAGCAGCATCGGCAAGCCGGCCAGGAAAAACTGGGTGCCCCAGATGATCGAAACCAAGATTGTCATGCCCACGTCGGGCTGCGCCAATAACAACAGGACCACCGTCACATAAAGCCCGATGGCCAGGGCGTAGCCGGTGAAATTATCGCCCAGCCGCCAGCGGGCGAACAGCCAGGCCGACAGCACCGCGAAGGAGGGTTTAACGAACTCCGACGGCTGCATGGAAAATCCGGCGATGGAAACCCAGCGGGTGGCGCCCTTGATCTCGTCCCCGGTTAACAGGGTCAGCGCCATGAAGCCGAGGGCGCCGGCGAATACCGCCAATGCCAAGATGCGCACCCCTTGCGCCTTTAGCGCCGAGACGGCGAGCAGGCCGGCCAGCGCGATGGGCAGAAAGATGATGTGGCGCTGGGCGAAGTAGAACGTGTCCTTGCCCAGGTGCTCGGCCACCGGCGGGCTGGCCGCCATGCCGAGCACGGCGCCGACCGCCGCCAGCGCGATGAGCGCGGCGATGTTCCAGCGGTCCAGGCTCAGCCACCAGGCGCCGAGCAGACTTAGGTTGGTGCGCGAATAGGTATTCATGGAGTTGCGCCTTCCAGTGCCTGGACGAGCCCGCGAAACGCATCGCCGCGCGCTTCGAAGTTATCGAACTGATCGAACGACGCGCAGGCCGGCGACAGCAGCACCACGCCCACATCGCCCTCGCCCGCCATATCATCTTGCGCGGCGGCGTGGGCGCGCGTCACGGCGGTTTCGAGATCGCCGCATTGATGCACCGGGGCGGCGGCCCCAATGATGGCCTCGAACCGAGCTGCCGCATCGCCGATCAGGTAGGCGCCGCGCATGCGCGCAAACGATGGTTGGATGGCGTCCAGGTTTTCTTCTTTGAATTTGCCGCCGGCAATCCAATAGATGGCGTCGTAACAATCCAGCGCCTTGGCCGCCGCCTGGCTGTTGGTGGCCTTGGAATCGTTGACGTACAAAACCGATCCGATGGCGCCGACGATCTCCTGGCGGTGGGGCAGGCCGGGGAAGGTGGCAATGGCCGCAGCGATGGTTTCGGGATCGATGCCTTGCAACCGTGCCACCGCGTAGGCCGCCGCCGCGTTCTGCCAATTGTGGGTGCCGGGCAGCGCCGCCACGGGTTTCAGATCGCACACGGTTGTTTGCTTGTATTCCATATCGTCGATGAGAATGCCGGCCTCGCCATAGACGCCGCCGGCGGCGCGGGCGCTGCCCGATATGGGCACGATCTTATGGGCGCCGCGCACCATTAGTTCCAGCCCGATGCCGCGTGAGGCGCCGTCCTCGACGCCGACAATCGCGTGGCCGCCGGGCCCGGGATGGTCGAAGATCATGCGCTTGGCGGCCACATAACCATCGATGCCGCCATGGCGGTCCAGATGATCGGGGGTGATGTTCAACAAGACCGCGATATCGGGTTTGAGGGACGGCGTCCGCTCCAATTGATACGACGACAGCTCCAGCACATAGGCGCCGGCCTCATCGATGTCGGTAAGCTCAAGCGCCGGGACGCCGATATTGCCGCCCACCTGATTGGGTGATCCGGCGGCGCTCAGGATATGGCCGACCAGCGCCGAGGTGGTGGATTTGCCGTTGGTGCCGGTGATGCCGATATAGCGGGCGTCGGGCTTGGCCCGGGCCAGCAGGTCCACGTCGCAAATGATCGGGCAATCGGCGATGCGCGCCGCCGCGGCAATGGGGTTGGGGGCAGGATACAGGTCCGGGATGCCGGGCGAGAGCACCAGGGCGGCGCAGCCGGTCCAGTCCAGTTCGCTCAAATCGCTCACCGGTACGCCGGCGGCGACCGCTTCTGCGCGCCGCGCCTCGGCATCGTCCCAGGCAGCAACCTCGGCGCCGCCGGCAGCCAGACTCAAGGCAGCGGCGAGGCCGGAGCGCGCCAGGCCTAAGACCGCCACCGTTTGACCGGAGAATTGAGGGACCGGGATCATTTGCCTCCTAGCGCAGTTTCAGCGTCGCCAGCCCGGCGAGCGCGAGGATCATGGCGATGATCCAAAAGCGGATGACGATGGTCGGCTCGGCCCAGCCTTTCTTTTCGAAGTGATGATGCAGCGGCGCCATCTGGAAGACGCGCCGCCCGGTCAGCTTGAACGACACCACCTGGACAATGACCGATACGGTTTCCAGAACGAACAGGCCGCCGACGATGGCCAGCACCAGCTCGTGCTTGGTGATGACCGAGACAATGCCGAGCGCGCCGCCCATGGAGAGCGAGCCGGTATCGCCCATGAACACCATGGCCGGCGGCGCATTGAACCAGAGAAAGCCGAGCCCGGCGCCTACCAAAGCGCCGCAGAAGATCGCCAGCTCGCCGGCGCCGGGCACGTAGTGCACTTGCAGATAGCTCGAAAACACCGAATTGCCGATGATATAGGAGATCAGCGCGAACACCCCGGCGGCGATCATCACCGGCCCGATGGCGAGGCCGTCGAGCCCGTCAGTCAAGTTTACCGCGTTGGAGGCGCCGACCATGACAAACACGGCGAAGCTGACAAACAGAAAGCCGCCGAGATCGATGAGCACGTTCTTGAAGAACGGGATGGCGAGCGAAGTGGATAACGGCTCGCGCGTGATCGACACCACCCACATGGTGGCGGCGGCGGCGATGAAAACCTGCAACAATAGTTTCAGCTTGCCCGGCAGGCCCTTGGAATGGCGGCGGGTGACTTTGATGTAATCATCGATGAAGCCGATCATGCCGTAACCGACGGTGACGCCGAGCGCCGCCCAGATATAGCCGTTGCGCAAATCCGCCCACATCAGGGTGGAGACCAAAAGCGCCGTCAGGATCATGAAGCCGCCCATTGTCGGCGTGCCGACCTTGGTGATCAGGTGGCTTTCGGGGCCGTCTTCGCGGATCGGCTGGCCGCCCTTTTGATGCGCCGCCAGCCAGCGGATGATGAACGGGCCACAGATAAAGGAGACAATCAGCGCCGTGATCATGGCGCCGCCGGTGCGAAACGTGATGTAGCGGAATACGTTGAAGATGCTGACCTGATCGGCAAACTGAACCAGCGAATTAAACAGCATTCGATGCCTCCCCATTCGAATTGAGCGCGGCCACGATGGCGCCCATGCGTGACCCGGCGGAACCCTTGACCAGGACCACATCGCCGCTGCGCAGCTGGGCGGCCAAGGGGGCGGCCAGATCATCGGCGCTCAGGTAGCTTGCGCCCTGAATTTCGGCGGGCAGCGCATCGAACAACAGCGCCATCATTTCGCCGGCGGTATAAACAAGATCGACCGCCTCGCCGGTGATGGCGGCGGCCAGGCCCCGATGCGCCTCTTCAGCGAAATCGCCAAGCTCCAGCATGTCGCCGAGCACGGCGATGCGCCGCGCCCCCGGCAGCGCCGCCAGGACCGCCAGCGACGCCGCCATGGATACCGGGCTGGCGTTATAGCTTTCATCGATCAGCAGGAACTGGATGGCGCCGGTGTCGATCATATGGCGCTGCCCGCGCCCGGCGGTGGGCTTGAGCTCTGCCATTGCGGCGGCGGCTTTGAGCAGATCGGCGCCGGCGGCATCCATGGCGGCCAGGATGGCGAGGCTGTTTTGCACCCAATGACGGCCGCTAAGGCCAAGCCGGTATTCCAGCGTCCGGCCCCGATAGGCCGCCGTCACATCGGAATGGTCCGGGCCCAGATCGAAACGCAACAAGCGGAAATCGGCACCCGGGTGCTCGCCGAAGGCAACCACGGTGCCGGCGCCGGCAAGCCTGGCCCGCTCCGCCAATAATTCGAAATGGGGATTGTCCCGGTTGAGGATGGCGGCGCCGCCCGGTTTGAGGCCAGCGAAAATCTCCGCCTTGGCTTCGGCGATGGCCGCCACGTCCGCGAAATAGGCGGTATGCACGGCTTCCACATTGGTGACGATGGCCACGTCCGGGCGCGCCATTTCGGCGAGCGGTGTCAATTCACCGGTGTGGTTCATGCCCAATTCCAAAACCCAGAAGCCGGAATCGGGTGCCAGACGGGCCAGGCTCAGGGGCACGCCGATATGGTTGTTGAAGCTGCCGGCGCTATGCCCGGTTTTGGCTTGCGCAGCTAACAAAGCCGCCAGCGCTTCCTTGACGCCGGTCTTGCCGACGCTGCCGGTGACCGCGATGACCGTGGCGCCGGATCGATTGCGCGCCGCTTGCCCCAAACCATTGAGACCGGTCATCGTGTCATCGACTTGTAGCAAGGGCCGATAGCCGGCCGCCGCCGCGCTATCATCCACCATGGCGGCGGCGGCCCCGGCGGCGTACGCCGCATTCAGATAATCATGCCCGTCGAAGTTGGGCCCTTTAAGGGCGATAAACAGATCGCCGGGCTCAAGCGTTCGGCTGTCGATGGAAACGCCGCTGGCGCTCCAATCGCCGGAGTTGGTTCCGCCGGTGGCCCCAGCGGCATCATCGGAAGTCCAGAGCGCGGCGCTCATCGCACCACCTCCGATGCGGCGCGCAAGGCCACTTCCTCATCATCGAACGGGATCACCGCATCGCCGATAATCTGGCCCTGCTCGTGGCCCTTGCCGGCGATGACCAGGATATCGCCAACCGCCAATGCCCGGACGGCTTCGAAGATAGCGTCTTCGCGGGCGCCGATTTCAGATGCGCCGGTTGCAGCGGCCAGGATGGCGGCGCGGATTTGCCCCGCGTCTTCGCTGCGCGGATTGTCATCGGTGACGATCACATGGTCCGCAAGCTCGGCCGCGATGGCGCCCATCTCCGGTCGTTTGCCGGTGTCCCGGTCGCCGCCGCAGCCAAAAACCAGGCGCAGCGCGGCTTCGGTGTGCGGGCGCAAAGCCTGCAACAATCGCCGAAGCGCATCGGGGGTATGGGCGTAATCCACATAGATTGCGGCGCCGTTGGCGAGCCGCGCGGCAAGCTGCATGCGCCCGGCTACCGGCTCCAACTTTTCGGTGGCTTGCAATGTGGCGCCGTGATCGGCGCCATCGGCGATCACCATGGCCAGCGCGCAGAGCGCGTTCATCACCTGGAAATCACCGATCAGGGGGAAATCGATTTCGGCTTCCTTGCCCATAACGCTGAGCGTGATCCGTTGACCCTGGCCATGGGGCCGGCAATCCAACAGCCTTAAGTCCTCGCCGGCCTTGCCATAACTAATCGTGCGGATATCGCGCCCGGCCAGCAGCTTTTGGGAATAGGCATCATCGGCGTTGATCACGGCGCTGCCGCCATCTTGCAACAGCTCGGTGAACAGGCGCGCCTTGGCGCGTCTATAGGCGTCCATGGAGCCGTGATAATCCAGGTGATCGCGGCTGATATTGGTGAAGGCGGCAACCGATATGCGCACCCCATCCAGGCGGAATTGATCCAGGCCGTGGCTGGACGCTTCGATGGCGGCGTGATCGACGCCATCCCTCGCCAACGCCGCCAAGGTGGCATGCAGATCGGCGGCGTCCGGCGTGGTCAGCCCGCCCGCCTCCGTGCGCCCCGGCGCTACCAGCCCGATTGTGCCGAGGCTGGCCGCCGGAACGCCCAGATGGGTCCAGAGCTGGCGGGCGAAATCGGCCACCGAGGATTTGCCGTTGGTGCCGGTGACCGCCGCGATGTGACCCGGCTGGCGCCCATAGAAACGCGCCGCGATCTCCGCATAGCGGCGCCGGGGTTCAGCATCGATGAACAGGGGCAGCCCATCCAATTGGGCGCCGGGCGCGGCCAGCACGGCGGCGGCGCCGCGCCGCACAGCATCAACGATGAAATCGCTGCCATCGGCATTGGCACCGGCAAGCGCGGCGAACAGAAAGCCCGGCTCGATTTTCCGCGAATCCGCCGCCAATCCGGTTATTTCGGCGTCAGAGCTCAGCCCTCGTGTCATATTTACCCATTCCATTCCCACCATTAATTCAGTTAGCCGCACGACTTTTCTTCCGTCGTTGCGTCCGTGATTTCGATTTGGCAACGGCGCCGCTTAACCCCACGGCGGGCTCGCGCGGGCGCAAACCCAGCAGCGGCGACAAGCGTTGCACCACGGCTTTGATCACCGGCGCCGCCACCCAGCCGCCGGTGGCGTAGCCGAAAGTTTCCTTCAAGCCCTTGGGCTCGTCGAACAAGGCCAGGATGGCGTAGCGCGGCGCATCGAACGGAAACACGGCAACGAACGACGAGATCACCCGGCGGCCGCGATAGCCGCGCCGCCCCGGCTTGTCGGCGGTGCCGGTCTTGCCGCCCAGCAAAAAGCCCTCGGCGTCGGCCTTGCGCCCGGTGCCGGCGGTCACCACCATGCGCATCAGGCGGCGCATTTTCTCCGACGTGCCGGCTTTCAAAACCCGGTCGCTGCTTGTCGGTACGCTGCCCTTGATAATGGTCGGGCGCACCCGATAGCCGCCATTGACCAGGGCTGCAACGGCGGCGGTCAGTTGCAGGGGCGAAACCGCGATGCCGTGGCCATAGGCGATAGTCATGGTGTTGATGTCGCGCCAGCGGTCCGGGGTCAGCGGCGTGCCCACTTCCGGCAGCTCGATGCCCGCTGCCCGGGTCAGCCCGAAGGCGCGCAGGTATTTTTTCTGGCGCGCCGTGCCCAATTTCATGGCCATCTTGGCGGCTCCGATATTGGACGAATGGACCAGAATTTCGGTCACCGTCAGCCAGCGTTTTTCGGCGTGATAGTCGGATATGGTGAAGCCGTGGATGCGGATCGGCTTGGTGGCATCGAAGCGCGAGTTGATCGTCGTGACGCCGGCGTCCAACGCCATGGCGGCGGTGAACAATTTAAACGTCGAGCCCATTTCATAGACGCCCTTGGTGGCCCGGTTGAAGCCGGCGTCGCCGGCCGCCGACACCGGATGGTTGGGATCGAAACCGGGCAGCGATATCAGCGAGATCACCTCGCCGTTTCTTACATCCACCAGCACGCCGACGGCGCCGATGGCCGAGAACTTGTTTTGCTGGCGCAATAACGCATCCCGAAACATTGCCTGCACGCGGATATCCAGGGACAATCCAAAGGCGCCATCGCCGCCGGTCAGTTGCCCGTCGAACTGCTTTTCGACGCCGGACAATCCGTTGCCGTCGATATCGGTGACGCCGAGCACATGGGCGGCGAGCGCGCCGTGCGGATAGACCCGGCGCTCCATGCCTTGGAAATAAAGACCGGGAACGCCGAGCGCATTGACCCTGAACTGGCGGTCCGGGGTCAGGTTGCGGTGCAGCCAGACGAAGGTGTTTTTGCCCGACAGCTTTTTCGCCAAGGCCGCCTCGTTCAATTCCGGCAACACCTTGTGGAGGCGCTTGGCAGCCAGTTTGGCATCCAAAACATGGTTGGGGTTGGCGTACAAAGCCGCCGTCGGCAGGGACGTGGCCAAAAGGATGCCGTTGCGATCGGCAATGTTGGCGCGCACCTTGGGCGGTTTTGGCGTCTCCGATATGCGCGCCTGGAATTTCGGCCCCGCGCCCTGGCTCACCGCCAGCTCGACCAGGCGCCCGGCGATAACGGTGAAGGCCAGGGCCAGCAAGGCGCCGGTGACGATCAGCCGGTTGCGGCTTGTGTTCAGCGCTTGCGCCTGGACGCCTTGCAACTGGACCGGGCCGGCAATCTCCGGGCTTGGGGTTGCCCGGCCCGGGGCGCCGCCCGGCCTGGCCGGTTCCGGCGCCGGGTTGTGGGGGTGATTGAAATGATCGATGCGCATTACCGGCTCCGTCCCTTGGCCGATGCGGGCCGCGCAAGTTTCCCCGTCCGGCGGGCAATCGGCTCGCCGACGCTGCGCATTTGCGCCGGGTCCGTGGGGGCAAGGTTCAAGTGCCGCTCGGCCAGGGCTTTCAGGCGCTGGATATCATTGAGATGGCTCCATTCGGCTTCCAGAACGTGGATCGATTCCCGGTCCGATACGATCCCCCGGTTCAATTCATTAAGCTCGCTTTCGAGGCCGTTCACCTCATATTTGAGGAAGAACAATGCAACGCTCATCATGGCCGCCACCAAAAGCGTTATGATCGTTGCCTGGCGCATGATTTCCACTCCTTACCTTACGCCGCCTCGGCCCAGGCCGGTGCGTCGGTTCTTATTGCGGTGCGGAGGCGCGCCGAGCGGGCGCGTGGATTGATCTGAGTTTCGGCATCCGCCGGTTTGATGGCGCCGCGCTTGATCAGACGGAACGAGGGCGGCCAGGTGGGCGCCTCGGGCAGATGGCGGGACACGCCGGCGCTTTTATCGGAGCGCTGGTGCAGGAAGGTTTTGACAATGCGGTCTTCCAGCGAATGAAACGATATCACCGCCAGACGCCCGTCCGGCGCCAGCAATTGCTCGGCTGCTCCTAAGCCGCGCCGCAATTCCTCCAACTCGTCATTGACGTGGATACGCAAGCCCATGAAGGTGCGCGTCGCCGGATCCAAGCCATCCTTGGAGGCGCGCACCACCCGGCGAATGACGCGGGCCAGCTCGGACGTTCTGGTGAACGGTTTATCGGCGCGCGCCTCGACAATGGCGCGGGCGACGCGCCGGGCGCGGCGTTCCTGACCGAATTGATATATAATGTCGGCCAATTCCTGCTCATCGGCGGAATTGACCAACTCGGCCGCCGTTGGCCCGTCGCCGCCCATGCGCATATCCAACGGCCCGTCGCCCTGAAACGAAAAACCGCGCGCCGGATCATCCAGTTGCGGCGAGGAAACGCCGAGGTCGAGCAGCACGCCGTCGATGCGTTCGATGCCGAGCCCGGCCAGTAGCACCGCCATGTCGCCGAAGCGGCCCTCGATAATCTGCAAGCGATCATCCATTTCAGAGCCGATGACAATCGCGTCCGGGTCCCGGTCGATGGCGAATACCCGGGTCCGGGCGGCCGCCAAAATGGCGCGGCTGTGACCGCCGCGCCCGAACGTGCCATCCACATAGGTGCCGCCGTCTCGGGGTTCCAGCGCGCCAAGCACTTCGTCTTCCATGACCGGGATGTGGAGACTCATTGCCCGCCTCCATCGCCGCCGCCGGAATTGAGGGCCAGGGTGGCGCCCCGCGCCCGGGCGCGCTCGAAGGCGCGCGTCCGCTGGCGATCATAGGCGCCCGGCTCCCATATCAAAAATCGCCCGCCGCGCCCGACGAAGGCCGCCTCGGAACTCAAATTGGCGTGTTCGAGAAGGGGTTTCGGCAGGATCACCCTGCCTTCGGTATCGTAAGGCAAAGCGTGCGTGTTTTCGACAATGGTGGCCAGGTCGTCCTGGTCGTCGGAGAACAGATCGAGGTTTTCCAAACTGCCGACGACGCGATTGAAAAACGCCTCCGAGAGCGCCTCGATGGCCGCGTATTTGAACGATGGAAAGACGTGAACGCCGGTGAATTGCTGATCGGTCAAGGCATCGCGAAACGGTTTCGGCACCGAAACGCGGCCCTTAGCGTCGATCTTGTTGACGTGTCTGCCGAACAACGCAGCCATTTTCGCCTCACGCATGCGCCAAATACAGCCAATTCCCGCCGGAAACCGTTCCCGGCCGGAGACGTCCTAAACCACCCCAAAAGGAATATGGGGCAATTTGGGATATCATGGGTTTTTATGGGCGTCAATGGGACAAAATGGAACTCCATGGGATATCAAAACTTTGCCGGCCCAATCGATCCCCGCGCCCAAGACTATCCCTGGACAATATGAGCCATCAACCCACAACCCATTGCGATGAAACACATAACTGTGGCGTCAATTGGTCCCCAATAAGGCCAATTGTATTTGCGGAAAATAAATTTGGGCGGAGGCGCTAAATCTGCGTTTTGAAGTAATCAATGGTGCCGGCGAGGCCGTCCCGAAGCTGTACCGACGGCTGCCAGCCGAGATTGTCTTTGGCCAGGGTGATATCGGGGCAGCGCTGCATGGGATCGTCTTCCGGCAACGGATGGTCTTCGATCCCGGCGCCCGCGCCGGTCAGATCGATCACCAGTTCGGCCAGCTGGCGGATCGAAAACTCCACCGGATTGCCCAGATTGATAGGCCCGGTCAGGCTGTCCGGCGCGTTCATCAGCGCCACCAAGCCGCCGACCAGATCATCCACATAACAAAAAGAGCGGGTCTGGCTGCCGTCGCCATAGATGGTCAAGGTCTCGCCGCGCAGGGCCTGGACAATGAAATTGGACACCACGCGGCCGTCATCGGCGCGCATGCGCGGCCCATAGGTATTAAAGATGCGGGCGACGCGGATTCTGGTCTGGTGCTGGCGGTAATAATCGAAAAACAAGGTCTCGGCGCAGCGCTTGCCCTCGTCATAACAGGCGCGCGGGCCGATCGGATTGACGTTGCCCCAGTAATCTTCGGTCTGCGGATGGACGTCGGGATCGCCATACACCTCGGAAGTCGAGGCCTGCAAAATCTTGGCGCCGGTGCGCTTGGCCAGGCCCAGCATATTGATCGCGCCGTGGACGCTGGTCTTGGTGGTCTGCACCGGATCGTACTGGTAATGGATCGGCGAGGCCGGGCAGGCGAGATTGTAAATCTCATCCACCTCCACATAGAGCGGGAAGGTCACATCGTGGCGCAGCAATTCGAAATTGGGCGCATCCATCAGAGGCGCCACATTGTCTTTAACGCCGGTGAAATAATTATCCAGGCAAATCACATCGTCGCCGCCGGCAACCAGCGCCGCACACAAATGCGAGCCGATAAAGCCGGCGCCGCCGGTTACCAAAACCCGTTTTCTGGTGGTGCCGTTCATTATTGATATTTCCCCAACCTCAATGACTTTCTCAGCTCTTAACCCCGGAGGGGCTTGATATACGCCGCGCTTCGCCGGTTCAAGTCTGCAGGAACCAAACTTCGTTGCCTTCCAGCACGGCGGCGGTCAGATGGTGCGAATAATAAGCGCCGGTATCGACGCAAATGCGGTTGGTCTGGATTTGCGGCGTCGCCCCGATCGAGTGGCCATGCACAACCATGCGCCCGAAATCCTCATTTGATCCCAGAAATTCATCGCGGATCCATAAAAAATCCCGGGTATCCTGATCTTCCAGCGCGATGCCCGGTCTGACGCCGGCATGGACAAACAGATAATCGCCGCATTCGAATTTGATCTCCAGGTTGGTCAGGAACGCCAGATGCTCCGGCGGCAGGCGGCGGA
>CAUZTZ010000033.1:0-20325 GCA_963582805.1 Alphaproteobacteria bacterium
CAGAAAAGCCATGGTCAAAATGTCTGAAATGGAATTCCGCGACTATATGATGGCTCTATTCAAACCAAACAATCCTCGGAAACCGTTGATAGAGTTGGTGTTTTGAAAAGAGTCGGGTACTGTGATTCGGCATTTTGTATCCGGCGAAGCTGTGCTAAAACGGCACTGTTGATAATCCGTATCCAAAGCGGTGACTTAACCAACGCCAACAGAGAGGCCGCAAAATGCTTAACTACCTGATCAACCGGCTGTTTATTGCCGTATTGGTTACCATTACGGTGTCCATCATCGCGTTCAGCCTTTTGCGCCTGTCCGGCGATCTTGCCGCCGAGCTGGCCGGCGATGACGCCACCGAAGAAGAAATTGCCCAGGTGGCCAAGGCCTACGGCCTCGACCGGCCGCTCTATATTCAGTATTTAAGCTGGGCCGGCGGTGCCTTGTCGGGTGATCTGGGACAATCGATCTTCTCCAACGAGCCGGTGTTCGGCATCCTCAAGGGCGCCGTGCCGACGACCGCCAAATTGGCCGTTTTGGCGCTGTCGCTGGGGATTATCATCGCCGTTCCACTGGGGATCATAGCGGCCGTTTATCAAAACACCGGCGTGGACAGGGCGTCCCTTGTGCTCGCCGTGTTTGGCCAAGCGATCCCCAATTTCTGGTTGGGGCTGATGCTGATCTTGGTGTTTGGCGTGGCGCTCCGCTGGCTACCCATATCGGGGCAGGATACGATCTGGCATTTCGTCATGCCGACGATCACCATCGCGCTATCGACGCTGCCGCAGATCATGCGCCTGACGCGCACCGGCATGATAGAGGTTTTGCAATCCGATTACATCCGCGCCGCCTATGCCAAGGGATTGCCGGCACGCATGGTCATTCTCAAACACGCCTTGCGCAATGCCATCCTGCCGGTGGTGTCGATCACCATGGTCACCTTCGGCTTTCTGTTGGGCGGCACCGTGGTGGTGGAAACCATCTTCGCCCTCAACGGCCTCGGCTTCGAAGCGTTCCAGGCGATCATCCGCCAGGACTTCCCGGTTTTGCAATCGGTGGTGCTGTTCATTTCCGTCATCTATATCGGCCTGACGTTGCTGTCAGATTTGATCAACGCGCAGCTCGATCCGCGCATCCGGCTCAGCTAGGGAGAGCGTCATGACACCCAGCGAACAAGCATCCGCCGCCATCGGCGGCTCGGAAGCGGCGAACGCCGAAGCGGACGATATCTTCGAAGTTTATTCACCGACGCCTTATGAGTTGATGAAACGCCGGGCGCGCTCGCATCCGGGCTTTTTGATCGGCTCGGCGGTGGTTTTTACGGTCTTTATCGTCGCCGTGTTTGCGCCCCTGATCGCCCCCTTCGATCCCTTCGATCAAGATATCTCGCGGCGCCTGATCAATCCCATTTGGGGCATCAAATCAAGCTGGCTCAATACGCTTGGAACCGACGCTTTCGGGCGCGACTATCTCTCAAGGGTTATTCACGGCGCCCGCGTCTCGATGATCGTCGGCATTGTCGCGCCCATGATCGCGGCTGTCATCGGATCGCTGATCGGCATGATCGGCGGATATTACGGCGGCCGCGTCGATGCGGTTGTCATGTATCTAATCAACTCCAAGCTGGCATTGCCCGGCTTGGTGGTCGCCCTTTCCCTGGTCGCCGTGTTCGGCGGCGAGGTGTTCGTGCTGGTGCTGGTGTTGGCGTTCTTGTTCTGGGACCGCTACGCCATTGTGCTCAGAACCGTGACCCAGCAAATCCGGCAACAGGAATTCGTGACCGCCGCCGAAGCCGTCGGCTGTTCGGTGCCACGCATCATCCTGACCGAAATTCTGCCCAACGTGATGAACCAGATCATCGTAATCCTGACCCTGGAAATGGCCATCGCCATTTTGATCGAGGCGACGCTGTCGTTCCTCGGGCTCGGCATTCAGCCGCCGACGCCGACCTGGGGCAACCTGATTGCCGAGGGCCGCAACTTCATGTTCTTCAAGCCCTATCTGGTGACCATCCCCGGCATCTGCCTGTTCTTCCTGGCCATTGCCATCAATATGATGGGCGACGGCATCCGCGACATCACCGCGCCCGAGGGCCGCAACTAGGCCGAATTTTCTTAAGATTTTAAAACCGGCGCGCCCACAAAGAACGCGCCGGTTTTTTATGTGCCGCCCGCCTGGTTGCGCTGCACCGCCATTTCCGCGATGTCTTTTTTGACCAGCTTGCCGACCGCGTTGGTGGGTAATTCGTCGAAGAAATATATGTCCTTCGGCTTTTTGTAACCGGCCAGCTTGCCGGCGCAGAAATCAATCAGCTCGGCGGCGCTCAATCCCGGCTGGGCCACCGCGCAGGCGACCACCTTTTCGCCCCACTCAGGGTCGGGAACGCCGACCACGGCGATCAGGCTCACCTTGGGATGTTCGACGAGGACCGCTTCAATCTCGGCCGGATAGACATTGACGCCGCCGGTCTTGACCATATCGCGCTTGCGCCCGGACAGCCAGATATAGCCCGCTTCGTCTTTTCTGATTACATCGCCGGTGATCAGCCAGCCGTCCTTCAACACCGCCGCCGTATCTTCGGGCCGCCTCCAATAGCCGGCCAGCATTGATGGGCCCGATACGATCATCTCGCCGAATTCGCCCGCCGGGACCGGCTGGCCGTCTTCATCCACCGCTTCGATGCGGAACAACGGCGCCTCGCTGCCGAGCGAGCTCATGCGGTCGGGCTTGGCGTCCGATATCAGCGCCGCCTCCACCTCGTGCGGCAGCATGTAGGACACATAGCCGCCGGTTTCGGTGGAACCGTAGGCGTTGACGAAACCGCCCTGAAATGTGGGGTTGGCTTTGATGCGCAACATGCCGGGGCGCGAATCGCCAGTGGCGCTGGTGCCGGTCAGAAGACGCAGGCTCGACAGATCGGCCTCGGCCAGGGCCCGATGATCGGTCAGCCGGTCGAACAGCGACAAGATGCAATAGGTCATGCTCGCCCGTTCCCGCGCTATCCAGGTGAGCATATCCTCCACATCGAATTTGGGCCGGATGACGCTGGCGATACCGGCAAAGGCGTGGCTCGTCATCATATGGATGCCGAGCCCGGCCGAGATCGGCATGGCGATCAGCGCCACATCGGTAGGGTAATGGGGCACCTTGGCCTGATAGACCAGCACGTTAGTCAAATATTGGCGGTGGGTGCGCATGCAACCCTTGGGAAAGCCGGTGGTGCCGGTGGTGTATTTGATGGCGAACACGGCGTCCGGATCAATGGCTACATCGGGCTCGGTGTCGGCTGCGCCGGCGATCAGCGCTTCGTAATCGATGGCCGGGGCGCCGCCGCCGACCATGATCAATGTCTCAAGGCTCGCCAGTTCGCCCGTTGCTTCGACGATGGCCGCTGCCGCTTCGATACCGCCGACGATGATTTTGGCGCCCACGTCACCGGCGATATAGGCTATCTCGCGGCCTACCGAGGCGGGCATGATGCCGATGGAGATGCCGCCGGCCTTGGCGATGGCGAAGTACAGCTCGATCAGCTCGATGCAATTGCCGAGGATATAGGCAACCCGGTCGCCGGGCCGGAGGCCCAGGGTGATCAGGCCATTGGCGATGCGGTTGACGCGGGCATTGAGCGCGCCCCAGGTGACGCGCCGATCCTCGAAGATCAGTGCTTCGGCGTCCGGAATACGGCGCGCATTATTGGTAACGAGATCGCCAATCAGCATGGCGGGCAGGCAAACCTGGAATTCGGGTTCAGCACTTCCTGTCTTTGGAGGTTTTTTCGATGGCGTAGGCCAGCAGCTTGTCGATGGCGCCGCTCATGATCCGGTATTCCTCGGCGTTCAACTGCTCCAGAATTTCCTGTTGGCCGGTGCGCGCGATATCGAGCCGTTCATCATAATTGGCGCGCCCCTCGTCGGTGGCGCTGAAGGTGGCGCTGCGCCGGTCGTCGGGTTCGGGGGCGCGGCTGGCCATGCCCACTTGCACCAAGGCCGCCGCGGCGCGGCTGATCTGCGCTTTGTCCAGGCACATGGAGCGGGCGATGGCGCGCAAGGTGGTCGGCGGATTGGCGCAGAGATAACTCAAGAGGCGCTTTTCGGTCAGGCCGGTCTGAATGTCGTCTTTGCGGGCCGCTTCCACGGTGCGGTCCAAGACCCGGCTTAGCATGGATAGCCGGTAGGACAGAAAATCGACAATATGCATATTGTCGGCATCGGCGCCCAAATCCCCCGCGCCATCGATCTCGGGCCAATCCAAATCTTTTACCTGCTGCAAGCGATCCTCCATCGATCGTCCCGGCAAAATTTTATGCCGTTACCAATGGTAGCGTGCCGCCGTTGAAAGAATCAATACAGTATCGTATCTATAGGGGCCGGACCGGTAACCGGAATTGTGCGTATATAGTTAAGGAAACCCAATGGCGGGAGCTCAAGACAAAGTCATTTCACTGGATCAGGCCGGTGCCATGATCGCGGCGCGCAAGATCCTCTCGCTGGCCGGGTCGCACTCGGTCAATTCACCCATGGCGCTGATCCGCGCCGCCATTCGCGCCGGCGCGAGCGCGCTGTCGATCATCCCGCCGGTGACCACTTCCATCGCGTCAGACCTTTTGATCGCGGCGGGCGCGGTCGATACGTTCTATCTTTGTTATATCGGGTTCGAGACCTTGGGCTTCGCGCCCGCCTTCCGCGCCGCCGCCGAGGCCGGCACCCTCAACGTGATCGAGGGCGACGAGCCGTTCGTGATGCTGGGCACACGCGCCGCCGCCGGCGGCTATCCGTTCATTCCGGTGAACAAGGGCGTCTATGAGGGCACGGACCTGCCGCGCCTCAATCCAATGCTCAAAAAAGTCACCGACCCGTTCACCGGCGAGGAGGTCTATGCCATCCCGGCGCTGCCCGCAGATGTCTGCATCCTGCACGCCCAGGCCGCCGATGCCCAAGGCAACGCCCAGTTCTGGGGCGGCAACAACCAGGAATTGGACAAGGCGATGGCCGCCGATTGCGTCATCGTATCAGCTGAGCGGCTGATATCGGTGGACACCACGCGCCGGGATGTGGAGCGGGTGAATATTCCCGGCCATATGGTCGATGCCGTTGTCCATGTGCCGTACGGTGCCCACCCGACCGCCTCGCCGGAATTCTACGGCACCGACGAGGCGCATTTGAAAACCTATTTCGATGCGGTGCGCGGCGGCAACCGGGATGACTATCTGGACCGTTTTGTTACCGGCCCCGCCGATCATGAAGCCTATTTGAACGCGGTTGGCCTGACGGCCATGTTTGAATTGCAGAAAAATGCTTAGACGAATTTTCAAGGCGAGCAACCTAAATGGCTGAACAGGCAGATCCCGGAACGACAAGCTATTCCATGGCCGAATTGATGGCCGTCGCCATGGCGCGCGCGCTCGAAGCCGAAGACGGCAATATCGGCGGTGTCGGCGCCGCCGCGGTGGTGCCGATGGCGGCCGCCAGGCTGGCGGTCTTGACCGTGGCGCCCAATCTCTGGTGGTTTTGCGGCGGCGCCAGCGGCCTCAACCCCACATTCGATAATTTGCCGCGCTCGTCTGCCGACCCGAAAGCGGCAGTGGGTTCCACGGGCAAGAAGAACATGCTCGACGTGGTCGATATGGGCGCCACCGGCAAGTGGGACTGGGGCTTCAATGGCGGTCTGCAGATCGACAAGTTCGGCAATATTAATATGATCGGCATTGGACCCCACGAAAAACTGAAGCTGCGCGGGCCGGGCACCGTCGGCACCATCTGGACCGGCACGTTAAAGCGGCCCTATCTCTATTCCATGCACCATGCGCCGCGCATCCTGGTGGACCGGGTCGATTATATTTCCGGGCCCGGCTGGCTGGACGGCGGCACGTCGCGCGCCGATGTGATCGGCCGCGATACCCTGGGCCCGCAACTTCTGTTCACGCCCATCGCGGTGTTGGATTTCACCGAAGATAACCACCAGCTGCGCCTCAAATCCGTGCATCCGGGCTACGATAAAGCCGCCGTGATCGCCAATACAGGGTGTGAGTTGGTGGTGCCCGATGATGTCCCCGAAACCCCTGCGCCGACGGATCAGGAACTATTCGTGCTGCGCAACCACGTGGACCGGGACGGCGTCCTCAAGGACGTGCGCACCACCGTGGGTTAGACAGCGGGCGGGTTTGAAACCCGCCCCTACATAGGACACACCATGGCCCACGCCGCGCCGTAGGGGCGGGTTTGAAACCCGCCCGTGCCGCATAATTGGCACCGATTACCCCTATTCGGCGGCCTGGCGCTGCGGGTTGGTGACGCTTGCCATCTCCTGATCATAGACTTCCGGCCATTTGCGGTCGTCGGAGGCGACGAAGAAGCCGCCGCGCTGCTCCCGGTACAATGCCGGGTCGGCGGCGGAGGCCGGCAAGGAGCCGTCCTTTTGATAGGCCTTGGCGGCATTCAGCAGCCTTTTGCGGGTCGCCGTGATCATCTGGTCCGATGGCGCCAGATGCTCCCAGGAATGATCGGTGGTACTGCCCATGCTTTCAGTGACCGCCTGATCCTGCTGGTGGATGCCTTCGATGCCGGTAAAGCTGGATTTGCGCTGCAAGTCCCGGTCCATCATATAATCGTTGGCAAAGGTCTGATCGCAGCGCCAGCGGCCGAGGAAATCGGTTGTGTTGGGCAAATGATGGTCGAAATCACTGGTCTCGTTGGGGCCTTCCTTGGCGCCCATCATAATGAACATGGTGTGCTCGTCATCGAGCGGCACCCAGGCGCGGGCGATGGCGTAGCTTTTGAACGCCTTGAATGGCGCCAGCGCCCAGCAGGGGAACATGAAATGGGCGAAGCGCCAATAAATCTCGCCTTCGCCGGCGGGCCGGTAAGCCGCATACATGGTGCCGCAATCGGTATCGGTGGTGAAATATTCTGGATCCTTGTGCACGGCGCCGAACTGGGTCGGATCGTCCTTTTCGAAATCGACGCGCCCCATGGAGCCCATATGCAGGAAATTGAGGTGCGAGGTATCGATATCGCCCTCCATGGGCTGCAGCCAGTTGCAATTGCGCATCACGAAAAACGAATTGGCCTCGATTTCGGGCAACATGGCGGCGGCGATATGGGGCAATTCCGGCACAGCGTCCTGATCGCCCATGAACACCCAGACAACGCCGTTTCGCTCTTCCGCCTTATAGGCTTTCGCCCTCACCTTGTGCTTGAAGTCTTGGGCCGGCGGCACGTTGGCCATATCGAGGCAATTGCCCTCTACATCGAATTTCCAGCCGTGATAGACGCAGCGGATGCCGTCTTCTTCGTTGCGGCCAAAGAACAACGAGGCGCAACGGTGCGGGCAGCGGTGGTCCATGACGCCGACGCGGCCAGAGGAATCGCGAAAGGCAATCAGCTTTTCGCCCAATAGCATGCAGCGCACCGGATCGCCATCGGCCACCAGTTCCGAGGATTTCAAGCCCGGAATCCAGAACTGGCGCATCAATCCGCCCATGGGCGTACCCGGCCCAACTTGGGTGAGAATTTCACTGTCGCGTTGCTTGGCCATGGAAGCCCCCTCGGTTAGACCGCAATATTAGGGACCAGCCTGGATCAAAGGCAAGGAAAAACACCGGCGGCGGCGTTGATATTGAATTGTCCAGTCTGACTCCGTTGTTTAGGATGCGCCCACAAATATTCTTGGAGAGGAAGAGACATGCTTAAAACCACCGGCGACATGGTCATGCCGACCACCATTATCGGCTCGCTCCCGCGCCCGGTCTGGCACACCGCCAAACTGGGCGCGCGCAATTTTCTCGAAGCCATGGTCGATGCCCCCTGGCGCGAACAATATACCGATGCGGTCGGCGCCCATCTTCGCGATCAGGAAACCGCCGGGCTGGATATCTGCACCGATGGCGACGCCCATTACGACGAAGAAGTCGGCGGCCAGAGCTGGACCTCCTATCCGCTGTTTCACATGGAAGGCTTCGACCGCAAAAACCCGGAGGCCGCCGTCTGGCGTGCCGGCGGCATCGGCTTTCCCCCCGGCCATATCCTGCATGATTACCTGGAAGCCCGCGTCATGCCGGCGATCATCGGCCCCGTCGGCCCTGGCGATCTGCAATATTCCGCCATGTGGAAGACCGCCCAGCGAATGACCTCCAAGCCGGTCAAGTTCGGCACCATCACCGCCGAATTGCTGGGCGCCGCCGTCGACGACAAATTCTATAAGGACCCGGTGGAACGCATCATGGCTTTGTCCGATGCCATCAGACAAGAGCTCTCCGATCTCGCCGATGCCGGCTGCCCGGTGATCCAGATGGAAGAACCGCAGATTCATATGGTCCCGGCCCGCGGCCCCGTCTTCGGCAAGCTCGGCATGGCCGAATTGGTCGATGTGTTCAACAACACCGTCAAGGGTTTGCGCGACAAGACCGAGGTTTGGTGCCACACCTGCTGGGGCAACCCGGCGCAGCAACGCATGTTCCTGGAAATCCAAAGCTACAAGCCGGCGTTGGAATTTCTCAACCAGGTGGATGCGGATGTGGTCACGTTCGAGAGCTGCTCATCGGGCCATATCGACATCGAAGCCATCGGCGAGCAGATCACCGAAAAGAAAGTCGGCCTCGGCGTCATCGACCATCATTCCTTGCAGGTCGAGCGGCCCGAAGAAATCGCCGACGTGATCCGGGAAGCCTTAAAGCATATCCCGGCCGAGCGGCTGATCATCTGCTCCGACTGCGGCATGGGCCGTGAAGGCATGAGCCGCCGCCACGCCCGCTACAAGATGGTATCCATGGTCCTCGGCACCAATATTATCCGCAAAGAGCTCGGCCTGCCCGAAGCCGATTGCCTGACCGCCGACGGCCGCTATTCCCTGACCCGCGTAGAGGACTGAAGCAACTTAACTAAAGGAGGCTATCATGACAGGTACAACGCCAGATTATATTCCCCACGAAATGCTGGGGCTCTTGGATTCCCGCTATGTGGATATTGACGCGATCCCGTGGTCGGAAGCCCGCTACGGCACCCAGTCCAAAATTCTGTTCAAAGACAACGAGGCCAAACAGGCGCTGATGATGGTCAAGGCCGATCCCGGCGCGGTTCTGTCCGATCACGAGCATACCGGGCTGGAGATGACCTATGTGATCGAAGGCTCATTGGAAGACGACCACGGCAAATGCACCGCCGGCAACTTCGTCTGGCGGCCCAAGGGTTCCCGCCACCAAGCCCGCTGCCCGGACGGCGCCGTGTTCCTGGTGCTGTTCAACGGCGGCGCCCGTTCGGTGGAAACCGGCGAGATATTTCCGAACTTCGACGAGTAGCGATCGGCCTTGAATTTAGATAGATGAGCGGCCCCACCATTGGCATTGTTGGCGGCGGCTATATCGGATCCGCCGCCGCAATCCATCTCGCGCGTTGCAGCCGGCAATCTCTCGACCTCGTCATTGTCGAGCCGTCGGAGGCGCTCGGCGGCGGCGTCGCCTTCTCTGCGAACGATCCCGACCACCGGCTCAACGCGCCCAGCCGCGTCCACTTCCTTTATCCGGAAAATACCGAGAGTTTCACCGAATGGCATAGGCTAAGCGGCGCCCAGGCTGCCGATCCCGGTTCCGTGGCCGCCGACGGAAGGGTATACGCCCGGCGCGCCGACTTCGGCGCCTATGTTTCTGAGGAGTTGGACGCCCACCGCCAGGAAAATCCGTCCGGCTCGACCATCACCCATTTGCGGGACACAGCCGAAGGTCTGATCAAACAGAAAAGCGGCTGGCGGCTGACGCTGTCCTCGGGCGCCGTCCTGGACGCGGCAATGGTGCTGGTCACGCCGTGCAATCTGCGGCCCGCTTTGCCGGCACCGCTCGGCGAACTGGCGGGGCATCCAGCGGTCTATGCCAACCCCTGGGACCTGACGCAATTGGGCGCAATCGCACCCGACGCCAGGGTGCTGATCGTCGGCACCGGCCTGACCATGGCCGACGTGGCGGTCACCCTGCTGCGCGGCGGACCAAAGCGCCATCTTACCGCCATTTCCAGGCGCGGTCTGTTCCCCCAACCGGCGCGCAGCCATCCGCCGTCCGAGACCGTATGGGAAGCGCTGAGCCGCCCAATCCCTGCCTTTGTCGAGCGCAACGGTGTCCCGGCAACGGCGCTGGCTGTGCTTCGCGCGTTCCGGGCGGATGTCGCGCGGAACGCCGCCCAAGGCATTGAATGGCAGGTGGCGTTCGATGAGCTACGCGATGCCGCCTACCGATTGTGGCCGTCCCTGCCGCCTGCCGAGCAGCAACGCTATTTCCGCCATCTGAGCCCTTGGTATGAATCCCATCGTTTCCGCCTGCCGCCGCAAGTGGGCGAAAAGCTGGAGAGGTATCGCCAAGACGGGCAACTCGAATACCGGGCCGGCTTCATAACCACCGTCACCGCTGAAGAGGACGAGGCCGTGGCGATTGGCCTGCGTGCCCGCAGCCAGGGGTCGGTGGAATTCGAGCGGTTTGACGCGGTGGTCAATTGCACCGGGCCTGAGCGCGATCCGGCACGGGCGGGTAATCCGCTTCTGGCGCAAATGATCATTGCAGGTCTCGCGGCGGCCAGCCCCTTCGGCATGGGCCTTGAGGTGGACCGGGACTGCCGGTCCTTGACCAACACCGGCGCTGCGTTGGAAAGCCTCCGTATCCTCGGTCCGATGACCCGCAGCCGCTTTGGCGAGATCAACGGCATCCCGACCATCGCCCAACAAATTCACCGGGTGACAGGCGAGATCGCCGCCTCTCTTGATGCCGCCCAAGCAGGATAAAATATCGAGATTTAGACCAGTAGCTTAGCCGCCCGGTGGAGACCGGCGAGATTTCTCCGAACTTCGACGCGTAGTTTGCGCTACGGTTCCATCAAACAGGCCGCCGCCTACCGCTCCCCCCCACCCCAACCCTCCCCCTCCAGGGGGGAGGGAGTAGAGGGGCTAATTTCTGAAATACAGTCCTTGCCCAAAAAGCCCTCCCCCTTGAGGGGGGAGGGTTGGGTGGGGGTGCGCAGCGGTCACGGATTCTTATGCGCTTCCGGATAACACCTAACCCCCCGCAATCGCCGCCGCCGCTTCGATCACATCCGCCTGATGGGGCTGCAACGCCTGACCGGCAACGCCCGCCAGATGCGCGCCGCGCACATCTTCGACTTCGGTGCGCACTCCGGCGAGCGTCTCCACCACGGCCAGACAGCAATAGGGCATGTAGCCGGGCGAATAGCCGCCTTCCAGACACACCACCAAGCGCCCGGCACAGACATCCTTCGCGGCCGCCATCAGGGCGCCGGTCATCTGCCGGTAGGTTTCGCTATGGCACATCATGCGGCCCAGGGGATCAAAGCCGTTGGCATCAAATCCGCAGGCGATAACAATCAAATCCGGGCCGAAGGCCCGCAAGGCCGGCACCACCACTTTTGACACCGTTTCCACATAGGCGCCGTGGCCGCTGCCCGCCGGCAGGGGCACGTTGATATTGGCGCCGACGCCATCGCCGGCACCGGTTTCGTCCAGCCCGCCTGAGTCTTGAGGATAGCGCCGGTCCTGGTGGATGGAGATGGTCAACACATCGGGGTTGTCATAGAACGCGGCTTGGGTGCCGTTGCCGTGATGCACATCCCAATCCACCACCGCCACCCGGCCAGCTTTGTGCGCGGCGCGGGCATGCATGACCGCCAATGCGGTATTGCCAAAGATGCAAAAGCCCCGCCCCCGGTCCGGCTCCGCATGGTGGCCGGCGGGGCGCACGAAGGCAAAGGCGTTGTCCACCTGGCCGGAAAGAACCCCGTCCACCGCCGCCATGCAGCCGCCGGCGGCGAGCGCCAAAATATCGTAACTGCCGGGGGTGACGGTGGCCTGCTCCCCCACCGAGCCGCCCTCGCCATCGCTCAATTCCTTGACCCGCCCCACATAGTCCGCATCGTGGAAGCGGGCCAGCTCATCGGCGCTGGCCATGCGTGCCTCGATGGTTGTCAATTGGGCAAGCAGGCCGGAGGTATCCAGAAGATTGAGCATGCGCCGCTTGCCTTCCGGGCTGTCCCAGGCCTCCAGCGGCTGATCGAAGCGGCCGAGGGGCACCGATGGCCCCTGCTCCACCCAGAAATAGCGCTCGTCGCAAACGAAACCGGTGCTCATAAGGTGGCAGCCGTGGCCGCTTCGATGGCGCCGTCCAACGCCGTGAACGCTTCATCGGCGGCCTCAACGGTGAATATCAGCGGCGGCGACAAGACCATGCGATGGCCCTGCACCCGCACCAGGGCGCCCCGCTCCAGGCACGCCGGGCCAAGGGCCTTGATGAACCCGTCGGTGGGCGCGAACGGCTCCTTGGTCGTCCGATCCTTAACAAATTCGATGGCCAGCATCAGCCCCTTGCCGCGCACGTCGCCGATCGCCGCGTGGCGGTCTTTCAGTTCCACGAGCCTGCTAAGGAAATGGGCGCCCACCTTGGCGGCATTGGCGGTTAAATTCTCACCGATAACGATATCCAGGTTGGCGCACGCCGCCGCGCAGGCCAGCGGATGGCCGGCATAGGTATAGCCGTGCATGATGGCGGCCAGGGGGTGATCCCGCTCCCAGGCCGCGGCGACGCGGGCGTTAAAGGCGGTGGCGCCCAGCGGCACATAGCCGGAATTGATACCCTTGGCGAGGCTCATGATATCGGGCTTCACGCCCCAGCCCCGGGCGCCGAACAATGTGCCCGAGCGGCCAAACCCGGTAACCACTTCGTCGGCGATCAGCAACACATTATGGCGATCGCAAACTTCGCGCACCAATGGCCAGAAATTATCGGGCGGGATGATCATGCCGCCGGCGCCCTGGATCGGCTCGGCGATAAAGGCGGCGACGGTGCCGGGCCCCTGATGCTGGATTTCCCGGTCCAATATGCCGGCACAGATGCGGCCCAGCTCTTGCGCATCATCGGTCCAGGGATTGCGATAAGGATCGGGATTATCGATTTGAAAAAAGCCCGGCATGAGCGGCTCGTAAGCGCGCCGCCAGGCAATGCCGCCGCTCGCCGACAGGGCGCCGAACTGCATGCCGTGATAGCCGTTTTTTAAGGAGATCACCTTCACCTTTTCCGGCTGGTCCATGAGCTTCCAATATTGCCGCGACAATTTGAAGGCGGTCTCGTTGGCGTCCGAGCCGCCGGAGCCGAAGGTCACGCGGACCATATTTTCCGGCGCCATCATTTTGGTCAGCTTGGCCGACAATTCGATGGACGGCGCGTTGGCGAGGCCCAGGAAAGTGTTGTGATAGGAAAGTTTATCCATCTGCGCGATGATGGCGTCTTTCACCTCGGTCCGGTTATGGCCCACATTGACATTCCAAAGCCCGCCCATGAGATCGAGATACGGCGTCTCGTCGATGTCCCAGACGGTGAAGCCGTCGCCCTTGGTGAGGATCAGCGGCGGATTGGCTTCCGAGACCTTCGGATCGGCCATCGGGTGCCAATAATGCCTGGCATTGTTTTCTTTGAGGAAATTCACCGCAGCTTGATCGTCCATAATACGCGCTCCCCGAGGGTTCCCGCATTGCAAACGGGTTGCAATGAGACTTGCGCGCAGTGGGGGATAGATCAAGGGGAAACTCATCGGCGCAGCCCGTCTGGGGATGGCCGGGTCGGCCAGACGGGCGTCCGGTTTGGCACTTCGGGTGATTGGGGGCCGCAAACTCAACCAAGCCCGAAATACCCGGCTATCCCGCATTACCCAACCCCTGTTTCCAGCCAACACCGGACGTTTTTGCAGCCCGCCTGCAAGCTGGCTATTGACATTTCAGATAATTGAACTACCTATCCGCCAAACGTCTTGCATTCGATTTGCGTCACCGAGATAACCGATAACCCGTTTAGCTTAGTTATTCCTTGACAATGTGAACGTTAACCGGCCGCTCCGTCACATGGTGTGACGGGCGGAATATCTACTCATGTTAAAGGAATTAGCTATGACAACTGGTACCGTAAAATGGTTCAACCCCGCCAAAGGTTTTGGATTTATCGAGCCCGAAGACGGCTCCAAGGACGCTTTCGTCCATATTTCAGCCGTTGAACGCGCTGGACTGAACGGCCTGAATGAAGGCCAAAAAGTTTCCTATGACCTTACACCAGGTCAGGACGGAAAATCCTCCGCCGAGAATCTGTCCATCGTCGAATAGCGACGCGATAACAAAATGAAGGAAGGGCCTATTCAATTAGGCCCTTCCTCTATATCCGGACCCGTTTATATCCGGACCCGTTGATGCCTTGCCCGGCATCAGACTGGCTTGTTATCAATCGTTCCGGTGTACTTGGCGCCAAAATAGAGCGCACCGGCATGGCGGCCTTGCGAAGGCTTAACTTCGTTGCATGGAGAAAAGCAATGGCACGAAAAAAATCCAAAGGCAAAGGCGCCGCTTTTACCATGTTTAACGTGACCTATGAGGACGGGACAATAACCTCAAACCGGCGGGTATCCACAGATTTGCTCGACCAGTCATTTGGCGACGACGTCTTGGATATGGCGCACACCGCCATCAAGGAACAAGACAACGAAATCGCCCGACGTTCCGAACAGAAACGCGCCAAAATCAAAACGATCATTCGGGCATAGCGCGCAAAATTCTGCGATTGTCCGCGACTGTCCATAAACCATATGGATGTCCGTGCCCATTCCGCATAGCTCACCGGAAGGGCTCTGTCCGGCAACCCGGCTGATGCAGCCGGCGATGCGTAATTGCGGCTAATTTCATTGACAACCCAATGCTATCCTTGATGTGATATTCTTGATGATCGATTACCAATTCCGCCGCCGAGGCCATGGGCGGAAACGGAGCGAGCCATGCCGAAAGTCACCATCTGGAACCGCCGCGAAACCTACAACGTCGAAGCCAACGCAACGATGCTGAATGGTGCGCGCGGCGGGCGGTGCGTTCCGCTCCTATTGCGATATGCAGGCCATGTGCGGCACCTGCTGCGTCATGGTGGTCGCCGGCGAAATTTCCGGGCCCGACCGGCGCGAGCAGGCGTTCATCGACGGCTGGGGTTTCCATCCGGCGTTCCGGCTCGCCTGCCTCGCCCGGGTTTTGGGCGATGTCACGGTGATCAGTTGCGACGCCGAAGAGTTCGATCCCGAACGCTGCGCCGCCGCGTACGATACGGCGCTGGCCGGGCTGGAGTGTTAGCAACGGGCCGGGGCGCCAATCTGGAAGCAGCCGGTGATGTCCAAAAGCAAAGACCAGGCGATCGACGATGCGGCCTTCGCTTTTTTGAAAGAGGCGGCCGGGCGCGAGGCGGCCATGGCGATCATCGATTTAGCGGACGATGATTCCGAAGAGCGCTACCGCTCGTTCTACCCTTGCGGCGACATGCTGGTCGGGCTGCGCTACCGGGACCTGAACACCGATAAGCAGCGCAGCCGCCTCAAATATGGCCGCTCGCTCAAGATCGAAGGCGGCAAGATCGTCATCGAGCCGCGCCGCTCGATCCACTTCAACCTGCCGCTGGTGCCGCACCATTCGGAATATGGCTACGGCTTCTGGCACATCAACGATGAGCAGGAGATGGCGCTGAACCAGACCCTCGACGACAAGCGCGCCGTCACCATCCTGATCGAGGGCTTTCCGAAGCGGGGCCGCAAGGACCGTTTCGCCTGGTTCTGCCTCGAATGCGTCAACCCGCTTTACATGCGCGAGGTGGAAACCCGCCGCGTCGGGCTGCCGGGCTTTTACGCCGTGCAGGAAGATGCGGTCGCGGTCTTCAACGGCGATGAAAAAATCCGCACCTGCGGGGCTTGCGGCGCCGTGCACCCACACGCCTATTCGATCTTTCCGTGGACCGATACCGACGAACAGCGCGCCGCGCGCGAAACCTGGTAATGCCCGCCGGGGTTTACTTGATTGCGCCATCTCGACTAAAATTCCCAAAGCGGACAATATCCATTCGCCACGGATTTGAGGCGTTCTTCGGGGCGCCGGGAGGGACCCCATGCAAACCACGCCAAATTCAGCCAACGCCTATGCCGGTTACGTGACGCCCATCGACGGCGCCCCGGATGCGATGATCACCGAAACCACGCGCGGCACGCCGGGCGGCGAATATCTGCGCCGTTTCTGGCAGCCGGTCGCCTACGAACACGAGATCGAGGCGGCGCCCTTGCGCGCCAAAATCATGGGCGAGGAGCTGGTCGTCTTCAAGGACAAGTCCGGCGATGCCGGCGTCCTCCACCTGCATTGTCAGCACCGGGGCGCGTCCCTCGAATATGGCCGCGTCGAAGAACACGGCATCCGCTGCTGCTATCACGGCCGCGTCTTCGGCGTCGATGGGACGATCCTGGAAATGCCCGGCGAGCCCGATGCCGAAACGCAGATGCGCCAAGCCAGGCAGGGCGCCTACCCCACGCACCTTTATGGCGGCATTGTCTTTGCCTATATGGGGCCGCTCGAAAAGATGCCGCCGTTTCCGCTCTACGACCGTTATGAGCTTCCCGGCATGCGCCTCGATGTGGGCAAGCGGCTGCCGTTCAAATGCAACTGGGTGCAGATCAAGGAAAATTCCATGGACCCGGCGCACACCGCCATCCTGCACGCCTGGGAAGGCGTCTTTGCCACCCAGTTCGGCCAGTTCCCGGAGATTACCTGGGCCGTCACCCCGGTGGGCATGGCCTATGCCGCGGCGCGCCCCGTCGCCGATAAAATCTGGGTACGCTCGACGGACATCATGATGCCCAACATCCACTCCATCACCTCGGTATTCGAGGACGGCGCGCACCTCAAGGAATGCTCGCCCCCCTGGATCACCATCTGGACGGTGCCCGAGGATGACGAGAACTCGCACCAGTTCGTGCTTTGCCACATCGCCGAGGACGATCCGATGAAGCGCGAAACCCTGCACCACTTCCTGGGCACCGGGCAGACGCCGGACCGCCCCTACGCCGAGCGCCAGCAGGTGCCCGGCGACTATGATGCGATGACCAGCCAGGGCGGCATCGCGCCGCACTCGCTGGAACATCTCGGCACGCTGGACCGCGGCGTCGCCATGTTCCGCCAATTGTTGCGCGACGGCGTCCGCGATGTTCAGGCGGGCAAGGATCCGCACGGGCTGTTGCGCACCGAAGCGCCGCAGCCCACCTACGGCTCCGACCTGGTCGAGCCGATCTCGGTGCTCGGCGGCGCCCACGATGACCCCGATGTCTGGATGGCCTACGCCGAGGCGACGCTGGCGGCCTACCTGAAAACGCCGCCCTTCCAGAACCGCGTCATCCCGAAACCGCCACCGCTGCCGAAGCTGGCGGCGGAATAGGCGCTGCGATTACTGCCGCCTGATCGTCCATGCCATTTCGCGTGTTGCCTGTCGCACCCGAAGGGCGCAGCCGGTTTGCGATCTGTCCTTCCGGCATCATTTACGCTAGACACGTAACCGAGGATAAGGCGGATTTGTTAAACAGCGATTTGTTGAAGGGCGGATTATGAAGGATATATTCAGACTGGATGGAAAAATCGCCATCGTCACCGGCGGCGCCGGCGGCATCGGCGAGACGTTGGCGCTCGGGCTTAGCCAATTTGGCGCAACAGTGGTGATCGCCAGCCGAAATCTGGAAGCTTTGGAAGCAAAAGCCGCCGAGATTCAGGAAAAAACCGGAAATGAAATAGCGGCCATTCAAATGGACGTCACCGACGAGGCCAGTGTGTCGGCGCTGGTAGACGAAGTTGTGTCGCGCTACGGCACCATTGATATTGCCGTGAACGCCATGGGACTGAACCTTAAACGAGATGCCTTTGAATTCCCGATGGAAGACTGGGATACAATTTTCAACGTCAACGTCAAAGGAACCATGGTCGTCTGCAAGCATGTGGGCCGGGTGATGAAAGAAAAAGGCCATGGCAAGATTATCAACCTGTCATCGGTCCGCGGCATCAGGGGCTATACCGGCGGCAACGCGGCCTACGCGGCGACCAAGGGAGCGGTGGAACTGACCACCAAGACCCTGGCGCTGGAATGGGCGCCGCACAATATCAATGTCAACGCCTTGGGGCCGGCTTTGGTGATTACGCCCGGCACCATCCATATCAAAAACGATCCGGAACTGGCGAAAAAATATGCGGCCGCCATCCCCTTGGGGCGCATCAGCGTAACCGAAGATCTGATCGGCGCCTGCATCTATCTGGCATCCCCAGCCTCGGACTTTGTTACCGGGCAAACCATCTATGTGGATGGCGGACTTACGGCGGGCTAAAGGGCCGCGCCTAGGGGGGCTGGCGACTGGCTCGGGTACCAGGGGATCGCTCGCAAAGGTTCCGTTGGCTGCTATTTCCCGGCCTTCAAATGCAGGTCCAGAAAGGCCCGCGCCCGGCGCCAGGAATTCCGGGTCGCGGCTTCATCGTAGCGGTAGAAAAACTGTCCCCGGCTGCCATGGGTGACATACCGGCCGGCGCCGTTGTACCTGCTGTCAAAGGCATGGGTGGCGTTTTCATAAATTTTGTAGCGCAACGGCCGGCCAGCGGCGATCATCCGGTCCGCCGGGTTGGCGCATTGTTGCCAGGGGGTATCGTCGTCTTTGCGCCCGAGAAACATCAGGGTCGGTGATTTCAAATCAAAGCGCAGGTTCTCCGACATGGGGCTCGGATACAGCATGCCAAGGGCCGTGCATTTCGGATAGTAGGCGACAACCGCCTTGAGGCCCCGGACCCCCAACTTTATGCGCGCCTGGTAGGCGGCGCTGGTCAGGCGGAGGCCGACCATGGCGCCTTGCGAAAATCCCATGATGGCAATGCGATCGCCCCGGACATCGGCGCGGGAGCGCAGATAAGCGATGGCGTGGGCGGCATCGGCGGCCACATCGTCAATGCTCACCGCCGACAAGGGGCCCTGGCAGTTGTTGCCAACCCGGCGCGGCAGGTGGCTGTTGACCATCAGCACCGTATAGCCGGCATCGTTGAGCCGCACCCGCCAATCGTAAATGGCCGAGCCCATGCCGCCGCAGGTATGCAGCAGAACTACCGCCGGAAACGGCCCAGCGCCGGCATCGCGGCCGGCCGGTTTGAACAGTTGCGAGCCGGCCACATTGACGGAACTTTCCAACGCCTTGAAATTGATCGGCGTCGTCTCCGGCAGACTGATGCAGCCCGCCAGGGCTAGCGCAAGGCCGAAGGCGGCAAGCGCTTTGGGTATGGCCGGGATTTGGTGCCTGGCATTGTCCAATTTAGGGAAATACGCCGCCGTAGAATCGTCCATACTCGCGCCTCCCGCCTGGATTCCTGAATTGGGAACGGGCTGAGAGGAGATTTGCGCGCGTGGGGGGAGAGATCAAGGGAAAACGGAGCAGCCGGTCTGGAGTTTTGGCTTTATCGGATCGGGGCCCCATAGGCTGCAAACGCGACCAGTCCGGTATTGCCGCCGCTCGATTTCACCACATCCAGGCGCAGGGATTTGGCGGTGGCATTGATTTTAAATTCATAAGGCTTGCTGGCATCCTTCAAGGCAAAGGGGCCAAAGACCTTGCCCCTATCGGTGGTCACCGTGAAGCGCGATATTTGGGCGGTGCCATCGCTCATGGTGCGCGTCCAGACCGAGACCGAGGTCAGCTTCGATGCCTTGGCCAAGGCGATTTCCACAAAAGCCTTGTCGCCGTCGCCGCGGCTCGACCATTCGGTGCTGCGTTTGCCATCGAGGGCGCCGTGGATGCCCCACGCGCCGGCGTTCGATCCGCCGTAATTGCTGCTGACCGCGATAACTTTCGCACCGGCGCCCAACGACAACAGATTGACCCGCTTATTGATCGCGGCGGGCGGCGTCCGGAAGGTCATATCCCGGCTGGCAAACAGCCGCCCATCGGACGCGGTTCCCTGAACCCGGTAATGATACAGAGTATCGGGTTTGAGGTTCGCGAGGGTGGGATGATGGTTTGAGTGAGCGCCGCCATCCATATCCGCATCGACGGCGATATGGCCGTAACGAACGGTTTCACCGTAGATGACCGAGCAGGCAACCGGTATCGCCGATTGAAACGTCAGCTTTGCCTCGCCGTGGCTGAACGCCCCGACCCTCGGCGGCGCATTTTTGGTGATCGCCTCAATCGATAAAACCGGCACCGGGAGGGTTTCGGAGTGGGCCGTTCCTGCAAACAGCAGAACCGAAAGGAACAAAGCAAATTTCATCGATCAACTCCCAAGCATGCGCGCGCCTCTCAGAGTATGCCTGTTCCGATGCGGGCACAAAGGGCAAATCCAGAGCCATGAACAGCGCGCTTTTCGCCGCTCCGCCCGACTTGCATTCCGCGCTCTCCGAACTATATATAGCCTCTACACATTGTCATCATGAATAGGGAATTCAAACCGTCACCGCCAATTTCCGGCGGCCAATATGCATGGGCCAAACCT
>CAUZTZ010000034.1:0-20153 GCA_963582805.1 Alphaproteobacteria bacterium
TGCGGCCTTCGCGCCCGGTGCCGGTGATCTGGCTGGGCTGCAAATTGTTTTCGGCCAATAATTTGCGCACCACCGGCGACAATTTCACCGATTTATCGCGGGTTGGCGCCGCTTGCCGTTGGGCGGGCGGCGGCGGTGCGGAAGGTGCGGCCTGCTTGGGCGCGCCCGCAGGCGCCGCCTGGGCGGGCGCGCTGCCATCGTCGATCACCGCCAATATGGTGCCGACGCCGACGGTTTCACCGGCATCGACGCGGATTTCCCTAAGCACGCCGGACATCGGCGCAGGCACTTCCATCTCCACCTTATCGGTGCCGATCTCGAACAACACTTCGTTGGCGGTAACCGCGTCGCCGACCGATTTGTGCCAGATTGTGAGGGTGCCCTCGGACACCGTCTCGCCCAGTTGCGGCATGACTATTTCCATCAAAATTTCCTCTGGAAATGTTCCATCAAAATTTCCTCTGGAAATGTTCCATCAATCGACTTCCCGGCGGATGGTTTCGACAATGCGGCTCACCGACGGGATCGAATGATCTTCAAGATCATCGGCCGCCGGCAGCGGCACGTGCGGCGTGGTGATCCGGTGGATGGGCATGTCCAGATCGTAAAAACATTCCTCGGAGATGATCGAGGATAACTCCGCGCCCCAGCCGCACAGCCGGGGATTTTCCTCCACCGTGACGACGCGCCCGGTGCGCGACACCTCGGCCAATATGGTCTTGGTATCCAGCGGCACCAGGGAGCGCACATCGATCACGTTCGCGCCGATGCCGTCTTCGGCGGCCAGAATTTCGGCCGCCTCCAAAGCGCGCGGCACCATGGCGGCGAGTGCGAGGATGGTGACATCGTCGCCGGGGCGGACGATTTTGGCGATGCCGAGCTCCTCCACATGTTCGCCTTCGGGCACCTCGCCCTTGGTGCCGTAGAGGGATTTCTGTTCGAAAAATATCACCGGATCGGGATCGCGGATAGCGGCCGCCAGAAGCCCCTTGATATCGGCCGGCGTCGAGGGCGCCACAACTTTCAGGCCCGGCACCATCATCGCCCAGTTTTCGAGGCTTTGGGAATGTTGGGCGCCGAAGCGGACGCCGCCGCCATTGGCGGTGCGGATCACCAGGGGCAAGGCCACCTGGCCGTTGGTCATGTAGCGGGATTTGGCGATCTGGTTGGTGATGATATCCCAGCAGACGGCGAAGAAATCGGAAAACATGATCTCGGCGATGGGGCGCAGGCCCGTCATCGCCGCGCCCATGGCAGCGCCGACGATGGCTTGCTCGGATATGGGGGTATCGCGCACCCTTAAAGGGCCAAACTCATCCAAAAGCCCGACCGTGGTTTTGAAGACGCCGCCGGCATCGGCGATATCTTCGCCAAGGAAGACAACATTTTCATCGCGCCGCATTTCCTGGGCGATGGCCGCCGCGACGGCTTCGCGGTAGGTTAATTCCGCCATGACGAGCCTCCATCCGCCCACACTTCGGTATCGCGAAGTGCCAGTGACGGCGTCGGCGATGCCTTGGCTTCCTCGGTGGCCTCGTCGAGGGCTTTCATGACCGCGTCTTCGATGCCGCTGACGGTGGCCTCACCGACGCCGTAATCCAGCAGGCGCTGGCGGTACATGGGGATCGGATCGCGCTTCTTCCATTCTTCGATTTCTTCCGGCGGCCGGTAGGTGCCGGGATCGGCCCGGGAATGGCCCAAATGGCGATAGGTTTTGGCTTCGATGATCGACGGGCCGTCGCCGGCGCGGGCTTTTTCGATGGCGTCGCGGGCCACCCGGTAGACCGCATCGGGATCGTTGCCGTCGACCAAGATCTCGTCCATGCCATAGGCTGACGCCCGGTCGGCGGCGGGATGCTCGACCGGAATTACGTCGGCGATCGGCGTATATTCCATATAGAGGTTGTTTTCGCAGACGAAGACCACCGGCAACTTCCAGACGGCGGCCAAATTCAAAGCTTCGTGGAAGGCGCCGATATTGGTGGCGCCGTCGCCGAAGAAACAGACCGAAACCTGGCCCGAGCCCCGGTACTGGGCCGACCAGGCGGCGCCGACGGCTATGGGTAGATGGGCGCCGATGATGGCGTAGGAGCCCATCGCCCCATGTTCGACGCTGGTCAGATGCATGGAGCCGCCCTTGCCGCTCAGCAATCCGCATTCGCGGCCCATCAATTCGCCAAGCACGCCGGTCATGGGCGCGCCGCGCACCATGGTGTGGGCGTGGCCCCGATAGGTGCAGAAGGTGTAATCGTTCTTGCGCATGGCGGCACCGCAGCCGGCGGCCACCGCTTCCATGCCCACCGACAGATGGATGGTGCCCTTGACCAGGTTCTGCAGGAACAAATCGTTGGCGCGGTTTTCCAAAAGCCGCACTTCCAACTGCATCTGGAACATCTCGAGGCGCTTTTCCTCGCCGATATCATCGTTGAGGCGCGCCGAGCCACGGGCTTTGCCCGATTTGGCGGGTGCCTTTGATTTCGCTTTTTTGGCCAATGCAATCCCTCCCGGCGGGCATCGGCCCGCGCATCAAGGAGCTAGCATTATCAAACTAGAACCCCATTGGCGATGGGAAATTGTGCTTTATTAATCGGGCCGTAGTCGCAACAATGGCATCAATAAATTCCGTGTTCCACGGCGGGTGGCTGTAACGGCGTCCCGCCGCCATGAGGAGGATATTATGCATTACAATCGTCCGCGTTCGACCGCCACCTGGGGCACCATCGCCAAGGACTGGGAAGCCGGTGTTGATTTCCGGAAACTGCAGACGGACCGCCTGGAGCGCGCCCAAGCGGCCGCCAAGAATGCCGGCTTCGGCGCCTTTCTCTGCTTCAATTTCGATAATATCCGCTATATCACCTCGACCCATATCGGTGAATGGGGCCGCGACAAGTTTGACCGTTATACGCTCTGCCCCACCGATACGGCGCCGTTTTTGTGGGACCCGGCGCCGCCGGCGAAGCGTAAAAGCTCGCCCTGGCTGGGCAACCGGGTGGACGCGCCGGTCTCGACCATGCAAGGCGCCCTGCCGCCGGAGCACGGCATCCAGAATGTCTTCGCCAAGCAGATCAAGGAAAAGATGATCGAACTTGGTATCGATAAACAGCCCCTTGGCATCGATATCATGGAATTGCCCATGCTGCGCGCCCTCGAAGCCGAAGGCATCGACGTGGTCGATGGCCAGCAGGCATTGATGGATGCCCGCGAGGTCAAGACCGAAGAAGAGATCGAGCTGTTGAAACAGGCCGCCGCCATGGTCGACGCGACGTACTTGGATATCGCCAAGGCAATCCGCCCCGGCACCCGGGAAAGCGATCTGGTGGCCATCGCCAACGAAAAGCTCTACGGCATGGGATCAGAGCGGGTCGAATGCGTGAACTCGGTTTCGGGGCCGCGCGGCGCACCGCACTCGCATACCTTCTCCGACCGTATGATCCAGCCGGGCGACATGATCTTTTTGGATATCATGCATTCGTTCAACGGCTACCACACCTGTTATTACCGGACCTTCATCTGCGGCGTCCCCAACGAGGCGCAGAAAGAGGCCTATGAGATCTGCTCGCAATGGGTCAATGCCGCCCTCGACGCCATCGAGCCGGGCGCCAAGCTGGACGATATCGCCAATGTCTGGCCGCGCGCCGAAGAGTTTGGCTACGCCAACGAAGACGAAGCGTTCCTGTTGCAGTTCGGCCATGGCGTTGGCTTGTCTTTGTGGGAGCGGCCGATTATTTCGCGCCGCTATATGGGCCAGAAGACGGTGCTCAAAAAAGGCATGGTGTTTGCGGTCGAATGCTGGAAAGGCGCCGAGGACGGCTCCGGCGCGGCGCGGATCGAAGAAGAAGTGGTGGTCACCGACGATGGCTGCGAGATCATCACCAACTTCCCCAGCGACCACTTGATTTCCTGCGGACTGCCCGGCTGCGAAATTTACTAGAGCGGGGGGATAGAGCCGAGCCTAAGAGGAGCGGTGCATGGATAGAATTTGGGTCACGCTGATTACCGGTTTTCTCGGCAGCGGCAAGACGACGCTGCTGAATACGCTTTTGCACCATCCGGCCATGAGCCAGGCCGCCGTCATCGTCAACGAGTTCGGCGAGATCGGCATCGATTACGACCTGATCGAGCAATCCAACGAGCAGGTGGTGCAACTGGCTAATGGCTGCCTCTGCTGTTCGGTCAAGGGCGATCTGATCGACACCTTTCGCGACCTCTATATCCAGCGCAACGCCGGTACCATCCCCCATTTCGACCGGGTGGTGATCGAAACCACCGGCATTGCCGATCCGATGCCGATCCTGCAATTGGTGTTCACCAACCCGATGATCATGAACCATTATGCTCTGGACGGCGTGGTGACCACGGTCGATGCGATCAACGGCTTGTCGTCGCTGGAGCGGTTCCCCGAATGCGTCAAACAGGCGGCCATCGCCGATAGGCTGATCGTCACCAAGGTGGATATGGTGGCAGGCGACGAAGGCCGCGAGACCGTTTCCGCGCTTAACCATCGCTTGCGCGCCCTCAACCCGGCGGCCGAAATTATCGAGACCGCCACCGAAGAGATCGACCCCGAAGATCTGTTCGGCACCGGCATGTTCGATGCCGACACCAAGCAGATTGATTTGCAAAGCTGGATCGATCCGGCCCTGTACGATGCCGCCGCCGATTTGCCGAAGACGCCGGGCGCCGAGCCGGACGCGGCGGCCCGCGCCTATTACGCCGAGCACGGCCACACCCCGGAAGAGGGTCACAACCACGGCGACGTCAATTCCTTCTGCATCACCCGCGACGAGCCCATGTCATTGGATATGCTGCGCATGTTCCTGGAAGGGCTGACCGGCGAAGCCGGGCCCGATCTGTTGCGCGTCAAGGGCATTGTCAATGTTCGCGGCGAAGAGCGGCCCGCCGTCATCCAGGGCGCCCAGTTGATCTTCCATTCCCTCGACTGGCTGCCCGCCTGGCCGAGCGACGACCGGCGCACGCGCATTGTTTTTATCACCCACGGTCTTGACAAAAGTTACGTGGAGGACACCTTGGCGCTCATCGAACGGGTGGCCCGGCGCACCGAAGAAGCGGGCGCCAACGCAGCGATCATTTAGCCGGAAAATCGGTTTCTGAGGAGGGAGAGGAATATGCTTTTTTGCATTTTTGGGATCGACAAGCCGAATATGGCCGAAACCCGCGCCAAGGTCATGCCCGCCCACGTGGCGTATCTCGACAAGGCGCCGATCAAGCTGGTCGTGTCGGGCCCGCTCACATCCGACGATGGCGCTACAATCGTCGGCAGCCTCTATCTGGTCGAGGCCGAGGGCCGCGCCGCCATCGAGGAGTTTTGCGAAAACGATCCGCTGATCCAGGCCGATGTCTGGGAATATTCTCAAATCCGCGCCTTCAACAAGCGCGTCGACAATCGCGATTAAACCAACGGGAGAACCAAGCTATGGATTTAGGACTTAAAGGCAAGAACGCCGCCGTGACCGGCTCCTCACAGGGCATCGGCAATGCTATCGCCAATTCGCTGGCCGACGAGGGCTGCAATGTGGCTTTGTCGGCGCGCAACCAGGACCGGCTCGATCAGGCGGTCGCCGAGATCGAAGCCAAGGGCGTCAAGGCGGTCGGCATCGTCTGCGATTTGTCGTCGGAAGCAGGCTGCAAGAAGTTCATCGACGAGGCGGCGGCGGCCTTGGGCGGCCTCGACATTCTGGTCAACAATGTGGGCGGCATGATCCCAGGCACCATCGACAGCCTGGATGAAGAAATCTGGGCGACGGTGCTCAATCTCAATCTGATGAGCTTCGTCTACACCACCAAGAGCGCCATCGAACATCTCAAGAAATCGAGCGCCGGGCGCATCCTTTGCGTATCGGGCGTCACCGGCAAGCAATTGATGCCGGGTGCGCTGACCACCACCATCCCCAACACCGCCATCCACGGGTTCGCCAAGGTCATGGCCGAGCAGCTGGGCAAGGACGGCATCACCGTCAACACCATCTGCCCGGGCTTCACGGCCACCGAAAGCTGGGGCCCCCGAGCCGAGGGCATGGCCAAGATGCGCGGCATCACCCCCGAAGAGGTGCGCGCCGGCGTCGCCGCGATGACTATGCTGGGGCGCTGGGCCGAGCCGAGCGAGATCGGCGACGCGGCGGCCTGGATTGTTTCGGAACGGAACAGCTACCAGACCGGCACCGTTGTCGAGGTCTGCGGCGGCTATACCAAATATATCTGATCCGCAGCCGTTAAATATTCGGGGCGGCCCGCTTTCACCGGCGGGCCGTCCTATTATTTTGCCTCAGGCGCTAGAGCGGAAATCGGGGAAATTTTCGCTCAGGCGGGTGCCGGGATAATAGGTTTTATCGTAAGACGGGCGCGCCTTCATGGCAGCCAGCCAGGCGGCCACGTTTGGGCAATGGTCCCAAAGGCCGGAAAAGCCCAAATCTTCCATGCGGTCAAAGGACGGCGCGACATCACAGTCGGCGATGGTGAACTTCTCACCCATGATCCAGGGGCCGTTTTCCCTAAGCGACGCCTCCATGCGATCGGCGGTCATGCGGATATCGGAGAGGGATTTTTCGATCTCGGCATCGGAGAAACCGTCCAGCCCCATCTGCCGGTAGAAATCCCGGCGCAATGGCCTTGCATCGGCGACGGCGGCAAAGGCATCTTCGGTGAGGTTCTCGTATTTTTGCACCAAGGCCATATTGAAGGACGGATAACGAACGGCGGGCGTCGGCACTTCTTCGAAAAATCGCAGCCACTTGCGCACGATTGCCTTGCCTTGCGGATCTGCCGGCATCATAGAAAATTCGGGAAACACCTCGTCCAGATATTCAAGGATGACCGAGGATTCGACGATGGCAAACCCGTCATGGACCAGGGTCGGCACCACCCCATTGGCATTGAGCGCCAAATATTCCGGCGTCAAATGTTCGCCTTTGCCGGAATTCAATATCGTGTCGGTGAATTCCAGCCCCTTCTCGAACAGGCAGAGGCGCACCTTCTGGCTGCAGGTGGAGGCTGGGAAATTATAAAGTTCCAGGGTCATCAGCAATCCAATCAACTTTCGTTGTTCGCAGTTACCAGGGAACGTCGGTTCCGTCGAAATGGATAAAGCGGCCATTATCCCCGATTTTGAGGCCTTCGATGATGGCGCGCATATCGCTGATCGATTCTTCCGGCGAGCGCGCCGCATTGGGCCCGCCCATATCGGTGCGCACCCAGCCCGGCGACAGCATGATAATCGTGGTACCGCGATATTTGAATTCTCTGGATAGCCCGCTCATGCAGAGGTTCAGCGCTGCCTTGGTGCTTCGATAGACATAATTGCCGCCGGGATTGCGCTCAATGGACGCGTTGCCGCTTGAGATCGAGGCGATGACTTTCTGCTCCGATGCCGTCACATGATCGGCGAAGGCCACGGCGGCGCGCAAGGGCGCCATGGTATTGGTGCGGAAGGCATCCGCCCATGCCACGTAATCGGTGCCGGGCGAAGGCGGCGCTTCCGGCTGCGGATTGATGCCGGCGTTGAGCATCAAAACGTCGATGGCGGTGCCGTCCAGATCGGCGGCGAGGGCATCGATGGCGTCCAGATCCATCATATCCAGTTTGCGCACTTCAATATCGCCGGTGATCGCGTTCAAATCGGCGGCGGCAACCGGATTGCGGCAGGTGGCGATAACCCGCCAGCCGGCTTGCGCATATTGGCGCGCGAATTCCAGGCCGATGCCCCGGTTCGATCCGGTTACCAGAACGGTTGCCATGTCTCAATCCCCCAATTTCGGCGTCAGCCCTTGACCAGCCGCTGCGCGCGCTTGCCAGGATAGTCGGCCAATTTAACCGGCTCGTCGGCCAGCCAATGTCCAATTTTGTCCCGAAAGCTGAAGCCCAGTGAGAGCACCGCCCCGGCCGGCGGCATGGGCAGAATTTGAAGCGGCGAGCAGCCGATGCAGCCCTCAACCACCACGCCTTCCCATTGCAGCGGCGTTGCCGCGTTGGCATGAACCCCGAGATGCACCAAGTCGGCGCCGTCTTCCAAGGGCGGGATGGCGGCGGCCAGATAATCGTTGATGGCCGCATCGGCCTCGGCGTTCCCGGCACGGTCGAAACTGCGGCCATAGCGGACCCAACTGCCGTTATAAACGACGCTTAATCTGATGGCATAACGGTCGCCAAGCGCCATCGGCTTGTCGGCGCGGATATAGTTGGCATCCCGGGTCAGATCCGGCGCGATATCCATGAACACATCCTCGGCGCCGGCCAGGCGCACATCACGCTCGATGGCCGCCAGATCGGGATCGCCGCCATTCTGGGCGGCGCCGGATAAGGCGTCGGCAGCCATCTTGGCGGCCTTTGCCGACAGGGTAACCTCGGCCGCGTCGGCGGGGTTGCGCACGCCGGCGAACAGGGCGCTGGCGTCCGATACATGGTAGCCCGCATCGGCGTCCAGCACTGCCTGGACAATCGGGCGCGGCGTCTTGTCCATCTCGACAATGCCGATCTTGTTCGATGCCAATCCGGCACCGGCCAGCAACGATGTCAATTCGGCGCCGATATTGGGGGTGCAGATCACGTCTGCCACATGGGCGGTTTCCTTGATCCAGCCGGCCACCCTTTTGGACAGGCTGACGATCAGCACCGGCGGGCCTTCGGGCAGGACAACCGCCAGACACTGGTTCCAATAGGGCACGAAATGGGTGAGGTACGAGACCGCCGCCGGGCGCGGAAAGTTGGTATAGACCAGCATGGCACCCATATCGGCATCAATCATGGCGCCCCGCAAACGGTTGACGCGGCCGTCGAATACGCTCTCGGGCAATTCTTCTTTCGACCAGTTCAGCAATCCACGCCGCATGGCATCTCCCCTTATATGGCCGCAACGATCAATTCGCGCGGCGTCTTCGAAAAGCTGATATAGCCGTCCTCGGTCACCAGGGCGGCGTCGCCCAGCACCATATAGCCGGCGTCCGGATGGTAGGTGTTGGGATGGATGATCAAAAAGGCGCCGGCTTCCAGAACCGTCTCCACATCCTCCAGCAAGGGCGGCTTGCCATCCACGAACAGGCCAAGGGAATGGCCACGAACCCTTGTATATTCAGAGGTGGTGTATTTGCCGAGGCCGCGAGCGCGGAACACATCGTTTTCGGCAATGGCCACCTCGCCCGCCGTCACGCCGGCCTTCAATATGGCAAACCCCGCATCCACCGCGTCCTGAAACACGGTGAAGGATTTGATCTGCAATTCGGTCGGCTCGCCGACCACAAGGGTGCGGCAAATTTGCGAATAATAGCCATCGACGCAAGGGCTTAGCTCGGTGGTGACCAGATCGCCGGCTTTGATGCGCCGTGTGCCGGCGGGATGCATGCCCATCACTTCAACGCCGCCGGAACCGATCAGCATGAAGTTCTCCTGGCATCCCTCGGCCCGGAAGAAACCTTCGATCTCGGCGACCACTTCGAACTCGGCGCGGCCCGGCTTGGCGGCATCGACGAACACTTCGTAGCCCTTGTCGGCCATATCGGTGGCGCGGCGGATGGTCTCCACCTCCGCCGGTGATTTGACCCGCATCAGCGCATCCATCAGCGACGTTGCGTCTTCCATCTTGGGCGCATCGTCGCCGCCAGTCATCCCGAACGGCATCAGATCAACGGGCGCCATGGCGATCTTGCGGTTGCCGAAGGCTTTCATTTGCGCCCGCGCGGCGGCGATGAGATCGTCAGTGGCGGTAACAGTGGCATCGGGGCGGGCGGCCCGGGCGCGGGCGCCTTCGACCGGTCCCTCGACGATAATATGGGTATCGCCATCGGCGAAGACGATGGCGACGGCGTCGCCTTCCAGCACCGAATAATCGGCGGCAAAGCGCAGATAATCGACCCGCCAGGCATTGCCGTAGACCAGCACCCCGTCGAGGCCCTGTTCCGCCAGGGCGTCCTTGATGCGCTGGCTGCGTTCTTCGTGAACTTTGCTCATTCTCCCCCTCCTTCGGCGCCGTAATCTTTTAATGCGGCTTCTTCGGTAATAATACCGGCCTCGATATCGCTGTTGATGGCGTCTCTCGGGCGCTCCCCGGGCGGGCCGTAGCCGCCGCCGGCGCCGGTCAAAAACGTAACGCTGTCGCCGGCGTTCAATTGCAGATTGGTTTGCTTGAGCACGGTTTCTTCTGAGCCATCGGTGCGCCGGACAATGGCCTTGTTGACGGCGCCCGCCTTGCCGCCGTGCAGCCCCCAGGGGGCATCGAATGTACGGTCCAGATTGATGTTGGCTTGCGTCGCCTGCAGGCAGCGATAGCGCACCTCGACCCCAAGGCCGCCCCTGGTGCGCCCGGCGCCGCCGGAATCGGTGCGCAGCTTGTGGCACTCCACCAGGAACGGATAATTCATCTCCTGCACTTCGATGGGGGCGTTGCGCACGTCGCCCTGGCAGATGGACATGGCGGCGCTTTCGCCGTCGCCGCCCGGCTTGCCGCCCCAGCCGCCGCCCATGATGTTCATCAGCAAAAAGCGCTTGCCGCTGTCCTCCCAAAAGCCGTGGAACGAGCAGCCGCCCATGTCCGCCTTGTGCGCCGCCGGAATGCGGTCCGGCAAGGCCGGCGCCAGGGCCTTCAAGATGGTATCGACCACGGTGGGCATGGCGACGCTCCAAAGCCCGATGGCGGCGGGGGATCTGGCATTGACCATGGTGCCTTCCGGCGAAATCAGCTCCAGCGGGCGGAAACAGCCTTCGTTGACCGGCGCGTTCGGCAGGGTCAGGCACTTGAACGCGATGCGCGCCGCCGCCAGGCCGCCGGAATGGCCGGAATTCAACGGCGAGTTCACTTGGCTGTTCATGCCGGTATAATCGATCACCATGTCCGAGCCGTTGATGGTCACCTTGGCTTTGACCCGGAGCGGCGTTTCTGTATCGCGGCCATCATTGTCGAGGAAGCTTTCCGCTTCGTAGGTGCCGTCGGGAATTTCGGTGACCACGTCCCGGGCTTCGGCCTCGGCCTGATCCCAGATGGTGGCGATGCAGGCAGCGATGGTGGCGTGATCGTAGCGGTCATAAAGTTCAGCCAGGCGCCGGTCGGCAATATTGCAAGAAGCGATTTGTGCGCGCAGATCGCCCAAGGAGCTTTCCGGGAAGCGGATATTGTCTTCCAGCACCTGCCACAGGCTGTCGTTGCGCTTGCCGGCCGCATAGATTTTCAAAGACCGGAGCTGCAATCCTTCCTGATAGATCTCGGTGGTATCGTAGGAGCCGAAGCCCATGCGCGAGCCGCCCACATCGACCCAATGGGCCCGGTTGGCGGCAAAGGCGACCAGCGTGCCTTCGTGAAAGCAGGGCGTATAGATGACCATGTTGTTGAGGTGCTGGCCGCAGACGCCGCCGTGATTCATGATGATCACGTCGCCGGGCTCGAACCCATCCAGGCCGTAGCGTTCGATCCCATCCAGAACCGCAACGCCGAGATCGGCGAGGAAGATCGGCAGGCCGCCGGAGTTCTGCGATATCAAGCGCCCTTCCGTATCGATCAGCCCGCAACAGAAATCGCGCACCTCGTAGATCATCATATTGTAGGCCGAGCGGCAGAGCGCCGTCGCCATTTCTTCGGAATAGGCAACGAAGGCGTTGCGGACGACTTCCAGGGTGATGGGGTGCACATTCATGGTTTTATCTTAACGAATTTATCAGCCCTGGCCCACGGCAATAATCATGTGGCCATGCTCGCTGATATGCATTTGATCGCCGGGATACAACAAGGTCGTGGAATTGGGCTCTTCGATCACCGCCGGGCCTTCCACTTCGGTTCCCGCCGCCAGACCGGGCCGCCATAGGATGCGCGCCGCTTGTGGCTGATCGGGATCATCGAAAATCACATCGCGGCTTTCTTCCGGCTGGGCATCGCCGGCGTGGAACGGGGCCGCCAGCCATTCCGCCACGTTGGCGCCGCCTCTCGCCACCGTCACCGTCAGGCGGATATTGGCAAGCTGGATACGCTCGGTGGGGGCCGCGTGGCCATAGCGGGTGTCGTGGGCGGCGTCGAAATCAGCGCGCAAGCTGCCGGAGCCGCCACCGGTAAGATCGGCCGCCGCGGCGAAGTTGATGGGGATGGTATGTTCTTGCCCCACATAGCGTAAATCAGCGGCGAATTGAAATTCGGCGGCCTCGATGGCTATGGCTTCCGAGGCCAGCTTGGCCGTGGCGGTCGCCGCCAATTCGGCGATGACATGGTTGGCGGCGTCTTCGGTGACATCGGCCAGATCGGCAACGAAGGTGCGCACGAAATCCTGCCGCCAGGGCGCCAGCAACATGCCGAGGGCGGAGAAATTGCCTGGATATTGGGGGATCACCACGGCCGGGATGGCGATGTCGCGGGCGATGGACAAAGCGTGCAAGGGCCCGGCGCCGCCAAAGGCGATCATCGCGCAGTCGCGTGGGTCCGAGCCCCTGGCCACCGAAACCGCGCGCACGGAAAGCGACATGGCATTGTCGGTGATGCGGGCGATGCCGAGGGCGGCGTCGTTGGCGCTCAAACCAAGGGGGCCGGCGATCTTGCCGGCGACGGCGCGCTCCGCCAGCGCCCGGTCGAGCCCCATGCGCCCCGATAAAAAGCGCGCCCCGTTGAGCCTGTTCAGCAACAAATCCGCATCGGTAACCACCGGGTCCGCACCGCCCTTGCCGTAGCAGGCCGGACCCGGATCGGCGCCGGCGCTTTCCGGCCCAACATGGATGCCGCCATGGCCGTCCACCCAGGCGATGGAGCCGCCGCCGGCGCCGATCTCGATGATATCGACGACCGGGAGCTGCAACGGCTGGCCGCTGGCATAACCGCCGATATAATATTCTTCGTGGATGGCGGGCTGGCCATCCCGAAACATCGACGTCTTGGCCGTGGTGCCGCCCATGTCGAAGCCGATGCACTGATCAAAACCCAATATGCTGGCCAGATGGCCGGCGCCGATCATGCCGGCAACGGGCCCCGATTCCATCATCGATACCGGCTCGGTGCGCGCCTGATCCAAAGACATGGTGCCGCCGTTGGAACGCATGATCTGTACCTGGCCGGCGAATTTTCCTGCCTCCAGATGCGCGTCCAACCGATCCAAGTACCCCCGCACCCTCGGCCCCACATAGGCGTTGAGCGCCGTCGTCGACATGCGCTCATATTCCCGGTACTCGCGCAAAATGTCGGAAGATTGGGTAACGAAAATATCCGGGCAGGCGGCGGCCAAAATCTCTCCGGCGCGGGCTTCGTGGGCCGGGTTGGCGTGGGAATGCAGAAAACAGATGGCGATGGCTTCGACGCCGGCTTCGCTCAAGCGCCCGGCCAGAGCCGCAACCGCTTCCTCGTCCAACGCCGTCAACACCTCGCCCTTGGCGTTCAGCCGCTCGGCCACCTCGAACGACAGATGCCGGGCGATCAGCGGCTTCGGCCGGGTGAATTCCAAATTGAAGCCTTCCGGCCGGTTGGAGCGGCCAATGGCATAGACGTCGCGAAATCCTTCGGTGGTCAGCAATGCGGCGCGCGCGCCCTTCCTTTCCAGCACCGTATTGATGGCGATGGTGGAGCCGTGCAGAAACACTTCAACGGCGGCCAAATCGGTGCCCGCGTCTTCAAGGCAATTGGCGACCCCCTTGGCCGGATCATCGACCACGGTGGAAGTTTTGCCGGTGACGATCTCGCCGTCGCGAAGCCCCACCAGATCCGTAAATGTCCCGCCGATATCGACGCCGACTGATTGCACGCCGCTCGCTCCCCGATTGTTATTGAGGCCGTATTATAACGGCCGGTTTGGGAAGGCCAATCCCGCCTAGACAGAGAACCGCGTGCCGGCGTCGCCCGCTAGCGCGGCATCCAGGTTTTCCGGGTTGGTGATGACGCCGACGCCGCCGCCATGCCTTAGGTATTCGGTCATGGCTTCCACCTTGGGGCCCATGGAGCCGGCGTCGAACTGGTCATCGGCCAACAAGCGTTCGGCCTCGGCCAGGCTGACATCTGCCAGCCAGCTTTGCTTCGGCGTGCCCCAATTGAGCGCCACCTGTTCCACATCGGTGGAGATGATAAAGCGCTCGGCGCCCAAATTTGCCGCCAAAAGCGCCGAGGCCAAATCTTTGTCGATCACCGCCTCGACGCCCACCAGATAGTCCTTTTCGTTGGTCAGCACCGGAATGCCGCCGCCGCCGCAGGCGATGACCACAAAGCCTCCAGCCGCGAGCAGTCTTATCTGCGCCAACTCGATTATTTCCACCGGCTTGGGCGAGGGCACCACCCGGCGCCAGCCGCGCCCGGCGTCGTCCTTCACATCCCAGCCCAAATCGGCGGCGCGCTTTTTGGCGGTCGCCTCGTCCAGTTGTGGGCCGATCGGTTTGGTTGGATTTTCGAAGGCCGGATCATCGCCAGCCACCAGAACCTGGGTGACGACGGCGACGGCGCGCTTGTCCATATGGCGTTTGACGAATTCGTTATGCAAGGCGCGCTGGAACATGTAGCCGACGGCGCCCTGGATATCGGCGTCGGCATAATCCATGGGTACCGGCGCGATCTCGGCGATGGCCAGTTCCGAGCGGCGCAGGATATAACCAACCTGCGGGCCGCTGCCGTGGGTGATGACCACGTTCCAGCCGGCCTCGATCATATTGACGATATGTTTGACCGTGGCCACCGCCGCTTCGTATTGGTCGGGAATGGTCTGGCGGTCTTTACTGACAATCAAGGAATTGCCGCCGACGGCGATGACTACCGTGCCTTTTGTGTCGGCCATCAGCCGCCCGCCTTGTTGTCGGCGGCCCAGCGCACCGCTTTGGCAAAACATTCCATCGGCGCCCTGGTGATGCCGGCGCCGATCTGGCCGATGCCAGCCTCTTTGTGGGCGATGCCGGTATTGATGATCGGCAGGACCGATTGGTCGGCTACTTTACGCACATCGATTGCCGCCGCGGTGCCGCCGAAATTGAGCGCCGGCAGGGTCAGGGCGGGGTTGCGGCCCAAGGTGATTTGCTGCATTTCGCGGGAGCGCAGGATGGCGTCCGCCGGGGTGCCGCCGACGAACTGGACAATGGCCGGCGAGGCCGCCATGGCAAAGCCGCCAAGCCCGGCGGTTTCGGTAATGGCGCTGTCGCCGAGATCGGGCGCCGCGTCGGCCATGGAATAGCCGGGGAAATAGAGCCCGTCGACCACCGGCGCTTCTGCCGTAAACCATTGATCGCCGGCCCCCGATACGCGGATGCCAAATTCAACGCCGTTGCGGGACATGGCGGTTACTATGGTCGAACCCGCGATGCCATGCGCCGCATCGAGCATGGATTTGCAGCCCGCCATGGAGATGTTGAGGAAGAAATGATCGTTGCCGGCCATGAACTCGATGGCGGCGGCAATCTCCGCCTGATCGAGGCCGGAGCGCAGGGCCGCCGGGATCAACGCCTTGATCAGCAGCGAGGTGGCCGCCGCGTTGCGGTTATGAACCTCGTCGCCCATGTGCAGGGCCTGGGCCATGATGGTCTTGATGTCGATGCCGCCGAGCACGTCCAGCGCCGCGTCCATCACCCGGGCCAGCACATCCTGCATCCAGTTGAGCCGCTCCAGCACTTCGCCGTCGAAGGCGCCAAAGCGCAACACCCGGCCAAGACCTTCGTTGAGGGTGCAATAACTCATATTGCCGGAGCTGCTGTTCTTGACGATCCAGACCGGCATGGACGGGCTGATGATGCCGGCCATGGGGCCGACCGCATTATGATGATGGCAGGGGGCGAAGGTAACCTCGCCGCTGTCCGCCAGCGCCTGGGCAACCGCCTCGTCCGCCGCCCAGCCCTCATAGATGATGGCGCCGATGATGGCGCCCTTCACCGGGCCGCACATATCTTGCCAAGCCACGGGCGGGCCGGAATGGGTGATGGTGCGCTCGCCCATACCGGGCAGACAATCACCGGCGCGCCCGACGCCTTCCAAGATGGGCTGCGCCGCCAAATAATTGGCGAAGGCGGTCTCGTTGGCAGCGTCGATTTGGGCATCGTTGATCAACGCGGCGACGGCGGCCCCGGCATCCACATCACCGCCGGCGGGCGGGCGCCAATCGGTGCGGATGGCCTGGCCGCCGGCGCCGTCGATGGCATCGGCAAAGCTGCCCAAGCCCACATTGACGACGCTCAGATCGCTATGAAACAAATCGCTGCTCATGGGCCGCTCCCCACAATATCGGCGGCGAGGCGTGCGGCCTGGGCATTGGACGGTGTCAGCAGCACGCCGGCGCCTGTGAGCACTTCGGCTTGGCGGGCGGCGTTTTGCGGATCGGCATCGGTGCCGCAGACAAAGCCGACGAAATTAACCCAGCGGCCAGCCGCCTCGGCAATGTCTCTGGCCTCACCGATGGCGGCGGCCAGTTCGCCGGCCGGATCATCGTGGGAGCCGTAGCCGAGCACCACATCCAACAGGATCACCGCCGTCTCCGCGTCCGCCGCTTCCTGGACAATTCGCTCGCCCCGGAGGCGGTGATCGATCATCGGGTGCGGGCGGCCTCGGGTGAAGATGTCGTCGCCGAGATCGATAACCGTATGGCCCCGGCTTTGCCAGGGATCATCCAGCAGCCCATCGGGGTCCAGGGGCGATGACGACCAGATTGGCCCCAGCAACGGCTGCAAAATCAGCATAGTCTCATAGGCGAAAGTGCCGCCGCTATAAAGGGCGCGGATACTGCCCTGCGCGGGGCCGAGAGCGGCGCGCGCCTTGGCCACACCATCCGCGTCCAGATTGTGACGCGGCAAGTTTGCGATATCCGCCGTCTCGCCATTGGCGGCGGCAACCGCCAGATGCGCGGCCTCTTCCAGGGTGGCCGCGCCGCCGCCCGCGCCCAAAAAATTGATGACCACCGGTTTGCCGCAATTCTCTGCCATATCCATGAGGCGCTTGGCGACGTCCGCGTCCGGCGGCTTCGATATGAGCACGATCACCTCGGTCCCGGTATCCGCTGCCAGCATTTCCAATCCGCGCATCATGGCGCGCCCGCCGACCTCGGATTTCAAATCGCGCCCGCCGGTGCCGATGGCCTGGGAGATGCCGCCGCCCAGATCATCGATCAGGCAAGACACCTGCTGCAGCCCGGTGCCCGAAGCCGCCACCAGACCGATATTGCCCGGGCGCACCACATTGGCGAAACCGAGCGGCACGCCGTTGATAATGGCGGTGCCGCAGTCGGGCCCCATCACGAGGCGGCCCATTTCATCGCCCAAGGTTTTTAAGGCCACTTCGTCCGCAACCGAAACATTGTCCGAGAACAGCATCACGTCGAGGCCGAGGCGCAGCGCCTTCATGGCCTCGGCGCCCGCATATTCGCCGGGGCACGATATCAGCGCGAGGTTGGCCGCCGGCTGTGATGAAAGCGCGGCCTCAACAGAGTGCGGCAGGGCCGCCTCGCCGCCGCCTTCGCCGCCCGCATCCGGGGTATCATTGAGAGCGCTTTCGATAAAGTCGGCGCCGGCGGCAATCGCCGCATCATCGCCGCCCTGGATGACCAGCAATAGATCGTTGGGGCCCGCATCCGGCAACCCGTCCAGCAATCCGGCTTCGGCCAGCAGGGCGATATTGGCCTCGGTCGCCATGATCGCCGAGACCGCTTCGATACCGGGCAGCTCCGACGCTTCCGCCGACAGCCGCATCAGGGCAACCGAATCCCGGTACATGCCCGGGAATATCTTTTGTAATGCGCTCATCAGGCCGCCGCCCCCCTATCCGCCGCGAGATCGGGCCAGGCGAACCCATAGCCCGCCAGCAGACCCAAGATCATGGCTGTGCCTGATAGGTGGCCCAGTTTCAATACCGCGTCCGCCGCTGGCGCAGCGCCGTCGCTTGCCAGGGCTTGGGCCAGATCACAAACCGGCTGGTTGATCTGGCCGGCCGAGCTGTCCAGAATAAGCCAGCGGCTGACTTGGGTGGTGCGCGCCGCCCAGCCGGGCAGGTGCGGCGCCAATAGCGAGCCGCTCCCCGACCAATAGAGCGCGGCGGCCAGCCCGGCGATAAAATCGTCCCCCGCCGGCGTCAGGCCGGGCCCTAGCCCAACCAACGGATCGAGGGTTGCGATCAGCCGGCCTGGCGGCATGTCGCCAAAATTCTCCGGGTGCAGGCAAATCCGCAGACCGGGCCATTGTTTAAGCTCGCCAGCCATGGTCGTCCGGGTAGTTATATTATAAAGGCTTTGCCATGCCGCTTTGTTGGGGCGCCCGTCAGGCGCTTCGGCGAGCCAACTTTGGGCGCTGCGCAAATCAACGGTCAGCCCGCCGCCAAATCGCAATATACCGGCCCGGCAGGCGGCGGTCTCGCCGGGCACGGCGAATTCGGTGAACGCCCGCCCGCCAGGATCAACGCGGATGGTAGCCGGCGCGTTGGGCAGCTCGGTTGCCACCAGCGCCGCCAATCTGCCGCTATCGAGCCCAATATTGAGCGCACGGCCGAAAACGCTGTGAACGGTTCCGTGGAAATGCAACGGATCGATGCCGGGGCCTATGGAAAGCGCCCGGGCGCGCCCCATTGGCGCCGGCGAAACGGGCGAACCCGCCCGGCGGGGATTATCCCACCGGACGGGTCCGTTTGTCTCAATCAGGGTACTATGCAGTACCGGCGGCAACTACTCAGCTGCCTGCGGTTCCGCATCCATGGTGGCGAATGCGAAAAACAAGATCGCAACCAACCCATAGGAGAGCGCCATCGTCGGCGCCACTGACCAACCCACGGCGGAACCGTGGATGAAGCCGAAGAAGGCGAGGACGGCGGCGATGATCGAAGTGACGCCAGCCGCGCTTGGCTTGCGGTCGATCAGGAACACCACCATGGCGCCCCACAAAAGGCCGGTGACGACGGCGCCGCCGGCCAGCACTTCCATGCCTTGATAGAGGACGCCGTTCTGCGCCATCTTATCGAACCCGACCTGGGCGGCATTGGTGCCCGCCGCGCCAAGAGAGCCATCGATCTGCACCTTGGCCCAAGCCGCGAGGTTGGGAACCAGCGCCAGAATAATCGCCGGCGCGTGGCCTTTTGGCGTTGCCTGGAAGGCCTGGGCGCCGATCAGGGCCCCGAGATAGAGAAGGATCGGGATGATCGCCACCACCGGAATAATCGATAGCAGCAACGGCACGATGGACAGCCATGTCAGCACCAGAACCATGACGCCGGTGGCCACCGAATAGCCGACCCGCCCGCCGATGGATTTCCAGCCCGGATGGCCGATATAAACGGCGTTGGCGAATGGGCTGCCAAGCAGCGTGCCGATCAGGCTGATGATGCCCTCGGCGCTGACCGCTTCGCGGACGCTGTATTCGTCGCCCGCAGCCGATGCGCTTTCCACATTATCCATGGCTTCGATGAAGTCATAGATGCCGAACGGAATGGCGGTCACCAGGACCAGGCCCAGAAACTCGCGCCCCGCCCAAAGATTGTCGAACTGGAACCAGGCGAAGGAGAAGCCGAGGCTGGCAACCGAGCCCGATACGCCGTCCGGGTTGACGTTGCCGAAACCCCAGTCGAACGCATAGGACAGCCACGCCAAAGCGGTGCCGACCGCAATGGCCAGCAGCCCGCCCGGAATTTTGCCCGGGAACTTCACGCCGCCATACCAGGCCGCGAAAATGATCGCCAGCGACACGAAGCCGATGATCGGTGTTTCCGCGATCTCGAACGCCGGGCGCATGGAAATGAAGGTGATGGAAATGCCCGCCAAGGTGCCGAGTAGCGCCGCCCTCGGCGTCAACCGCCGGATGGTGGGGGCGATAAAGGCGCAAAGGAACAGCATGATACCTTCGACAAACACCCAGATCATGCCGGCCTGCCAGGCCGTCTGCCAGGCGCCGGTGCTGGCCTTGATGGGCAGCATGATAGCGAAGACCACGAAGAACATGTGCGGCACGCTGGGCCCGGACGGCAGCGCGGTGACATCGCTGCGCCCTTCCTTTTCGCCGAGGCGGCGGGCCATCAACGCGTAATACATATTGCCCAGGAACAACATCAGTCCGATGGCGGGCAGGATGGTTCCAAACAGGGTTGCATCGGGAATACCGATGACGAATTTCAAAAGTCCGGTCAGAACCAGCAGGTTGACCAGAACGTTGGTGCCAAGTCCGAAGAAGCCGTTCCAATCGCCCGGCTCCCACCATGATACCTGTTTATCCATAACGAAAAGTCCCCTTGTTCAACGTAAGTACAT